>JAEUSI010000024.1 GCA_016788375.1 Ignavibacteria bacterium | reverse complement strand
AAGCCGTTTTATTACTATATTGACAAAAACTGCCTTATTTTTTCCAGTGAAATAAAAGCCGTGCTGAAAGCAAAGAATATCAGTGAAGCAAATCACGGAAAAGTTTTTGATTATCTTGCATACGGTTATAAAACAAATAACGGCGATACATTTTTCATTAATATTAACGAGCTTAAGCCTTCACACAGTATTTTAACGGAAAATTCAGAAATGAAAATTCTTAAGTATTTCGATCTGAATGAAGTATCTGAAACCGGAATAAACTTTAAAGAAGCATCAGACAATCTAAACGATCTACTAGATGATTCAGTGCGGATAAGATTCAGAAGCGATGTTCCTGTTTCAATACTACTCAGCGGAGGACTGGATTCAGGAATTATTGCCAGTATCACGAACAGCCTTATCGAAAAACATGAATTAACCGAACATAGTGTATCTTCGTTTTCGGCAGTTTTTCCCGGATATAAATATGACGAGTCTGAATACATAAATGAAATTTCAAATAAGTGCAGCAATATAACTGCAAATCTTCTGCATCCGGATTTAAATTTTCTGAAAGATTCAATCGATAAATTTGTTTACGGTATGGGCGAACCTGTTTTCAGTACCACAAGTTTTGCTCATTACATGCTGATGAAGGAAATAAGAAACAGAAACATCAAAGTAATTCTGAACGGTCAGGGTGCTGATGAAGCCTGGTGCGGATACGGGAGATATATATCCGGTTATTATCTCTCTGATATGCTGTTAAAAAATCCCGGAAAATTTGTCGGGGAGTTCAATGATGTTTCAGATAAAATGAAATTTTCCCGTTCATTCATATTCCTTCAGATGCTAAAATCCTTTTTATCCAGAAGGACAGGCTCGTATCTGAGATCTGCTTACGGGGAAAATGTTTTCAATTGCCTGACATCTGATTTCAGAAAAAATAATTTCTGCTATTTTAAGAATCCGGAATACGGGGTTTTATCAGCAAACAAGCTTACTGAATTCATGAAATATAACATTCAATATCAGGGATTCAATCAGATCCTTCATTACGAAGATCATTCGGCAATGCAGAATTCTGTAGAGATCAGATCGCCGTTTATAGATTACAGATTAATGACGCTTGCGTTTTCACTTCCGGTGTCATTTAAATTTGAACACGGGATCACAAAGAGAATACTCAGAGAATTATTCAAAAAAAGGCTGCCTGATTCAGTCATTAACAATCACATCAAAACAGGATTTATGACTCCGTTTGATGACTGGCTGAATAATGCATCAGGCAATATGTTTGCTAATGAAATTTTCAATTCTGAATCGTTTAAAAATATTTCTGTTTGGGATTCCGGAAAAATCAAAAAAATGTTCGGGGAAAAGAGCAGGCTTCCTGATTTTCCGTTCTGGAGAATAATAAATACTGTATTATGGAAGAATGCTTACGGAATTACAAACTTATGATATACAGGGATATAAAAATACTTATTCTTCAGAGAATACTCCCCCATTACAGGGCGGGATTTTTTGAAAAATTAAAGACTGATTTCCCTTTTTTAAAAATTTTATACGGGAATCCTTATCAGGGAGAGTCTTTGAAAAATCATGTTAATCCTGATAAGAATATTTTTTCATTTGCCGAAAATATTTACTTCGGAAAATCGGGAAAAATTTTCATTTCGGGCATATATAAAACGCTGTTTCAGTTTAAACCGGAAGCAGTCATATCAGTTTTTAATGCAGGTAATCTGAATTTATATATTCTTCTTATACTCAGAGTATTCTTAAAGTTTAAACTGATTTTATGGAGTTTCGGGTATGACCCTGTGAGAGGATATAATCCTGATAATTCTTTTACGGATAAACTGAGATTGTATCTTTCAAACCGAGCAGACGCTGTTATTTTTTACTGGGAAGAGGGAAAGAAAGAAGCAGAAAAATATTCGGTAAAGTCGGAACATTTTTTTGTAGCACCAAATACGCTTGATACAGACAGGCAGATTGAAATCAAAAAGATGCTTGATTTAAGAGGTAAAAATTCGATTAAGGATGAACTTTGTGTAAAAGAGAAATTTCATTTTGTGTATATCGGCAGATTTTTAAAGGACAAACAAATAGATTTCTTAATAAAAGCATTTGCTGAAATTGAATTGCGGTATGAGAATGTCCGTCTGACTCTGATTGGTGACGGACCTGAATATGCAAATCTTAAAAAACTTTGCACTGAACTTGAACTTAAAAAAGTTTTTTTTATGGGAGAAATCCTTGAAGAAGAATCTACCGGAAAATGGATTTATATCAGTGATGCATTTCTGATTCCGGGGAGGCTGGGATTGTCTGTAGTGCATTCATTTTGTTTCGGGACACCGGTGATTTCACAGCATAAGGAAAGTTATTTTCACGGAGAAGGAGTCGGATACATTAAAGACGGAATAAACGGATACCTGACAGTTGACGGGAATGTAAATGATTTTGCGGAAAAAATAATCAGATTGATATCTGACAGTGAACATTCTGCATTATTGAGAAAAAATTCTCTTAAAACAATTGAAGAGGAATGTTCAGTCGGAAAAATGAAAAAGGGATTCCGGGATGCAATTGAATATGCAGTTAACAAACATTAAATAAATCCGAGAAATGAAATCAGTATGGAAAAAGTTATTCTGACAGGAAGTGTTCCTCCGCCGTATCACGGATCAAGTATCTATTTTGAAAATCTGCTCAATTCGGAAATCAGATATGTTTTTGAAATTCATCATCTGGACATTTCAGATCACAGAAATCTGGATAATCTTTCGAGACTTGATTTCACAAATATATATATTGCTCTTAAAAGTATTGTAAATCTGGTTTTATTACTGAGGAAAGTAAAACCCGGACTGGTATATATTCCCGTAGCTTCGAACTACCTGCCATTTTTAAGAGACGGGTTATTTATTCTCGCTACATCTTATTTTTCAAAAGCAAAGATAATAGTACATCTTCATGAAGGAAGTTATTTCAGGGAAGTATTTTATAACAATTCATTCGGATTATACAAACGTTTCATAAATTATGTACTGGGCAAAGTCAGCACAGCGATTGTTTTTACGGAAGGACTTAAAAGTAATTTTAAGGGACTTGTAAAGAATACTGTGGCATTTCCGAATGGTATAAAGCAGGAGTATACAGCCGGCTTTAAACCTGCTGATGAAAACAGAAATATAAGAGTTAATTATCTCGGAAATCTGTTTGAAAGCAAAGGAATCCTTGACATTCTTTCGGCAGCTGAAATTGTAACACGGAAATATAAAAATGTTGAATTTAATTTTGCCGGTGCCTGGTCTGAAAAAGAAGAAAGTACTAAGAACAAAGCCTTAAAATTCATCGAAGAAAAAAATCTCCGCAGATATGTTAATTTTAAAGGTGTCGTTACCGGAGAAGGAAAGCGCAAATTCTTAAGCGATACTGATATACTTGTTTTTCCGACCTGGTATCCTTATGAAGGATGTCCGCTGGTAATTATAGAAGCAATGTCCTGCTCAGTTCCCGTAATATCTACAAACGATGCAGGTGCAATACCTGAAATGATAATCAACGGAAAGACAGGAATACTTACAGATAAAAAAAATCCGGCACAGCTCGCTGAAGCGATTATCAGCCTTATCAGCAACAAAAATCTGAGAGAGAAAATCGGAAATTCAGGCAGGGAATATTATCTGAATAATTTTACAATGGAAATAAACATCAAAAACATAATAAATACATTTTATAAAGCATTAGATTAAATTATATTTGCATAGTTTCTACTTTAAAAATATTAAAATCTCATGCTGTAATATCAACACTGCAGCAGATGAAGTTTTTTCTCATTTAAAGAACAACAGACCGGATTACATCTGTGTCACTGATGTAGGTAATGCAGTAAATGCTTTCAGAGTTAATCCGGAATTAAAAATTGCAATAAATAACTCGTTTTTATCATTACCGGACGGAAGACCTTTATCTCTGCTTGCCCGTTTATCAGGAATCAGTGACATAGAAAGAGTCGCAGGTCCTGATTTTATGGAGGAGATATTCAGATTGTCATCGGGAAAAGGTTATTCGCATTTTCTCCTTGGCGATACTGATGAAGTTCAGTTAAAAATCATCCGAAAAGCTTCCGAAAAATATGATATAATATTTTCAGGGAGATACAGTCCGTTATTCGGAGACTGGGATGAAGACACCGATAAACAGATAATAGAAAGAATAAACGCTGCTAATCCGGATTTTATCTGGGTAAGTCTCGGAGGAGGCAGGCAGGAAATCTGGATGTACAATAATTATTTAAAGTTAAATAAAGGAATAATGACAGGTGTAGGAGCAGCTTTCCGTTTTTATACCGGAGAAATCAAAAGGGCACCTTTACATTTTCAGAAAACTGGATTTGAATGGCTGTTCAGACTTTTTCAGCAGCCCGCAAAAATGTTCAGGCGTTATGCAAGTACTTTCCCTTATTTTATTTACTATTCGGCAAAAGAATTATTTTTTAAAAAAACTAAACTGTAAAACAATGAAAATACCATTTCTAGATTTAAAGAAGCAGTATGATTCAATTAAAAGCGAGATTGATCCTGCGATTCAGAATGTAATAGATAATACTGCATTTATACTTGGAAAGTCTGTCTCAGATTTTGAATCAGAATTCGCAAAAGCACATAATGTAAAACATTGCTACGGCGTAAGTTCAGGTACAGATGCAAATCATCTTGCTCTTTGGGCATACGGATTAAAGCAGGGGGATGAAGTAATTATACCTGCAAATACTTTTATAGCAACAGCATGGGGAGCTACACTTTGCGGAGCGACACCTGTTTTTGTTGACTGTGATGAAAGAAGTTACAACATTGATCCTAAAAAAGCAGAAGAAAAAATTAATAAAAATACAAAAGCAGTTGTTGCGGTTCATTTATACGGACAGCCCGCAGATATGGATCCGTTGAAAAGCATTACTGACAAACACAACCTGATTCTGGCAGAAGATGCCGCACAGTCACATTTAGCGGAATACAAAGGAACAAAAATCGGCGGAATCGGTTCAGTAACTTCATTCAGTTTTTATCCGGGGAAAAATCTTGGAGCATTTGGCGAAGGCGGTGCAGTAACAACAAATGACGATGATATTGCAATGAAAGTAAAAATGCACAGAGATCACGGATCGGTGAAAAAATATTATCATGAAATTTACGGGCATAATTACAGAATGGAAGGTATCCAGGGAGCTGTACTCGGAATAAAGCTGAAGCATCTTGAAAAATGGACAGATGCAAGAAGAGCTGTCGCCGGGAAATACCGTGAACAGTTGAAAGACATAGATGCAGTTCTGCTACCCGAAGAAATGTCATATGCCAAGCATGTTTATCATTTGTTTGTTGTTCAGGTTCCTGACAGGGACAAGCTTCAGAATTATCTGAACGAGAACGGAATTTCAACAGGTCTTCATTATCCGGTCCCATTGCATCTTCAGAAATGTTTTGACCATCTTGGATATAAAAAAGGAGATTTTCCAAATACAGAAAAGCTTGCTGATAATTGTCTTTCTCTGCCGATGTTTCCCGAACTAAGCGATGATCAGATTGGTTACATCTGTGACAAAATTAAATTATTTTTTAAATCTTAGAATTGTTTGCTGCCTGAAAACTGTTTTCTTATATGAAATATCCGCGTTATAAATATGTTTTTGCAATATTTGATTTTCTGATAGTGTTTCTTTCTTTTGTAGCATCGAAATACATCACTGCGGATATTTTAAATAAAAAAGTCATATTAAGTGAATCTTTAACTCTTACTTATCTGACTTTTTTTGTTTTCTCAGCAGCATTTATTTTTATATTTCAGAATAATTATCTGTATAAGATAAATGTATTTCTGACAAGAGCTCCTCACCTTGCTGCAATACTCAAATCTTTTTTATACGGAACTATCATTTTAATAATTTTATCTTTTCTGATAAAATTCAGTTTGCTTTTATCATCAAGAGTTTTTGTTCTGTGCTTTTTTATAACAGGATTTCTCGGAGTGTCCTTCGTTCGTCTGCTGATTCTCAAGCCTTTTTATCTTAATTTTTCAAAAATTCTCAGTAACAGTAATGTAATTATTATCGGAGGCGGGAAATCGGGAAAAATTCTTTCAGAGAAACTGATCTTTGAAAATTTTTACGGAATTAAAATTGCCGGTTTTCTTGATGACAATATAGAAAAAGGCAAAATTGTTTTTAAAGATATAGAATGCATCGGTAATCTGAATGACCTTGAATTCACGGTTAAGAAATTCAGGATTGATGAAATAATTATCGCTATAGACAACATCAGCTACGAAAGCCTTCTGCAGCTGATAGACAGGTGTAACATACTCGAAAAAAGCGTAAAGCTCACTTCGGAACTTTTCAATATTGTTCCGGAAAAAATAGTTACCGAATCTTATTCCGGTATTCCTGTCGTTGACCTTTCACCAAAAGTTAACAGAAACCTGAATTATATTTATAAAAGAATTTTTGATTATACAGCGGCATTTTCAGGCATAGTACTGCTGTCACCGTTTTTTTTAATTATTTCACTTCTGATTAAATTAACTTCACCCGGAGAAATTTTTTACAGGCAGATAAGAATCGGAAAAGACGGAAAGCCGTTTAAGTTTTATAAATTCAGGTCAATGTATAAAAACAGTGACGAAGACAAGAGCAGGGAATCTTCAATGAAAGATTTTATTACAAACAGCAATTCTTCCGAAGTATTACCTTCAAAAATTGTGAATTCGGGAAATGTAACTCCTTTCGGAACATTTCTCAGAAAGACATCACTGGATGAGCTGCCTCAGCTTTTTAATGTTCTGAAAGGCGATATGAGTCTTGTCGGTCCCAGACCTTGTCTGCCTTATGAGTATGAATCATTTGATGAATGGCATAAGAGAAGGCATTCAGTATTACCGGGTTGTACGGGAGTATGGCAGGTATCCGGAAGAAGTTCTGTTTCATTCAGGGATTCTGTTGTGCTCGATTTGTATTATATCAATAATATGACTCCCTGGCTGGATCTTCAGTTGATTTTTAAAACTTTCCCGGTTATGATTTTCGGGAAAGGTGCAAAATAGAATTTTATAATTTAAAAACTTACTCAAAATATGGATAAGAAAAATCTGGTAAATGTAAAACTGGGTAAAGACGTTAAGATTTTTGATTTTGTTAATCTTTACGGATGCTCAATAGATGATAATTCAAAAGTGGGCACATTTGTAGAAATTCAGAAGAATGCTTTCATCGGAAAAAACTGTAAAATTTCTTCTCACACTTTTATATGTGAAGGTGTAAACATAGAGGATAATGTATTCATCGGGCATAATGTAACTTTTATTAACGATAAATTTCCGAGAGCTACTACAGAAGACGGTTCAATGCAGACTGAAAGTGACTGGAAGGTGGAAAAAACTTATGTAAAGAAAGGCGCTTCAATAGGCTCTTCTGCAACTATTTTATGCGGAGTTACCATTGGCGAGAATGCAATAGTCGGAGCAGGCGCAGTAGTGACAAAGGATGTACCGCCTGATACCGTCGTTGGCGGGGTTCCTGCCAGAATCATAAAGAAACTTTAATCTGATTTGTCAATATATTTAACTTAAAATCTAAATCTTACGGTTTAGATTTTTTTTATAAAAAATAAATACTTTATTTAACATCTGATCTTTCTCAAAGATTAGTTTTTAAATAATGCATTTTGATTTCAGAATAATAATTCTTTAATTTGGGAACTTCCAACTGGCAGAATATTTCTTATAATATTGATATCGTGAAAAAACTGAATCCTGAAACTATACTGGATATTGGTGTCGGATTCGGCAGATGGGGATTTCTTTATCGTGAATTTCTTGAAATATGGGGTGGCAGAAACTATTCGGGAAAATGGAAAAATATAATTGACGGTGTTGAAATTTTTCCAGATTACATCAGGGAATACCATAAATATTTCTATGATAATATTTATATTTGTGATGCACTCGAATTTATGAAAACTACCAGCCTGAATTACGACCTGATAAACTGCGGTGATGTTATTGAGCATTTCGAAAAAAAGACTGCAGAAGAACTGATTGGTATTTGTCTTAAAAAATCCAGATATGTACTTATTAACATTCCGGTTGGAACCAACTGGACTCAGGGAACTATCAATAACAATGTTTACGAAAATCATCTTAGCAGCTGGAGAGTTTCAGATTTTACAAAATACAGAAATCACCTGATCAGAAATTTTAAAGATATTGAGCAGCGTGACTTTCTTGTGGTACTATTGTCTGAAAATAAAATTGATCTGAGTTCCGCCTACGGCAGATATTTTGCCATCAAGAGTTTTTTGAAAAACAGATTGGGGCTTAAATGGCTGATCGGAAAAATTAACGGCGGAAATGACAATTGAGTCTTTAAAAAGCAAATATTTGTTTTTACTGTTAATTTATATTTGCTATTTGTTTTTTGCTTTAACTTACTTTGACTGGATTGTTGATGATCTGTATATTTATTTCAGATATGCATCTAATTTTGCAAACGGAAAAGGAATTGTTTTTAATGACGGGGATCATGTGGAAGGAATTTCAGGATTATTGTGGATGTTTGTACTTTCCTTATACAGCTATTCCGGTTTATCACCGGAATTCAGCGCAAAGCTGACAGGTTTACTGTCAGTGATTTTTCAGATTTTCATCATTTTCAGGATCTGCTTGAAATTCAAATTTGATCTTAATGCTTTTGGAACATGCGCACTTATGCTGTTTAATCTTCCTTTCATAATCTGGTCAGTTTCCGGATTTGAGATAATGTTGTATATGTCTATTCAGATTCTGATTTTTTATCTGATCTTAAACTCGGATACAATTAAAATAAATCCGTTTATTTTATCCCTGCTTATATTTCTGGTTACTATTTCAAGACCTGAAGGTATTTTATTTTCTGTCTGCTATCTGTTTTTTGTATTCACTGTTTCAGGCGACAAATCATATACCTTAAAAGTAAGCTCAGTATATTTTATTACCTTATCCGGATTACTTTTATTCAGGTATTTTTACTTCGGTGACTTACTGCCTAATACTTATTATGCAAAAATTGGTCACAGTATTTTCGGCAGTTATGAATTAAAAAGTTACAAGAATGGATTATTTTATCTGAAGGATTTTTTCCTGCATAACATTCAGTTTATTCCTTTAATCATCTTAATTCCGGTTTCTTTTAAATTTCTGAAAAAAAATAAATTTTTTATTTTTACATTAACTGTTGTATTGCTTCAGTTTGGATTTGTAATTTTTGCAGGCGGTGACTGGATGGTTCAATACAGGTTTATTGTTCCGGCAATTCCGTATTTGTCTGTTCTTACTTTTGTATGCTTACGATATTTAAAAGAAAAGTATAATTTTAACAGATACTCAACTGCACTGACTTCAGTATTTTTTATTATATTGATGACAATCAGTTATATTTCAGAAGACAAATCAGTTATAAAAAAGGAAACCGTGATGTGGAACAGATTGAAAGAAATTACGCCGGAATTAAAAAAAATTATACCTTCCGGAAGTGTAGTTGCAAACGGTTCTTCCGGCATTATTCCGTTTTATCTTGATGATGTCAGATTTATAGATTTAGTGGGATTAACTGACAGACATATTGCAAAAAACGGATATCGTCACGGAAGCTGGTTTGAAAAATCTCTCCCTGAATATGTTTACGCTCTTAACCCGGACTGGATTGTTATGTGGAAAAAAAAAGACAGCAACGGTGTATTTACTTTTAAAGATGCAAGTCCCTGTTACAATGATATGGCAATGGATCCTGAATTTCAGAAGTACGTGATTGTAAACAGTTATGATCTTTATGAAGATGTAATAATTGAATTGTACAGGATTAAACAATTATCAAATTGAAAACTATATTTATAGGCAGGTATAATCCAACTGAATTTCTGACCGGACCGGAGAAAGTCGCGAAAAGGATTTTTTCTGAGTACACAAAAAAGAATAAATCGGTATTTATTGAGTATTTTTTTGACGGAAATAAATTCGGAATTTATAAAAAACTGTTCGGCAGAGAATTAATTTCCGACACGGAAAACGGAACCGTTTTAAGATTGGGTTTAGTATCTTTGCTGTTATTTCTTTTGAAACATAAACCGGCTTTTATTCATATCATTACTTACGAAAGATTTGCTGTAACTGCATTTCTTTACAGGATTTTTTTTTCATTCCGTATAATTTACAATGTCCACGGAATTGTTATTCATGAAAATCTGAATTACAGAAAAACGGGAAAACTCTATTACCTAAAGGATAAATTATGCGAGTATATTATTTTTAAATTTTCCGATAATCTTCTGTTTTTATCGGAAGAATCTGTAAGAATTGCAGGTATGTATTATTGTTTTAACAAAGTTAAAATAAAAATTATTCCGAACGGAACTGATGAAATATTTCATATAAAAAGTATAGCAAGAAAATTTCATACCCGGGATATGCTGAAAATTGTTTTTGCGGGAGACTCCGGGAGAAAAGAAAAAGGATTCGAGTTTCTTATAAATGCACTGAATGAATGTGATTTCCGATTTAAACTCTACGCCACTGGAAATACTTTTCCTGTTATCCCGGAATTTTATTCGGAGGTTCCTTTTATGGATACGGAAAGCTATGCGGAATTTTTATCTGACAAGGATGTTGCCGTTTCTTCCGGAATTTATGAACCGTTTTCTATATCTGCCTTAGAATCAATGGCAGCTGGACTTGTCACAGTTGTATCAAAGCAAACCGGAATGGAAAGATACATTATCAGCGGCTTAAACGGTTTTGTTTTTGATTACGGCAATACGGATGAACTTATCAGCATACTTAATTATTTATATTCAAACAGAAATAACCTGGAAGTATTTTCAAGAAAATCATCTGAGATTTATGAAATGCTTAACTGGGAGAAAGTTTTTGAAACATATAAACCTCTTTACGGTAATTATTAAAACAACAGCTCATAAAATTTATTCCATTTGCGATTTATCAAAAAATATTATTCTTTAATTTTTTCAAGTATTTTTCTTGTTGTTTTATTCTCAGTAATTTACAAAGAATGCATCTCAGTAACCGGAGGGAAATTCATCTATATTCTCGATGATGCATACATACACATGGCATTTGCCAAAAATATTTCTTTGAATAGTGTATTCGGGATTACTCCTTTTGAACATTCCTCTTCATCATCTTCTCTTCTTTGGTCTTTATTATTGGTAATGTCTTTTTCGGCATTCGGCATTAATGATTTTATTCCGCTGATATTAAACATGATTTTATCTTTTTTGATTTTAGGTATGTTGTTTTATATTTTTAAGAAGTTCCAGATGTCCGGATTCAGCATTTTAATTTCTTTGTTAACCGTAATAATTATTACTCCGCTTACTCTTAATGTATTCACGGGGATGGAACACATTCTTCACGCTCTCTTTGCTATTCCGTTTATTTTTCTTTCTGTTCATTTTTTAATAAATCAGAAGAAGAACATGAGTGCAAGTAATAAGATCTGTTTTTATTTGTATGCCCTTTCAGCACTTACTGCTTCTGTCAGATATGAATCACTGCTGCTGATAATAATTATTTCAGTTTTGCATTTATTTCAAAAGAAATACTATACGGCATTTTTTATAGTGATCTCGGGAATTATTCCTCTCACGATTTTCGGTTTGATTTCCTTAAAGACAGGAGGATCTTTTCTTCCGAATTCTGTTCTGCTGAAGGCGTTTACACAGGATTCATCAACATTCATTTCAGGCTTATCAGCAAAGAATGATTTACTTGTCTATCTTCAAATGAACAGGAAAATACTATTTCTTTTAGTTCTTTCGGTATTTATGTTTTTATTGCAGGTGAAACTTCAGGGAAATTTCATGTCTGAAATTCCGTTACTGCTACTTATTGTAATAGTTTTAATATCTGTTCAGAAAATATTTTTTTCTTTATCTTTTTTCAGATATGATACATATCTTGTTATCACTGCTGTATCGGTAAATGCTGTTGCAGTGAATAATTATATTACTGAAGGATTCGGATTAAATTTAAAAAATAGTCTTAACTTTTATAAGAATTTGTTTATTGCCGGCTCAGTAATTTATTCTGCATTTCTGGTTTACAAAGTTTCTGAAAATACTAAAATACCGGCAGCATCAAGGAATATATATGAACAGCAGTATCAGATGTCGGAATTTATAAAAAAATATTACCCTGCGGATGAAATTGCTTTGAATGATATAGGAGTGGTAAATTATTATAATGATATTTACTGCACAGATTTAATCGGAATAGGTAATAATGGAATTACTTCCGAAAGATTAAGTTCAGTTCTGGACAAAAACAGAATCGGAGAAATAACAGAATCGGGAAAGGTCAAAATTGCTATACTTTATGACAGCTGGTTTGTTAAATCGGGAGGACTACCGGACAACTGGTATAAAGCAGGCGAATGGACAATCCAAGACAATTTTATATGCGGTGACGACAAAGTAACATTTTATGCTGTGGAAACCAATGAGAAAGAAAGGCTTATCACTAATCTTAAACTGTACTCTGAAGAATTACCATTCTCGGTGATTCAGACAGGAGCTTACAGGGAAGAATAATATTTCACTATTTTGCTGAATATTTTATATGTTACCGGAAAACTCAACTTCACTGACGGAGTCACGAGTCATCTGTATTATCTGCTGAAGGAACTTTCAAAAAATCCGGAATTAAATATTTACCTTATTTGCACGGGCGGAGACTCAGTCAGAAGATTTGAAGATACAGGCCTAGAAATAATTAAAAACGTTAATTTTGATCATGATAAGAGAAGCATTATTAATTTTACGGCATCAGTTAAATATTTAACTGGATTTTTAAGAGAAAGAAAAATTAATATCGTTCATTCTCATAATCATTATGCTGCAAATATTTCTTATTATGCTTCAAGATTTTCAAATGCCGGAACTGTACAGACTCTGCACGGACTGATACCTGACACTGGGTTTCTGAGTCACTTTAAAGCGGAGAAGATAATCACTGTTAATAAACATTCACTGGAATACTTAATTAATCATAAGCTCTTCAGGAAAGAGAATATATTTTTTATTAACCATGGTTATGATTTTTCATCAGAAAAAACAAAAAGTGAATACAGAAGGATATTATGTGCTTCAAGACTTATTCAGGAAAAAGGCGCTGATGTATTTATCAGAGCTGCGGAAATAATAAAAAGGAGTGGTAAGGACAAACTTGAATTTATTATAGCCGGGAACGGTGAATATGAAAATGAATTAAAAAAACTTGATTCTGACCTGAATGCCGGCGTGCATTTTAAAGGAACAATTAAAAATCTGCCGGTTTTTATGAGCGGAACAGATATATTTGTTATGCCTACAAGAAGTAAATCCGAAGGTTTTCCGATGACACTTGTTGAAGCGGCTTTTTCCGGAAATTTTTTAATTATCTCCGATACCGTACCGTGTAAGAATATCTTCGAAGACAAAAAAGACGGGTATGTTTTTAAAACAGATGATCACAAAGATCTGGCAAGAAAAATTCTGTGGGTTATTGACAATCCGGAAAAATCAGAAATTATTTCGGAAAATTTCAGTGCAAAGGCAAAAAAGATTTTTGATCTAAAGATATCTGCAGTCAAGCATATAAAAGTTTACAGGGAATGTCTGAGAAGAATATAAATATTTCAGTACTGATGCCGGTTTATAATGCTTCAAGGTATTTAAAAAATTCGGTCAGGAGTATTCTGAATCAGACATTTAGAGAATTTGAATTTCTGATTATTGATGACGGTTCAACGGATGATTCCGAAGAAATAGTCTCGTCATTTTCGGATTCAAGAATAATTTATAAAAAAATCCCAAGGTCCGGGCTTTCAGCTGCACTGAATTACGGATTAGAAATCGCATCCGGAGATTGGATAGCAAGGATTGACGCTGATGACCTGAATACACCCGACAGGATAAGGATTCAGAATGATTTTATATTAAAAAATCCCGAATACAATGTAGTATCAGGCTGTTCGGTTTACTTCAGGGATCCGTGTGAAATATTGTTTGTCATGAAAGTTCCGGAATTTGACTCTGATATTAAAAATTTTCTGAATCTGCATAATCCAGTGAATCATTCAGCAGTTATGTTCAACCGAAAAATTATATGTCAGAACGGAGGTTACAACGAGCAGTTCAGTTGTTTTGAAGATTTTGAGTTGTGGCACCGGCTGAAAGACAAGTTAAATTTCAGAATACTTCCCGAATATCTTGTTTTTACAAGACTTCACAGCAGATCACATTCCTACAAAGCTGACAGGGAAAAGATATACCGAATGCTGTCAGATAATAATCAGGAAAATGATTTATTCTGGGTTGAATATTTCTACGGAAACAGGAAAGAGTGCAGAAAATATTTTTTCGAAGAGTTTTCATTAAGGAAATTAACAGCTTTTGTAATTTCATTCTTTCCGTTAAAAGTATCAGATTCTATAACTGAATTACGCTTAATGAGCAGAATAAAAACAAAAAGAGCTGATAAAAAAAAATTTGAAGTTGAGCTTAAGAAACTTTTACTATAAAACCAGAATTTGCAAAAATCAGTAGTAAATAATTCTATTAATTTTCCGGTAGTGCCAACAGCTTTAATTCTGATTTTGCATTCGGTTTTTCTTTTGATAACCGGATATTTTGAAATTGATTTGCTGTCAGATGATTATCTGAATTTTATATCTGCTCAGTCATCCGATCTGAGCGGAAAGTTTTCAAGTTCGATTCCGTTTTACACAGGTTATCATTTCAGACCGCTCTGGTTTCTTTCAATAGATTTAAGCATATACATCAACAGTATATTAAATCTATCTAAAGGGAATTTTGTTTTTTTCAGAATAGAAAACATGTTCCTTTTTTATTCTTTCGCTGCTGTCTCATCATACTTTTTATTCAGATTAACCGGAAACAGAATAATTACTGTAATTTATGCTGTCATGATTCTGATTTATCCACTCAATCTGAACAGTATCTGCTGGACTGCCGGGAAGGCTGATCTACTGTGCGGAATATTTCTTTTCCTTAATTTTATTTTCAGCTTAAATTATTCCGGTAAAAAAAGGTTTTACAGTCTGTTTGCTGCTGTGTTCTTTTTTATCATGGCTTTACTTACTAAAGAAACGGCCGTAACAATTCCGTTACTGTTTTTGATCATATTATGGGGGCTTTTCGGATCCGGTGAAGTTTTAAAATCAAAGAAAATATTTTTATGGGAATTTGCAGTATTGCTGATTTATTTTGCATTTAAAATATTTGGTTTAAAAAATTTTCCGGCTGAAGTGGTAAACCGTTATCAGGATCAGGAATTTTTAAGTTTTATTATCGTATTGTTAAAAGCATTTATATCCCTCATAATCCCGTTTGATTATTTAACTTTGCAGTACGGATTACAGACAGGGAATCTGACATTATATGTTTATCTTGCACTAATTATTGCCGTGGTTTCAATTACAGTTTTTAGTTTTTTTAAAATCAATCAGAGTAAATTTATTCCGTATCTGATATTTCTTTTTTCAGTCGCTGTATTACCAAATCTTGTTGCCGGATATTTCAGACCTCAGCTTGTACTTATTCCCTTTACGGTATTTTTTGTGTTTTTAAATGCTGTTTTCTTTAAGATCAGGAAAACTGCTTTGTTACAGAAAATACTTTTTACAGTAATTTTTGTATTCTGGATTATTCTAGGTTACTCAAATATTAAAGACTGGAAATATGCATCAGACACTTCCGGCAGGATTATGAAAGATATGTGTAAAAGCATTGAAGAAATCAGTAACAATGAAAGGATCATTATTCTGGGACTTCCGTCAAGATATAAGCTTGCATCAATACTGGATTATGCATCAGGACCTTATAATTACCACTGCAAAGAGGGATTCAGCTCTCATGAAATTATTTCAGACGCAATACACACAGGAGCACTTGACAAGCAGTCTCTGGAATCTGAGTTGAAGATAAAACCAGTCTCAGAGAATGAATTTGAAATTAGCACTACAGGTGAGACACAATACCTGTTGAAACTTGATTTGCTTGAAAATGTTTACAGAGACAGTACAATTGAAATCACTTTTTCCGGAAAAAACAGTTTTAACAAACCTGAAAAAGCTTATATTAAAATTTTATCTCATAATACAGCAATATATTTTTTCAATAATGAAAAGTTTAATAAGTTTGTAATTCAATAAATGAACATACTTCATATAACTCCTGATTTAAATTACTCCGACGGCAGGTCTTATTATGTCTATCTGCTTTTAAAATATCTGAAAAGAAACGGGCATAATGTTCATTTATGCACAAACGCAGGAGATTCTTTTAGCAGACTTAGAGATGAAGGAGTTGATTATTCTGTCAAAAGTTTTTTGACGGATAAATTTTCATTGCTAAAATCTGTAAAATACATTTCTGATATAGTAAAGAAGAATGAAATTGAAATAATTCATAGTCATCACAGATATTGCGAGATTCTTGCAAATGCAGTTTCAATGACATTAAACAGGAAAATAAAAACAGTATTTACAGCATTAAGCATTGTTGACAAAAGATATAAAATTGAATACAAATCAGATTTAATTATTGCAGTAAGCAGGACTGTAAAGGAGATGCTGACATGCAGATTCAGATTAAGTGACGACAGAATAGTTCTGATTCCGAATTTTGCCGATACTGAAGAAATAAAACAAAACAACTCACTTCCGGTTACTGATAAAAAATCCGTAGCTTCTGACGTAAATATTCTTTCAGTGGGGAGATTTCATAAAGATAAAGATTTTATGACATTGCTTAAGGCATTACAGAAAACGAATAACAGGAATTTAACACTGACATTAATAGGTGAAGGCACAGATAAAGAGTTATATTCGGATTTCATTTCAATTAACGGGCTGAGAGCCGAGATTATTCCTCCTCAAAAAGATTTACGGAAATACTATATAAATGCTGATATATGTATACTTCCCTCAGTAAGAGATCCTTTCCCGGGATTTATGCTGCAGTCCGGATTGCACAGTAAACCATTTATCGGATCAGACACGGACGGAATTGCAGAATTAATTAAGAACGGGATAAACGGATTATTATTCTTAAAAAAAGATCCGGATGATCTTGCAGCAAAGATTGAGTTATTCGTCAGGAATAAAATACTGGCGGGAAATTGCGCAGCAGGTCTGCATGAGACAGTTATGAGTAATTATACGGAACGGCAGATAATACCGGAGATTGAGCAACAGTACTTTAAGCTGATTAACAGAAATAGTAATTGAATAAATCTGAATAAATGGAAAACAAGAATTCTATTGTTGAAATATTCGGAATCAGGATTGAAAATATTACTAATGATGAATTTCTGAATTTAATCAGTGATGGGATTACATGCGGAAGAAAGATGACAATTGCTTATGCTAATGCCGATTCTCTGAATAAAATTTATGAAAATGAATTTCTGAAAAATATTTACAGAAGTTTTGACATAATACATCCGGACGGAATCGGTGTTTACATTGCATCAAAAATTTTATACGGCAAAAACGGATTACAGGCAAGAATAACAGGTTCGGATTTTTATGAACGTCTTATTTCTGAATCGGTTAAAAACAACTGGAGTTGTTTTTTCTTCGGGCATAAGAAAGTAATACTTGATGAAATTCAAAAGTCTAATCCTTTGTTGAAAATTTCGGGAACTGAGGAAGGATATAATTACGAAAGCGACAAAATCATCGGAAAAATCAACTCAGCTAAACCTGATATAATTATAATCGGATTAAGCTGTCCTATGCAGGAAAACTGGATTTTTCAAAACAAAGAAAAAATTAACGGGGGAATATTGTTTGCTGTTGGTGACGGAATAAAGGTTTTTGCGGGAAAAAAACTACGCGGACCGGTATTTATCAGGAAAATGGGATTTGAATGGTTTGTAAGACTTATTAATTATCCGATTAAACATTTCAAAAAGTATGTAACCGGGATTCCCAAATTTATATACAGAATTTTAAAAGAAACTGTAAAATCCGTTAAATTAAAGTGAAATTTTTATTTAATTATTGTATATTGTCTTCACAAAATTCTTATTAAATCATTAAAAACAACGGAGAATATGATAAATAGCTACGATATTAATTTATAATAATATCTACTTTTTACTATGAAAAAAATAATCTGGCTTTTAAGTTTTTTTAGTATTCTTTCAATTAATTCATATTCTCAAGGCAGCTTCAACTGGATCACTCCGAATAAAACTTACATTAAATGTTACGTTAATACAGACGGTATTCAAAGAATCAGGAAAATTGATTTTGAAAATGCAGGAATAAATACAAGCAGTATTGACCCCAGAACTGTTAAAGTTTTGTACAAAGGGAATCAGATACCCGTATTTTTTCAGGGTGAAGATAATGCAGTTTTTGATGAAAACGATTACCTTGATTTTTACGCTAAGAGGAATTCAGGCGGAATAACTCCACATTACCATGGATTTACAAATGCGAATCTTTACAATACAAACGAATATTACGATTTATATTCTGATACAAGTGTTTACTGGATAGACTGGGGCGGGGAAAACGGATTAAGAATGAATAAGTCAACATTCATTTCTTCCGTAAATTATCCGGCAAACAGTTTTTACAGCAAAATGCATTTTGAAAAAGACACTTATTATTATCTCGGAGAAACGCTTAATCCGAACAATGATTTTAAATATTTCAGTACAGAAATAGTCGCCGGAGAGGGATGGTTCTGGAGAGCATTATCAACAAATGAATCAATAGAAGAGAGTTTTCTTCTGAATGATGTTTCACAAACCACGCAGCTTTGCAGTCTTAAACTCTTTGTATATCCCAGGTCATATACAAATTCAGTTTTAAACGAACATCAGCTTATTATCAGCATAAATAACAGCATTATTGATACATTAAGAAGAGACAATCTTGTAAGATTTGATACAATTGTGGTTTTTCAGAGTTCATTGCTGAACAACAATGCTCAGAATACAATAAACATCAGATATCTGCCTTTAAATAATGATTTGTTTACTCCGGTTGTTGATGTTGATTATTTTGAATTATCTTATCCGAGAGAATTCAGAATCCGTAACAACGGACTTACGGTTAATCTTACCGGAGCGGATTCTACTTCAAAAAAGATAAGCGTTTCAGGATATAATAATTCTAATCAGATTAACATTTATGACATACGCAATAATATCAGAATTGAAGGTTTCACGGCAAGTTCCGATATAATTACATTTACTGGTAAAGGCAATTCAGGTTTTGAAATATCAAATGAAAACATTACAAGAAAACCTTTCAGGATAATAAGCAGGCAGGTTCCTAACCTAGCTGCTGTTTCAAACCGTGCAGATTATCTTATTGTGTATAACAAGATGTTTGAGTCACAGGCGGAACAGCTCAGAGTTCACCGGGAAACTTTTAACGAATACCGATCGGTAAAAGCCGAGATTCAGGATATATATGATATATTTAATTACGGAATAGAAAGTCCCGTTGCTGTTAGAAATTTTGTTAAATATGCTTATGAAAACTGGCAGACACCGAGATTACAGTATTTATGCCTGTTCGGAAGAGCTTCACTTGATCCTAAGAAAAGCAGCCCCGGTTCACAATACTATTCTAATTTTATACCTACATACGGAAATCCGCCTACCGACGGTTATTTTGTAAATTTTAATATCGGAACATTCACATATTATCATCAGATTTCTGCAGGAAGAATTCCGTCTTATACAACTACAGAAGCACAAAATGCAATTGACAAAATTATTGCATACGATTATCAGCTGCCGGAAAAATGGTGGAAGCGTTTCATTTTTATTACAGGCGGACCTGACAGAAATCAGCAGATTTCGTTTCAGATAAAATCGAACAATTTAGTAAACAATTATATACTTCCAAAACCGGTCACAGGATCAGTAACAAAAATATACAGGAACGATTCTCTCGGATTTATCACATACAATTATAAAGACTCAATCAAGAAAGAGTTTGACAAAGGTGCGTCAATAGTAAATTTCATCGGTCATGCAGCGGCGCAGGACTGGGAAATAGGGCTTGAAGATCCGAATACACTTAACAACGGAAGCAGGCTTCCTCTTGTGCTGAGCTTTACATGTTATACTGGAAGAAATGCAGAAACAAACATCAGAAGTTTCGGAGAAAATTTTATGCTTCTTCCGAACAAAGGTTCAGTGTCATTTATCGGCACAACTGGCTGGAGTTTCTCCGGATCAGGTGATTTGTATAACGAGCTGATATTTGATCAGTTTGCAAAAAGAAGTCAGAGATCCATAGGAGAAATAGTCAGGATTGTTACTGACAGTCTCAGCAGTGATTCGCTTATATTTGCATTCCGGAATACAATAAATTGTTATAATCTCATCGGAGATCCTGCAACAAGAATCATAATGCCTGTTAATCCAGAGTTTGACATTAAGCAGAATGATTATACTTTGTCCAATCCCTTTCCTGCTTTAGGAGAAGAAATAAGATTAACCGTATTTCCGAAAAATCTCGGAACTGCAGCTGATTCCGTAAAAATCAGATTTAATTTAAAAAAGAACGGAACTATAGTTCAGAGCAAGGATACTCTGATCAGAAATTTTAATTACATTGACACACTTAATCATTTCTTTAAAATAGATTCATCGGGTAATTATAATATGACGATTGTGGCAGATCCTGAAAGATGGTATCAGCAGGAATTCACAAACAACGACTCAGTAACATTTCCTCTGACACTGAGAAATCTTTCTTACATTCAAATAAAGCCGCTTAACAATGCAGTGCTGAATTCCACAGAGTTTAAATTTACCGGACTGAATCCGAATACAGATTTCGGTTCAAACAGCGTAAAAATAATTTTACAGGTTGATACATCTAGAAATTTTAACTCGTCAGTCAGCCAGACATATATAAACAATAATCCGGGCGGAGTAACTTCGGGTTTTAATGTGAGTATTCCGGTACAGAATATTAATACGGTTTATTATCTCAGAACAAATGCCGTAATTGACAATGACAGTTCAGGCTGGTCAGATGCTTCTAAAATAATTTACAATCCAGGGATTACCGGTAAGGATGCAGTATCTGATTCTGTATTCACGCTTTACACGCTTAAGCCGGGACAATACAAACAATCCGATATTGTAAATCTGAAATATACAGAGAATGGTTATGTGCTTGATCAGTTTACCGGAAATCTTTTCATAAGATCATACGGCAGCAACGGAGATCAGGCTTCTTACTTTACAATAAACAGCATTAATTTCTACAGTGACGGCGGATCAAATACGGGACTTAACATAGCTAAGGTAAAGAAGCTTACAGGTAAAGCGGCGGCGATAAAAAATTTCAGAATGACATCTGCACAGTCCTCGGATTCAGTGCTGAATTTTCTGAATACTTTTGACAATACTGATTATATTATGGCTTACAATGCGTCATATGTGGATGTTGCAATTGCTGATTCACTCAGACCGGATGCAATTGCAAAATTCGGACAATTCGGAAGCAGGTTTATTGACTCTGTAAAGTTAGGATGGTTTGATACATGGGCTTTTTTCGGATTTCTGGGAGCAGATTCAAATCAGACCTGCGAAAATTTTCATGTATTTTATTCAAACTTTAACTGGGAAATATCTGATTGTCAGATGTTTCCTGTTTTCCAGCAGACATCAGGAAGCATTTCGCAGAATATCGGAATAGCGGAAAAGTGGAAAAACTTTTCATGGGATCAGATACTAAATCCCAACAGTTCGGTAAAGTTTGATGTTTACGGAATAAATTCAGATAATGAATCTACTTCATTATACTCAGGACTAGCAAATAATTCTTCCGTAAATCTTGACACAATAAATGCTTTTCTTTATCCGAATCTCCGGCTTACCGCACGGCTGGAAATTGACACAATTTCAGGGCTTGAATCCCCTGTTTATCAGTCAACAAATTTTAAATACATCCCTCCGGCAGAACTTGTTCCTGACAACAATTCTTTTACCGGAAGTGATACATCAGTTCAGGAGGGTGACAGTGTAAGATTTTCAGTTAAATTTTTCAACATGGGATACAAAAATGTTCAGAACTGTATAAACAAGTGGTATATTAAGAATCAGGGTGAAATAATGATTCTGAAGACAGATACTTTATTCAGCACATTAGAAATCGACAGTTTCAAAATTTCAGAAGTAAAATTCGGAACAACAGGATTAAGGAATCCTAAAATTTCAAGGGATACAATTCAGTTGTATTTTGAAACTTCAATGCCCGCCAATGAAAACGAACTCTTTACATTCAATAATACTTCAGTAACAAGATTTATTGTTGAAGGCGACAGTATAAATCCCGATATGGAAATTACCTATGACGGTGCTAAGATCAATAATGGCGATTTTGTTCAGGCAAACCCGGAAATAAAGCTTCAGTTTTATGATAACAGTAATATGGTGGTGAGTGATACTTCGAATGTTAAGATATATAAATTCAGTGAACAGTCGCAAAGGTTTATGTATGTACCTTATTATATAAACGGACAGCCCAATCCGGTGCTGCGTATTGAATTTCCGGATAATTCATTTTTGCAGGCAACTGTTTATTACACACCGCAGTTAACGTCAGGCACGCATAAATTTAATTTCGTTGCGCTCGATAATTCAGGGAATTTTGCAGACTCGGTTCAGAATACCGTACTTGTAAACAACAGCATGAAAATATATGACATGGCAAACTATCCGAATCCTATGAAAACCGAGACAAGTTTTATGTTCAGTCTTTCGGGTGAAATAAATCCTGTCAGCTGTAAAGTGAAAATATATACAGTGGGCGGTAAGCTGATTAAAGAAATCAATTATCCTGCTGCAGTCGGATACAATCAGATACCCTGGGACGGCAAAGACGATGACGGCGATTATATGGCAAACGGAACTTACTTATATAAATTTGTAATTCAGGGTAATTCAAGTGTAGAAACATCGGTGCAGAAGTTAGTGATTTTACGTTAGATCAAATTAATTAAATCCTTAACAAAATTTTGAAAGACAGAGCAGTTCAGAAATTTGTAATAGAATCAAAAAAAGGCAGGAGTATACTGAATTTCAGAGAATTGTTTCTATACAAAGACCTGCTTTATTTTTTTGTTTTAAGAGATATTACCGTTTTATACAAACAGACTATACTGGGAATACTATGGGCGATATTAAACCCTATGTTTCAGATGGTTGTTTTTTCGGTAATATTCGGAAAACTTGCTGCAATTCCAAGCGACGGAATCCCTTATCCGATTTTTACTTTTTCGGGAATCCTGCCGTTCAATTATTTTTCACAGTCATTATCAAATGCCAGCATGAGTCTTGTAAGCACTACGGGAATATTCACAAAGATTTATTTCCCTAGGATACTCATTCCCTTAACTCCAATATTATCAAAGCTTGCGGATTTCTTAATTGCCTTTTTGATTTTAATCGGAATGATGTTTTTTTATGACATTATCCCGACAGTAAATGTAGTGTTTCTGCCTATGCTGATATTTCTCATGATACTGACTTCAATGGGTATAGGAATGTGGCTGTCTTCACTTGCAATACAGTACAGGGATGTTAAGTTCGCGATAGGATTCATCACTTCATTGCTTCTGTATTCAGCGCCTGTTGTTTTTCCGGCTTCATTGATAGCCGAAAAAGCCGGCTATACAGTTTATCTTCTTTACGGATTGTATCCTATGGCAGGCGTTATTGAAGGATTCAGGGCTTCATTGCTGGGCAGAACGCCGATGCCCTGGGATTTGATTTTGATCGGAAGTATAAGTTCTGTAATAATTTTCTTCAGCGGTGCATATTATTTTAAAAGAACGGAAAGAATTTTTGCCGATGTTGCTTAATAATTTTATAAAGAAAATATCAGAGTTAAAAAAAGAATATGTCTGAATATGCAGTAAGAGTGAATGATGTAAGCAAGGCTTTTCTGATCGGTCTGAAAGAATCACGAAAGGAAACATTAGGAGCTGAATTGATTTCATGGTTCAGATCCCCCGTAAAGAATTTCAACAATCTTAAAAGACTAAATACATTCGAGCATTCGGAGGAATCGGATGATTTTTTCTGGGCTTTAAGAAATGTATCTTTTGATTTAAAGCACGGAGAGACTCTCGGAATTATAGGTGATAACGGTGCAGGGAAAAGCACTTTGCTAAAAATAATATCACGGATTACAAATCCTACACTCGGTTATGCGGAAGTTTTCGGCAGAGCGTCAAGTCTTCTTGAAGTCGGTACCGGATTTAATAACGAACTTACGGGGAGAGAAAATGTTTATTTAAACGGTGCAATTCTCGGTATGACAAAATCCGAGATAAATAAAAAATTCGATGAAATTGTTGCGTTTTCCGGAGTTGAAAAATTCATTGATACACAGATAAAAAAATATTCTTCCGGAATGAAAATCCGCCTGGCGTTTTCGGTTGCTTCAAATATTGAAACAGAGCTGATGATAATTGATGAAGTCCTTTCAATCGGTGATACCGAATTCAGGAAGAAAAGTCTGTCAAAAATGATTCAGATTGCGAAAAGCGGCACCGCAATTATTCTTGTATCTCACAACATGCTTCCGATTCAGTCTATGTGTAAAAACACCATGCATCTTGAACACGGGCGAATTGTAAATTATGGAAAAACAAATGAAGTAGTTTCCAGTTATCTTGGAAATCTTAATAAAGACAAAACTTCACAGACATGGACACTTGAAAGTTCACCAAGCTCGGAGAGCATAAAAATTACTAAAGCAGAAGTCCTGCCTGTTCTTAATGTTCCCGTAATCAGAGCAGGCGATCCATTTGAATTCAGATTTGAGTTTTACAATTTAATTGAAAATGAATATGATATTAATATTACTTTTCATCTGAGTGATGAATACGAAAATCTTGTTTTTATCGGAAGTACTGCCCTGACCGGAAAAAAGTTTAATGTTTCAAAAGGTTATATCAGCGCAAACTGCAGAATTCCGGCAAATCTCCTTAATCACGGGAAATTCACGATATCAAAACTTTTTGTTCTTAAAGGATTCGAAAATGTAATTTATGATCATTCAGATCTGCTGGTATTTGAAATTACCGGAGATGTTGAATACAGCCCCGGTAAATCGGGAAAAATTGACGGATTGCTGAAACCTAAACTTGAATGGGAATTAACCGCCGGAAATAATTAAATGTAAATCTTTTATAAATTTTAACGGATTTAATATCTATTGAACGAAATTTTACAGACTTATACAGATCACAAAGAATCAGTCTATCTCTCAGAAGGTGTTTTTCCTGAAAGAACAACACCTAAAGTCATTCCTCCTTTAACTCCTGACGGGAAAAAATGGCCGAAAATTTCAATCGTGACGGTTTCCTTTAATATGGTAAATTATATCGAAGATACAATTCTGTCTGTAATCAGCCAGCAGTATCCGAATCTTGAATACATTGTTATTGACGGCGGAAGCAGGGACGGTACAGTGGATATTATTAAGAAATACGAGAAATGGATTACTTACTGGATCAGCGAACCGGACAAAGGAATGTATGATGCGATTCAGAAAGGATTTAAAAAAGCAACCGGCGACATTATGGCTTATATAAACTCTGACGATAAATTTCATTATAATGCATTCTTTTCGGCTGCTACTATATTTTCCGCTAATGAAGATGTGGAATGGATTCTGGGAAGAGCTTCTTTTTATAATGATGAAGGTACTATTGTTGACGTAAAGGATCTGAAAAAATGGTCTAAATATAATTATTATACCGGTGATTACAAATGGATACAGCAGGAATCGGTTTTCTGGAAGAGAAGTCTCTGGATTAAAGCCGGAAGTAAGATTAATACAGAACTGAAATATGCAGGTGATTATGAATTATGGCTGAGATTTTTCAGATATGCAAAACTTTATTCATGTGAAACCGTTTTTGCCGGATTCAGATTCAGGACCAAGGATCAGCTTTCACTGGAAAAAATTGATTCCTATTTGTATGAAGTTGAACTGGTAACTAATCTCTCCACGCTTCCGAGAGAAGATAAATATTCCATTAAAAAGATTAAATTTTTTCAGAAGTATATCCTAAATTTTCCTCTGATAAACAGGATAAAGACTCTCACACGGCATTATGAAAAGATATTTGATTACCCGCCTAAAATTGTTTATGATTTTTATCAGAAAAAGTTTTTTAAAAATAATTCCTGATTTTTCAATTAACTTAAAACTGATTTGATAAACGTTACCAAAACATTTCTTCCTCCGATTGATGAATACGTTAAGTACCTCGAAAAAATCTGGGAAAGCGGCTGGATTACTAATCAGGGTCCTTTTGCCGAAGAACTTGAAATCAGACTTTCCGCATTCCTGAATGTAAAACATCTGCTTCTTGTTTCAAACGGAACTATTGCTCTTCAGCTTGCAATTAAAGCTCTCGGATTAACAGGAGAAATTATTACGACTCCGTATTCCTATGTTGCAACCACTACTTCAATTATCTGGGAAAACTGTACTCCGGTATTCTGTGATGTCGAAGATAAAACTTTCTGCATAAATCCGGATTATATTGAAAATTCAATCACACAGCAAACAACTGCAATTCTTGCAACGCATGTTTACGGATTTCCCTGCGATACTAAAAAAATCGAAGCTTTAGCTGCCAGGCATAATCTTAAAGTGATTTATGACGGAGCTCATGCATTCGGAGTAAATTACAGAAACAAATCTCTTCTGGATTACGGAGATATATCGGCAGTTAGCTTTCATGCAACAAAACTTTTTCATACAATAGAAGGAGGCGCGGTTATTACTTCTGATAAACAACTTGCAGAAAAGATTTTTCTATACAGGGCTTTTGGTCATCTTGATGATGATTACTTTACTTTCGGAATAAACGGAAGAACATCTGAAATGCATGCAGCAATGGGATTGTGTAATCTTCCGTTTGTGTCGGAGTTTATTAAAAAAAGGAAAGAGATAAATCAATTGTACAGATTGTTTCTTAAAGATACATGTCTTTCTTATCCGGAAATACCGTCTGATCTGGAATATAATTATGCTTACTTCCCTGTTTTCTTTCCTTCTGAAAAAGAAATGCTGAATACAAAAAAGATCCTTTCAGATAACGGAATCAGCACCAGAAGATATTTTTATCCTTCGCTTAACAGATTGCCTTATGTGAAAAATTCAGATTGTCCGGTTTCCGAAAAAGCTGCTTCTTGTGTTTTATGTCTGCCGGTTTTTCATGAACTGAACGATGATGAAATTAAATTCATATCTGATTTAATAATACGCAGTTTAAACATAAACTGAATATTTTTACTTCTAAGAATAATACTGCAGAAAGAAACTATATGCCGCAGCTTGACTCGCTGAGGGCACTGGCTGTATTGTTTGTTCTTTTTGAACACTGGATTCCAGACGGAAGCAGTTATAAAGTCCTTCCTTTCGGCATGATCGGTGTTACTGTATTTTTTGTATTAAGCGGTTTTCTGATTACTGATATACTGCTTAACAGCAGGAAAATAGCCGCTGTTAACAACAAAAGCGTTCTTCACTCACTGAAACAGTTTTATATAAGAAGAACTCTAAGAATTTTTCCTGTGTACTACTTTACTCTGTTAATTCTTATCGTCCTAAATTTTCAGAATATTCGGGAGATTTATGTCTGGTTTTTAACCTATACTTCAAACATTTATTTTTTTTCGGTTCAGAAATGGGCAGGTTCACTTTCTCATTTATGGACACTAGCCGTAGAGGAGCAGTTTTATATTTTCTGGCCGTTTTTAATATTTTTTATTCCTGAAAGATATTTATTAAAATCTGTATACGGAATAATCAGTTTCGGAGTATTGTTCCGCGCAATTATGTTTTTACTCAGTGATAAAAGTGAAATTGCTGTTAACTTTACAAGCATACTCACTCCTTCCTGTCTTGATGCTTTCGGACTCGGAGCTTTGCTTTCGTTTTTAAGATCAACTGATATCAATTATCAGTTTAAAAGCAGGAAATCATTTTATTTTTTTACGATATGTTTTATTCTTATCCCAACAATGATTTTTATGAATGAAAATATTTTTACTGCATCATTATTCAAATTTGCAGTTTCAGCAATGTCTCTATTGCTTATTTCAAGAATGAGTACGGGATTTTCGGGTATGCTGAAATCTGTTTTTGAAAACAGAATACTCGTTTATCTGGGGAAAATCAGTTACGGACTGTATCTTTTTCATAATTTCATTCCGTCTCTGTACGCATATTTTAATTTTCCCGAACCGCAGAATACAATTCAGAAATTTTTGATTTATTCTGTAATGCTTACAGTTGTTGCTTCCCTTTCCTGGTTTGTTCTTGAAAAACCTGTTAATAATCTTAAAAGGAAATTTGCCTATAATTAAATAATTCTAATTTAATTAAAAATCCGAATATTTAAATTTTAAAAGTGATTTAAAAAATGTAATTTCAACCCTGCAAAATAAAAAACAATAATGAATAATATAAAAACAATTGCAATTATCGGCGGAGGATTTTGCGGCACTATGACGTTAATTCAGCTGATTAAGCAATCCGAATCTGCGGTGAATTTAGTGCTAATCAATAAAATTGATAATTCGCCGAGGGGAATAGCATACAGCACTTATAATTCAAAACATGTACTTAATGTACCTGCTGCTAAAATGAGCGCTTTTCCGGATGAACCGGATCATTTTATTAACTGGATTAAATCAAAACCGGATTATAAGGATTTTATCGACGACGAACTACCTGATACTTTCCTGCCGAGAAACATTTACGGTCATTATCTAGATGAGATATATAATTCTGTTATTAATAACCTTCCGGAATTTATAAATCTTAAGATTATTATAGACGAAGCAATTGATGTTAATGTCTCGGAAAATGGTGCGGAAATAATCCTTAAAAACAGTGAACCTTTATTTGCCGATAAAATTGTTCTGGCTCTCGGAAATTTTATTCCCGATAATCCTAAAATCCTGGACAATTCGTTTTTTAATTCAGATAAATATTTTCAAAATCCCTGGCAGAAAGAATCTGTGCTGAATTTAGAAAGGGACGGAAGTGTTCTGATAATCGGAACAGGTCTTACAATGGTAGATAATGTTATAAGTTTGACTGATAACGGTTTCAACGGAAAGATTTATGCTGTATCAACTAACGGTTACTTCCCACTTTCGCATAAAAAAAGAAAGCCTTATACCGATATTATCGAAGAATTGCATCCGCCTTATGAAATTTCAAAGCTGTTCAGTATTTTCAGAAGACATATTAAGCACGTTTTGTCAAAAGGAATTACAGGTGAGGCTGTAGTTGATGCCGTGAGACCAAAGACGCAGGAAATCTGGCTTAGTTTATCTCTCAATGACAAAATAAGATTTATGTCACATATCAGGCATTTGTGGGGTGTTGCAAGGCACAGACTTCCGAAAAATATTTATTTTCAGATGCAGGATCTGATTTCAAAAGGAAGACTGGAAATAATCGGAGGAAGACTTAAGGAATTAAAGGAAATCAGCGGTATGGTTTATGTAGTTATTAAAGAAAGAAAAAACCAGGAGCTGAGAGAATTTATTGTCAACCGGGTAATTAACTGCACCGGACCGATGACTGATATTTCAAGAATAGATCTTCCTTTGATTTCAAACCTTTATAAGAAGGGACTGATTACTCATGATGAAATGAAACTCGGAATCAATGCATTGCCTGACGGAACCGTAATTCAAAAGGATAATTCAGTTTCACCTTTTCTTTTTACAATTGGTTCTTTGCTTAAAGGAATTTTATGGGAATCAACTGCTGTACCTGAACTCAGGGTACAGGCAAAAGCTCTTGCAGGTGAACTTATAAGCCATACAGATCTCAGATCTAAATTAAAACAATAATGACACCTACAGGTATTATTTATAGGGAAAAATTTTGAATCCTGTTTTAGAAGAAATCATCAGTACAGGAAATACAAGAACCATCAGCGGCGGTATCAAGAAAGTCATAGGTCAGATCAGCCCGGAAGAAGGAAAATTAATTCAGGATTGTATAAATAAAACCGGAGCGGAAATAAGTGTTGAAGTAGGGCTTGCTTTCGGAACTTCGGCATTATACATCTGCGATGCCCTGTTTAAATCAGATAAAACCAGGCATTATGTGATTGATCCTTATCAGATGTACGAAGACAGTTACAGCGGGATCGGACTGAATAATCTGAAAAAGGCCGGTTACGAAAACATCGTCGACTTTATTGACAAACCTTCGCATCAGGCACTTGCAGAGCTTGAGAGAAAAAATGTAAAAGCTGATTTTGCATTCATTGACGGTTGGCATACATTTGATCATGCTCTGGTGGATTTTTTTCTTATAGATAAACTGCTGAGGATAGACGGAATAGTAATTCTGGATGATTCGGACTGGAAAGCCGTGAGGAAAGTTTGTTCTTTTATATCAAATAACAGAGCTTATAAGTTTATCGGCGGTACTTCAAAGCGAAGTTACATAAATGAGAATGTACACAGAAGCGGTTTGAAAAAATATTTTAACCGGATGAAAAACTTTTTTAAGGGCTATGTAGATGACGAACAAAAGCGATTCGGTGCAATGGCATTTCAAAAAGTTTCCGGAGATGACAGAAGATGGGATCATTTTGTTGATTTCAGCTGAATTTTAATTGTTTAATGTTTTATATTTATCAATATATGTTTTAGATTATTTTTCTGATTAAATTTATCCGCTATGTTGTAAAGTTTGTTGTTTTGAATAGGATTACAAAGAGTAAATTTGATATGCCCCAAAATATCCGCTTTTAAAAATCACACGAACTATAATTAACGGTAACCAATTAATACACATTTCAATTTGGATCTTACAGCAAAAGACAGGAATAAATGGATTAACAGGAATAAATATTATTATGATAAACTTACTGAGTTTCTTAAATTCAGTATTCCTGAAAACAGCAGTATAATTGAAATCGGTTGCGGCACGGGATTTATTCTGAGAAGTTTAAATCCGTCAAAGGCGGTGGGAATAGATTCTTCGCCTGAAATGATTAAGATAGCATCGGAAAATAATCCGGGATTCAGTTTTTTCGAAATGAATGCAGAAGATATAACTCTGAATGAAAAATTTGATTTTGTAATTATATCTGATACAATAGGTTACTTTGAAGATGTTCAGAAAGTTTTTCTGCAGATCAGGAAACTCTGCAATGAAAACACACGTGTAATAATCACATACATTAACTTTCTCTGGCTTCCGTTTTTGAATATCGCCGAAAAGTTAAGACTCAAAATGCCTCAGGTGAGAAATAACTGGCTT
>JAEUSI010000249.1 GCA_016788375.1 Ignavibacteria bacterium | reverse complement strand
ATTTACCCTGATTGCAATTATAGCGCTTCCCGGAAGAGATGAAATAAGCACTCTTCTGAGAGAATTTCCGAGTGTCACACCGTAACCTCTTTCCAAAGGCTGTACTATAAACCTTCCGAAAGTATCGGTATAAGTTGCTTCCTCCTTTATAATTGATTCAGGCATTTGAAAATTATTTATCTTCATATTTTACTAATTATTTAATTTTTGATTAAAACTTACTTTGAATACAACTCGACTATCAGCTGCTCATTTCCGATAAACGGAACTTCTTCCCTTATCGGCTCTTTCATATATGTTCCTTTTAAATTCGCTTTGTCCAGCGAAAGCCACGGAACTATCATGTTGTCTTTCATTCTTTTCATAGTGTCATGAATTATTTCAAGCTTTTTACTCTTTTCCCTTACCTGTATGGAATCACCGGCTTTCAGTAAAAAAGAAGGAATGTTCACGACTTTTCCGTTAACGGTAAAATGTCTGTGCAGTATAAGCTGCCTTGCGGATTTTCTCGAAGGAGCAAGTCCTAATCTGTAAATTGTATTGTCAAATCTTCTCTCAAGAAAATTTACCAGATTGTCGCCGGTTATACCTGTCCTTTTTGAGGCTTCTTCAAAGTATTTTCTGAACTGCTTCTCAAGTACTCCGTAAGTTTTTCTTATTTTCTGTTTTTCCCTGAGCTGAACTGCATAGTCTGTTACTCTTGATCTCCTGGACAATCCGTGCTGTCCCGGAGGATAGCTTCTGCTCTCAAACGGACATTTTTCCGTAAAACACTTTGTACCTTTCAGAAATAATTTCTGCTTTTCTCTTCGACAAAGCTTGCAATTAGCTCCTGTATATCTTGCCATTTATTATTATTTAGATTTCCTATTAAAAATATTTTTGAAAAATAATCTTACTGTCTTCTTTTCTTCGGAGGTCTGCATCCGTTGTGCGGCAAAGGCGTTATATCCTTTATGGAAGTTATATCCAGACCCGCCGTATTCAGTGATCTTACTGCAGCATCCCTTCCAGGACCGACTCCCTTTATAAGCACTTCTACCTTTTTCATTCCCAGATCAAATGCAGCTTTTGCCGCAGATTCCGCCGTAAGCTGTGCCGCAAACGGTGTACTCTTCTTTGAACCTTTAAATCCCATCTTCCCTGAAGAAGCCCAGGAAATTGTATTCCCGTATAAATCGGAAAGTGTCACAATAACGTTATTGAATGTAGCCTTTACATGCGCTACTCCGGTCGCTTCTACGTGAACTTTCTTCTTTGTCTTTTTAAAATTCTTTGCCAAATTAGATTACTTTATTTTTTTATTTAATTTAAAGGGTTAACTCTTTCCTTGAATTACTTCTTGGCTGCAGCTTTCTTCTTTCCTGCGACAGTCTTCTTCTTTCCTTTTCTTGTACGCGCATTCGTCCTTGTCCTCTGTCCTCTTAATGGCAGTCCTTTTCTGTGTCTTTTGCCCCTGTATGTTCCGATATCCATAAGTCTTTTTATGTTCATCGCGACTTCAGACTTTAGAGCACCCTCTACTTTTATTTCGTTGCTGATTTCATTCCTGATGTGATTGACTTCGTCATCTGTCAGCTGTGAAACCTTTTTATCTTCGCTGATTCCGACTTTTGCCAGTATCCTCTGTGCCGAAGATACTCCGATACCGAAAATGGATGTAAGTCCGATTACTATCCTTTTATTCTTCGGTAAATCAACTCCTGCTATTCTTGCCAATTTGTTTCTCCTGAAAAAATTATTTTAAAAAAATTAACCCTGTCTTTGTTTGTGTTTCGGATTTGTGCAGATTACACGCACAACTCCCTTGCGCTTTATTATCTTGCACTTCACACACATTTTTTTAACCGAACTTCGTACTTTCATTTTAAAACTCTCTTTTGAATTATTTTAATTTTATTTATATCTGTATGTAATTCTGCCTTTTGTTAGGTCATACGGGGATAATTCAACAGTTACTTTATCTCCCTGAAGTATCCTTATATAATTCATTCTCATCTTTCCTGAAATATGAGCGAGTATTTCATGCCCGTTTTCCAGCTTCACCTTAAAATTTGTGTTCGGAAGTATTTCCGAAATTATGCCGTCAACTTTTATCGC
>JAEUSI010000248.1 GCA_016788375.1 Ignavibacteria bacterium | reverse complement strand
CGATCTGTTTGAATGCAATGGGTCTTAGTATCATAGCTCCCTGATAGACCATCTGATTTTTATCAGGGTCATAAAACGGAGAAATGTTCTGAGCTAATTTCAAATCAGCATAAAGTCTCGACTGTTCAGTATTATCAAACTGAAGCAATGCTTTATTCACTCCGCCCATTGAGCTTATATAAGACGGATCGACATAAGTAGTCATAAATTCACTGTAATGCCCTGCAAAAAGTACATCTACCATATCCTGCATCTGATTCCGCAATGCCATTTTATAGTTTCCATACTCCGGAGAGACGGATCCCGAACAGCTTATAATAATTACCGTTGTTATTATTGCAATGAATGAAAAAATCTTTTTAGGTGTCAGCTTCATATTTTTTTCTGTTTAATTAAAAATTTTTTCAAAATAAATATTAAGTACTTTTATTTCAAGTTTACTATTTGAAGACATTTTATTTTTTTTTATCAACAATACAAAATCAGAAATGATGATCTTTTAAATCAAATCTTATGAATCTTATGAATCTAATTCCCCATCCATGCTTTCTTTAAGCTCTGCTGATCAGCGGATAAATTATCACTTATGCTTAATTTAAAATCGTAGGATGTTTTGGTTTCTGAGACAGTTGCTTTCAGTTTTTCCTTGCTTTCTTTTCCGTTAGCATCAATCCTAGCAACTTCAAGTTCAAACTTATCTCCTTTTTTGATCTGATTTTTAGCCGAACCGAATATACTTCTTGCATTCTGAAAAGTAATAGGCTGTCCGTTCACCGAAACTAGCTCGTCACCGGTCTTTATTCCGAGCTCGTTTAAAAATTTATTATCAGATGGCTGGATATGAACTATCTTAAGTCTGTAAGTATCCTGATTAAATCCCATTGAAACTCCTGCAATGTTTATCATTTCAAACGGGTTCTTTTTTACTTCAAAGCCTGCCTTGGCAAAAATTTCTTCATAAGGTATTTTATTCGGACCTGCAACATACATATCTAAAAATTCCCTGACCTTCGGTGTTGTCAGCGCTTCAATTTCACCGAACAGCTCATCGTCCTTAAACGGTTTTTCTTTTCCGTATTTTTCGGATAACCTGTTTATAACATCCTGAAGCCCGATCTGACCGTTCGATCCTTCTCTTATGAGTATATCAAGACACATTCCTATCAAAGCTCCTTTATGATATACATTCAGATACTGAGGTTCATAAACATCCAGAGCTCCTTTGCTCATTACTGTAAAAGGTAAAGTGTCATTAAACCTTGATGCACTGTTGAGTTTACCTTCTATTGTTTTTGCAAAATCATCAGCACTGATAAGTCCTTCACGAAGCTGTATGTACTCGGCAAAATATTCAGTCACACCTTCGTAAAGCCACAGATGCATGCTCATTACGGGATTATTGTAATCAAAATTTCCGATCTCTTCCGAATGAAGGTTAAGAGGCGTTACAGTATGATAAAATTCATGTGCGCTTGTGGATTGAAGCTGCTGAAGCATAAAGGATTTTGCAGTTGCAGGAACATCCGGCATATAGTATAAAGATGAATTACTGTGCTCGAGCGCGCCGAATCCCCCGCTGCCATTTCTGCTGTTCGAAAAATAGTAAAGAAATGTGTACCTGTCTGTCGGCAGCTTTCCGCCGAGATGATTTCTGATTGCTTCAAGCAGCGGCTTGTCATCATCGGCAATGTCTTTTGCCGTAATTCCTTTTCCGGGTGAATAAACGGAGATCAGCACTCTCGCTTCATCGAAATTTATTGTCGCCGTATCAGGAACGTTGAAAAAAATAGGGTTGTCAACAAGGAACTGATAGTCAGGCGAAGTATACACATCCCTGCTGTCTGACCGCTCTGCTGCATCAAGACTTGTCGAGCCATAAAAACCTGCCGGCTTTTCAAATGTAAGAGTATAATCATTTCTTATGTAACCGTCTAAGTATCCGAAAAAACCGTGATTATTAAATACAAATATTTTGCCTTCTTCTATACTCGTTCCCGCCGGCTCGAATATGGGATTGCCGGTAGTGTCTTCAAAAGTATCGTCGGCTTTATAGGTAATTTTGTAAAGTTTATTCGCATCGGAAATTTCCCATGTATTTACATCTCCTTTAGTAACAGGGAGTTCGTTTCCATCACTGTCAAATGCTTTGAAGTCCGATATAAATCTACCGAAGTCATATATCTTGT
>JAEUSI010000247.1 GCA_016788375.1 Ignavibacteria bacterium | reverse complement strand
TCAGAGAATGCTGTTAAAATAAATTATATCAGACATAAAAATGATGACGGAAAAAGAAAAACTGCTCAGCGGACTTACTGATGAAGAAGTATCAGCAAACAGAAAAATATACGGTTTAAACATATTAAGCGATAAAAGAAGCAGAGACGGCTTTAAAATCTTCAGGGATATTGTAACTGAACCGATGATGCTTCTTCTTATCTCAGTATGCATAATATATTTTATAACGGGAGACATAGCCGAAGGAATAATAATGTTTACTGCAATACTTATAGTAGCGGGTATCTCGATATATCAGGAAGTGAGAAGTGAAAATGCAATAGAAGAATTAAAGAAGCTGTCTGAGCCGTTGACTAACGTAATAAGGAATAATAAAGTTGTTCAGGTTCCGTCAGAAGAAATTGTCGTGAATGACACAATCCTTATTGAAGAAGGACAGATTATCACAGCCGACGGTGAAATTATTGAATCAAATGATCTAAGTTTAGATGAATCAATACTAACGGGCGAATCATTTCCGGTTTCCAAAGATCAGGACAGTAAAAAAGTATTTGCCGGAACAAATGTCACATCAGGCTGGGGATATGTGAAAGTACTTAATACCGGAATGGGTACCGAAGTCGGAAAGCTCGGAAAATCAATTGAGCTTATAAAAAAAGAGAAGACCCCGCTTCAGATTCAGATTGACAGGTTTGTAAAGCAAATGGCTTTTGCGGGAACAATTGCATTTATACTGATTCTTATACTTAATTATATTGATTCCGGAGACATCATTCACAGTCTTATGCACGGATTAACACTTGCAATGGCAATACTTCCCGAGGAAATACCTGTTGCGCTTTCAACATTTATGGCACTGGGAGCATATCATCTGCTCAAAGCGAACATAATTGCAAAGCAGCCTCAGACAGTGGAGGTGTTGGGTTCAGCTACGGTAATCTGCGTAGACAAGACAGGAACAATCACAGAAAATAAAATGGACGTGGCTGAGCTTTATGATTTTACCGGAAAGCAAACCGTCAGTAATTTTGATCACAGATTTCTGAATGACAGCACAAAAGAACTGATTGACTATGCAATGTGGGCTTCAGAACCTGTTCCTTTTGACCCGATGGAAAAGGCAATAAGAACATTGTTCGAGAAATCAGGAAATCAGATACAGGTTGAGGACTTTAACATAGTAAAGGAATATCCATTATCCGGCAAGCCTCCGATGATGACTCATGTTTACACAAATTCAGATTCCCGGGAAATTATAATTGCATCGAAAGGAGCTCCGGAAGGGCTGCTCAGAATAAGCGGATTAAGTGAAGACGATATAAAAGAAACCGGCAGAAAGGTCATGGAAATGGCAGTGAAGGGATTAAGAGTTCTCGGAGTTGCAAAAGCAGATTCATTCGAAGGGAATTATCCTGCGGATCAGTCTGAATTTAAATGGAAGTTTCTCGGTCTGGTGGGACTCAATGATCCACCAAAAAAGAATATAAGTGATGTGATAAACGATTTTTATAAAATGGGAATCAGCGTTAAGATGATAACAGGAGATTATTCGGTTACTGCATTAAGTATTTCTGAAAAAGTTGGGATTAAAAATTCGGAAAAGTATCTCACGGGAGAAGAAATAATAAATATGCCTGAAGAAGAGCTGATGGGCAAAATCAATGGAGTAAATATATTTTCAAGAATGCTTCCTGAAGCAAAGCTGATAATAATAAATGCGCTTAAGAAAAAGGGAGAGGTAGTGGCAATGACCGGAGACGGTGTAAATGACGGACCGGCATTAAAAGCAGCTCATATTGGTGTAGCAATGGGTGAAAAGGGAACTTCAATTGCAAAACAGGCTGCATCGCTTGTGCTTGTAAACGATGATCTTTCAAATATGGTGACCGCAGTTACCTTCGGAAGGAAAATATATTCAAATCTGAAAAAAGCGATACAGTATATAATCTCAATTCATATCCCTCTGATTTCAATTGTAACATTACCTTTGCTTCTCGGATGGAAATATCAGAATATCTTTTCTCCTGTTCATGTTATTTTTCTTGAGCTTGTTATGGGTCCTACATGTTCAATCGCATATGAAAACGAACCGATCGAAAGAGACATTATGAATCAGAAACCAAGGAAAATCACTTCGGAATTCTTCAATCTCAGGGAATTATCACTGAGTATAGTTCAGGGACTGATAA
>JAEUSI010000246.1 GCA_016788375.1 Ignavibacteria bacterium | reverse complement strand
GATTATTTATTGTTTCTAAAGACTTTTTATTACTACTAAAAACTGGTTGAATATTAATGTTCATTAAGTTTCCTAAATTGCTATTGCTATTAAGATTCAAGGAAGTGTTTTTAAAATTTTTTAATTCCTTATTAAAATTAATATTTGAATTTTCTGCAATTATTTATGCTGTCTTTAAAATATTTCAAAAAATTCGTTCAAAAATCCTTTACAAATATACACTATATTTCATAAAAAAGTCAATATTGCGTTTTAATTTTAAACAAAAATTCAAATTTTTAGTATTATTTTAACTGAATTTATACTATATTATAACGTCTTAAGTCTGAAATTATAATCACAATTTTAAAGTTCATATTCCAAATGCCAAACAGAATAATTGTAACAGTATTTTGTCTTTTTTTATTTATTTTACCTCACAAAATAAACTCCCTGTCTTCCGAATATTTAAAAATTACCCCGTTTTTAAATAAAACAAGCTATTTTTCATCGAATCAATCTGGTAAAAAAGATACTGTAAAATTAGCGCTTAAAATTTCAATTTCAGAATCATATCATATTAATTCCTATGAAGTAAATGATCCTTCTCTTATTCAGACAGAATTATCATCCGGTTCAGATAAATTCAATATCCTTAATATTTATTATCCTGATCATAAAAAATTAAAATTTGAATTCAGTGATAATGAGCTGAATGTATACGAAGGTGAAATTTATGTCGGAATAACTTTTCTGATTTCTGATAATACAGCCGAAGGAATTTATGATCTTCCTGTGAAACTGAGTTTTCAGGCATGTGACAATAAAGTCTGTTATCCTCCGAAATCTGTAACTGAAAATATTAAAATTGAAATTAAGAATACGGATATTTCCGGAAAATTGATTAATCCTGAAATTTTTTCTGAAATTGATTTCTCTAAACCATTTAAATCCTTTTCTGAGCCAGAAGGAAAAGACAAAAAGAAAACCGTGCTTTCAGAAAATACAAGAACTGATTCACCGGATTCAGGCGAGAGGCAGGTTTCAAACTGGATTGAGGAAGAAGGTCTTTTTATGACGCTCATTCTGATTTTTCTGGGCGGACTTGCATTAAACCTGACTCCCTGCGTTTATCCGCTGATTCCCATAACGGTCAGTTATTTCGGCGCACAGGCAAGCGGAAGCAAATCTCAGAGTATTTTAATGGGAGTTTTTTATGCACTCGGAATGTCAATTACATATTCAGCGCTGGGGGTATTTGCTGCGCTGACAGGAAGTCTTCTCGGAACTGCATTGCAGAATCCAATTGTAATTATAGCTATTTCCCTGATTCTTATAGCACTCGGCACAAGCATGTTTGGATTGTTTGAAATCAGAGTTCCGCAAAGTCTGGCATTAATAGGCAATAAAAACAGATCAGGATATTTCGGTTCTGTTTTGATGGGATTAACCGTTGGATTTATAGCTGCTCCGTGTATCGGACCGTTTGTGTTAAGCCTGCTTGTTTATGTCGGAAACCTTGGAAATCCGCTTACGGGATTTTTACTTTTTTTTATTCTGTCGATGGGTTTAGGACTCCCTTATATTTTCCTCGCTGCATCATCGAGTTCTATCAGTAAATTACCGAGATCCGGCGAATGGATGGAAGGCGTAAAAGTTATATTCGGACTCATTCTTTTCGGAATGGCTTTAAGCACACTATCTCCCCTGATCCCAGGAAATTATTATAAATATATTTTTCCGGTTTATGTGATATTATCAGGGATATATCTTCTTTTTATAGACAGGAAGGGTTTAACATCGGCATTTTATTCAAAAATAAAAAAAATAATTGCAGTAATTGCGATTTTTTACGGAATATGGATGTTAAAACCGCAGGAAACAGGTTCGGAAGTTAAATGGAAAGTATTAAATTCAAACGAAGAAATAGAAAATAGCATTTCATCCGGAAATATGCCTGTAATGATTGACTTTTATGCTGACTGGTGCGCGCAGTGCAAAGAGCTTGATGAATATACTTATACAAATTCCGAAATTGTTGAACTTTCAAAATCCCTCAACACTATAAAAATAGATCTTACAAAAGAAAATGAAAGTATTACCGATAAATTCGGAATTAAAGGTTTACCGGTAGTAGTATTTATGAATTCAAAAGGAGTAGAATACAGGGATTTACGCGTAACGGGATTCCTAAAGCCCGAAGAATTTAAAGAAAAAATTATCTCAC
>JAEUSI010000245.1 GCA_016788375.1 Ignavibacteria bacterium | reverse complement strand
TCATACCTTCAGCCGATTACACAAATTCATTAAAGTATATATAGTGATACAGAGGAAAACCACTTAAGGATTTCTTAAAAAGGAGTTGAAAAATGTATAAGAAAATTAATAGATTAATTGTGCTTGCTTTAATGTTAATGTTAGTAAGTATCGGTTACGCAAATGCACAGGGTTCAAATACTGTTTCGCCGAAATTAAATACAGTATCTGCAAAAAGCATGTATCCGGTATTTACACTCAGTCCGGTAGCCGGAGCAATTTTTCCGATGAGCGAACTGGGAAACACATTTGAAGCAGGTTTTAACGGAGGTCTGGATTTAGGTATCAGACTTAATAAAGAGCTTGGACTATATACAAAAGCGGGTTATTACAGTTTAACGAATAATACACAGGGTTCGCCTAATTCAAGTTATATTGAAATATCAGCAGGTCCGAGATATTATTTCATGACCAAAAAACTGAAATCAGCTTTCTTTCTTGAAGGCGGAGTCGGAGCTTACGTATATTCACAGGATGCATATACAGTCGGAGAGCAAACTTTTGACAGGATATCAAATACAAATGTCGGTATAAACGTTGGTCCGGGCTTTACTCTTCAGATGAGTAAATCCATAGATATAATCCTGAAAAGCAAATATACAATGGTGTTTAATGATGCCGGAACAAGGAGTTTTTTAACCGCACTGGGCGGATTAGAATTTAAGTTCTGACGGAATTAAACAACTACTTCTCAGTTTGTAACATTTTAAACAAATGAAATTAAGTCCTGCAATTAAGTTTGCAGGACTTTTTTATTTATCATTTAATAAAACAATAAAACCTTTTCCGAAATTTAAGCAGGAAACGTTCTTACGGGAAATTTATACACATCCGATTTAAATCTGAAATAACAGTTCAGGAAATTTAATAAACCAGATTTCAGGAATAACAATAAAACCTGAGAAACACAGAAAACAAAACGGATTAGTCCGTTTTTCATACCAATGAACTATGCTTATTTAACCTCTGCTTCAGTAAATTACATCAGCGGATAAACACCTCAGATGCTGCAGGCAATAATCCGTTTTTAAAGAAGTAAGAATCTATTTGAAAACCAAATCTTAATAAGGAATAATACAATGAGTGATCAACAAATGAACAAGAAAAGTTTTATCGAAGGGTTAATAACCGGGGGGATTCTGGGCGTAACAGCCGGCATGCTTTTTTCACCGAAGAGCGGAAAAAAATTAAGAAGGGATATTTCCGATAAAACAGATGATATAATGAGCGATACAAAATGGCTTCTGAAAAAAGCGAAAGGAAAAGCTTCAGACATTATTTCTGATGCTGCAGATAAGGCGGAAAAGATAATAGAAGAAGGCAGGAAAAAAGTTGAAGGCTTAACTAAATAGTAAGGCAGTTCTTGTCCATAAAAAGCTGATGACAGTATTACTCTGTAAACAGATATCAGCCGATTAAGACCTCAGACATATAAACTGATTAATCGTTAATCAGATAATGAAATTCTGGAATTGAATAATAAGTACAATTTATACTAAATCAAACAAAAAGGAGTAAATCATGTTGTGGACTATATTTTTAATACTTGTGGTTTTATGGATACTTGGAATGGTATCCTCATATACACTTGGAGGTTTTATTCACATTTTTCTTATCTTTGCTATAGTGTTGCTTATAGTCAGGTTAATACAGGGAAGAAGAGTTGCATAGCTGCATTTAAGTAAATGTAATTCTGTGCATGTGAATTTAAACCGTGTAATCAGGTTAAACTACTTACGGTAAAAGATACAGAGACTACTAAACGGACTACTAAACGGACTACTAAACGGATTAGTCCGTTTTTCATTCGGGGGAACTATACTATTTAAACTTATACAAAGCTAAATTATACAGGAAAACAATTCCGGAAATGATCAGCATTATAAATACCGGAAATAATACAGACAAATAATCAATATTACTTAATAATGCAAAGCGATAGTAAATTATCAGATGTTATTATTAATTTCATGAACATAAAACACGGGATAAACAGACATGTTACGGACAATATTTTTAATACTTACAGCTCTTTGGATTACAGGTGTGGTAACATCAAATGTTATGGGAGGTTTTATTCATTTATTAATAATATCAGCTGTAGTAGTAATGATATACGGTATGATTAAGGGTGAGAGAGTAGTTTGATAATGAAAAATAAAAAGATTAACAATTGATATAACGATGCTGAATCCACGATAAATT
>JAEUSI010000244.1 GCA_016788375.1 Ignavibacteria bacterium | reverse complement strand
TCTTCATATATTTTTCTATAAAATCTTCAGCCCATTCAAATTCGTTAACCCTTACGGCTTTTTTTACCTGATTTAAAAAATCCGGATAGAGGATTTTCCCGAGTTCGGTAGTATCAGAAACCGGATGTTCCTTTGCAAGATTAAACTGCTCGTACAGAAGATCCGTTCTGCCGTATATATTGTAAGCAGTCGCGCAATATCCGTCAAGATGAAGATAAAGCATATAATTGTCAACACTGCTGAGGTTTTCCATGTATTTGTTCTTCAGTTCCTTCAGAATATAAAAATACTTTTCATCCTTGGTTTTTTCCATAAGCAGAACATAATAATATACTTCAAGCGTCGGAATGTCACCGAACTTATTCTTTTCAAGATATTCCATTATATTATCAAATAATTTCATGTCAAAATTATAACTGTTCTGATTTTTCTCATGCAGCATGATATTGTAAATTTTAAGCAGGAATATAACGGAATAATTAACAAACAGATCAAGTCTTTCCTGCATGTAATGGAAATTAGCATTTGGCTTTTTCGGTGAGTAATATGACATTAACTCAAACTGAAGGTTCATTTTATTAAAATAAAAGTCTTCATCTTTTAATTTAATTTTATCAAGTGAATCAGAAGCGTATTTAAATGCCTGTTCATAAGCCGTGTCAAGATTTCTTTTCCTTAATTCCTGCAACAGGTAAATTCCTTTAACATTCTGGTCCTTTATATAAGAATTAAATGCCAGAAATTCCTTCCCGAGTGCAAAGAGATCCGATATCAGATTTTTGATTTTAAAGTATTCAAAATTATCATTCTTAAATATAATTTCATATAACTTTTTCTCATTCATATCCGGTGCTTCAAACTCAGGATAGTATTCAGAAAGAATTTCGAACAATTCAGTTACATTCTTATTTTTATTGAATGAAGGTGAATTTATAAAGTCTCTGAATTGCCGGATTTCATTTTTATTAAGTGATTTAAGAAATTTAACTAAACGCGTATTCTGCAAAATTATAGTGTTTACAATAGATTAATATTATTTGTAAAATATAATTCTTATACCGGATTAAATGAAGGTATATGCTCACTATTTCCTAAAAAAACACCTTTTGATGACAGACGAACATACGAAACTAAACTGTAATTGAGCATTTTAAACATTATTTCAAAACATTCAATCAGACCTGTATCCTAAAACCCCGAATATTTTTCTTTGACATATACTTCAGAAGATTATTATTTTGTTCACAAGGCGTTCCGGATGTTTTAAAGAATTTGCGATTTATAATTATTATTCCCCCTGTACACTAATCTTTATCAAAACATCGTAACGCCTTACGAAGTAATCTGATTCATCAGATTTATTTTGATCTCAATTTTGTATCAGGGGGATTATTTGTTGAATGTAAAATGTTGAAAGTTAAAGGGAGAGCAAAATTATCTTAACGTCAGATTATTGCTAAATCATACATACATTCTTTGAAAGGAGAATCCAATAAAAAAAATAATAAACCTTTTCACATTATCCTGCTTAATAATATTTGTTATGAACGGGATTTCATATTCGGCGAATGAATATTTCAGGAGCATTGTTTCTGGTGACTGGAATTCGACTTCTACATGGCAGATGTCAACCAACAGCGGTTCGACCTGGATAGCAGCTACGCTGACTCCTACAGATGCAAGCGGAATAATTACGGTAAGATATCCGAATACAGTAACGGTTACTGCAAATGTAAATGCAGATCAGTTAACTATTGACAGCGGAAGTATTTCAATAAACACAGGGATTGTTTTTACATTATTAAACGGAACAGGGAATGACCTGACTGTGCTGAAAGGAGGATCTGTCACAGGAGCAGGTATATTTCAGACACAGGGGACGGTAGTTATGAACCTGAGAGGCGGTTCAAATTTTCAGGCTGCTCTGAAAGTGAATACAGGATCAGCAACAGTATCTGATCTTTCTACACCGTATGACAGTAAACTGTCAGGAAATTTAACCATAGATGCCGGAGCTTCATTAAATACAAACAATACATCCAGTTATACTCTTTCCGTTTACGGAAACATTACAAATAACGGAACTATTACGGGAACGGGATCAATGCTGAAGTTTTATGGTTCTGCAATTTCAAACAACGGTATTATTTCTTCTCCGAATTTTAATTTCGATTCAACTTCAGCAATATCGGGATCAGGAACCTGGACAGGTACAAATATAAATATAGATAACAACGGAAATGTTTCTCTTTTGAACAATGTAACATTTTCTCCG
>JAEUSI010000243.1 GCA_016788375.1 Ignavibacteria bacterium | reverse complement strand
AAGGAAAGAAATAGTAAAGCTCGTGAAAAAATTTGCGGAAGAGGGAAAGGTTGCAGTAAGGAATATCAGAAGAGATTCCATCGAGCATCTTAAAAAAACCGAAAAGGAAGAGCACATTTCGGAAGATGACAGAAAGCACGGCGAAGCTGAAGTTCAGAAACTTACAGACAGGCATATAAAGGATATAGAAGATCTTATTACAATGAAAGAAAAAGAAATAATGGAAGTTTAACTTTCTTTATATACAATGCGAGTTTTATGGTTTTTGATTTATAACGCAGCCGGAGTGCCAATACTCCGGCTTTTTTTCCGGTTTTACGGATTATTCAATTCAAAAGTAAGAGAAGGTTTAAAAAGCAGAAGGGATTTATTCGGGAGTCTGAATAAATCCCTTTCTTTGTTTGAAGAAAACCCGGAAACACGGAAGAACAAAAATGTGCTGATTCATTCATCATCGCTCGGAGAATATCAGCAGGCGATTCCGCTTGTGGAGCAGTTCAACAAAAAAAACTACAATGTAATACTTTCATTCTTCTCGCCTTCAGGATACAGAAATGCAAAAATAAGTTATCCCGACGCGGTAAAAACATATCTCCCTCTTGATTCATACCGCAACGCAGGAAAATTTCTTGATATTGTAAATCCCGGCATTATAATATTCATGAGATATGATTTGTGGTTTAATCTGCTTTACATTGCCAACAAGAGAGGAATAAAAACCGTTATGGCAAACGCACGGTATGATGAAAAGGATTTAACGTGGAAAATTCCCGTTATCAGTTCGTTCAAGAAAAAGCTGTACGGACTGATCAATACGATATTCGTCATAGATGAGACAGATGAAGCTAATTACAGTAGCAGGCTTAAAACAGAAGATACTGAAATCATTAAAATCGGCGATTCAAAATTTGAAAGAGTTTATGAGTCGGCGAAGAATATAGTGGTCAATGACATCATACCGGAAGAGATAATTAAAGGAAAGAAAATATTCGTAATGGGAAGTTCATGGAAGGAAGACGAAGATATAATCCTTCCTGCATTAGATAAAGCCGTAACGATCAACCGGGAGCTTCTGATATTTCTGGTTCCGCACGAGCCGAAGGAAACCAAAATTTCCGCAATAGAAAAAATGACGGAAAGCCGTTACAAAAATTTAAAACACATAAGATACACACGGCTGAAAAATTACAGCGGAGAAAATTTAATAATCGTTGACAGGATAGGAATTTTGTCGAAGCTTTATTCAACTGCATATCTGAGCTATGTAGGCGGAGGATTTAAAACGGGACTTCATAATATTTTAGAACCTGCTATATTCAACATGCCGATACTTTTTTCCAATTCCGTAAAAAATTCCGATGAAGATGAAATACTTGTTAAAAACGGATGCGGAATAATTATCACAGATACAAAACAGTTTTACAGAATATTCAGGAAGTTTATGGAAGACAGAAAATACCGCGATGAGACCGGAGAGAAGTGCAGAACTGTATTCAAGGATTCCGTCGGCATAGCGGAAAAGATCGTCAACAGGATAACCGAATAATAAAGCAAAAATAAATTTAAAGAAAATAAATGTTTGTCAGAAAAAATTTCATAGAAGAATCTCTTAATGAAAGCGCGGACGTAAAGAAACTGATTCTTGACAAATGCAGTCCGGACATTAACAAAGCAGCTGATGAGCTGATAAAAGCAGTGAAAGCCGGAAATAAAATCATGTTCATAGGCAACGGCGGAAGCGCGGCGGATTCGCAGCATCTTGCGACGGAATTCATGATAAGACTTTCTCACGACCTTGACCGTCCGGCAATCGGGGCAATAGCACTTACAACGGACACATCGAATTTAACCGCCGGAGGAAACGACATCGGATTTGAAAACGTATTTGCAAGGAACATAGAAGGAATCGGTAAAGAAGGAGATGTGCTTATATGCATTTCGACAAGCGGAAATTCGGGCAATATAATCAAAGCGGCAGAAAAGGCGAAACAGAATAAAATCGTAACAATAGGATTTCTCGGAAAAAACAACGGCGGCAGATTAAAAGAAGTTTGCGATTATTCTGTTGTAATTCCTTCGGAAAACACACAGCGCATACAGGAAGGACATATCACTGTCGGGCATATATTGTGCGAGATAGTTGAACGTGAAGTATACGGGTGAGTGAAGCATCCGGTTCAGCTCTCATAATCAATCATTAACAGAACTCGCAACTTTAGGATATACTGATTTTCCGCCGCTGTAATCTTCTGCCGAAAAATAACATTTAAAATTGTCAGCGCTTCCG
>JAEUSI010000242.1 GCA_016788375.1 Ignavibacteria bacterium | reverse complement strand
GTTTGGAACAGATACAACATTGCATTTTTCCGGATTCTGTTAATCCTGTAAAACCCTGAATTCTGCTTCAGATAATTTTTATCCTGTTAATTCTTATATCCTGAATATTCTGATTCAGACTATTTTATTCCGGTGAATTCTGATTCAGGCATTTGATCTTTTCTTATACTTCGCCATTTCTTCTTCTACCCTGTCCGCCAGTATCATCTTTATCAACGATTGATATGGCACATCCCTTTCATTCGCCATTGCCTTGATCCTGTCTAAAATAGACGAAGGCATTCTGATTGAAATCGATTCAGTTGAATACTTTAAATTAGGAAAAACAACTCTTTGCGCGGCACTCCAGTCAATATATTTAGATGAATCCTCTTTTGACCAGAACTCTCTCTCTTCATCTTCGGTTTTAAATTTGGGAATTGGTTTTAGTTTTTTATTTTTAATTTTCATTGTATTTTTTCCTTTCATTCTTTGACATATCTCTTGCGGAAATAATTCTTATTCTGTTTTTCCTTACCGTAAAAGATAAAAATAAATTTCTACCTGTGTTTGTCTTTCCTAATGCCTGATACCTCTGTTTACCTCGTGTGGAATGTATCAAATCATGATTTATATAAAGAGGATTGTTTTTAAAAACTTCTTCACATTCTTTATTAATAACTCCGTGTTTGTTATAGTTTTTATCCAGATTACCCACATCCCACTCAAAACCTTCTATGTCAATTAGCTCTATCATGCGTATATGTTAAAAATATACAATCTGATTTTTATTGTAAAGATAGTTTTGCAGATTTTAGTTCATACATATGACCTGTGTAGCACGCAATATTTTTTGGATTATTGCCAATTCATTAATTAAGAACATTGCCTGAATCGGAATTCCCGGAATTTCCGGATTTTTTAGAATTTAATTAAAAGCTTTTATGAAATTCTATATATAATTCCGCCAATTCTATAATCCTGTAATTCCTGAATCAGTCACTATTTAATTTCGCTCTGAGACTGAATGAATATCCGTTTTGTATAGCTTGAAGAATGGATTCTGATATATCGCCGGGAAATCAGTGTACTTACCTGACTGCTTCCGCACATCCGAATCCAAGACTGCACTGTTTGCCGAATCCGGCTTCGTATCCGGTTCTGATAATCTCCGGATCTCCGGTAATACTGAATGTGTAAAAGTATCCTCTGATTTTATTCTCTTCGGACGAACCTTCCTTGATTGTTATCAGCTTAGATTTATATTCACCCCTTTGCTCAAATGTCCTGATTCCCGCTTCTCTGCATATGTTACTTTCTCCGCTGTTTCCTTCCTTCAGCTGATACAGAGCGCTGTGCTTCTCCGCAAGATTTTTAATAAAGTAATCTTCATACTCTTTATCCGCAGGCGACATGTATTCCTGGGATTCGTTCCCGTTATATGTCGTTTTTCTTGACAGGACAACGGGTGAAATCGTTCTAAATGTCATGTCGTTTCTGAATACAGGTTCGGGAACCATTTCTACCGTCTTTATCTGAAATTCCGATTCAGTGTTTTTGTCAAATATTTTTACTTTCTGTTCTTCAAACATTCCGATTATAAAATGCTCCGTTGTTTTGTCGCTGAGCATGCTCACCGTCAGTCCGATGTTTACGCTTTTTATGTTAAGATACATTCTGCCGTGCAGATTTTTCACCGATGCATCTCTTATATCTAATTTTGAGAATGTAAAATACTTGAACTTTTTATTTCCGCTCATAAGCCCGTTATCGTGAAGCCATTCCGAATATCTGCTGTCCGATCTGCTTATTGTGTGATATATGAATGAATGTATTGCATGCTGGTAGTTAATGGGTATCAGCTGATCAGGTTTCATCTGCTTCAGCACGAGTCTTAATCTCATATAATTGTTCTCCTGAAAACGATTTTTTTTATGCTGCGATATTAGATATAAAATATTGTTATTGCAAGTAATAATATTATTCTTAACACAGCAGCTTTGTACACGACAAAAAATTTTTTTATGTTCCCGCAGTGTGTCTTCGCAATTCCACTCCTTCCCAAACCCCGGCTTGGGAAGGGACTCTGTCCCCGAAGTGTAAATTCGCATTAGTAATATTCAATCCCGGAGTATACTTTTTTGCGATGTACACTGCGGAAACGGGAAAGAGATACGTTCCCAATCAGGAGATTGGGAACGAGTGTAATATTACACATTATACATAGATAATGAATGAACAATCAACCAATCGAATAACGTGGTTCGATTCCCCCGCAGGGTGCGGCGGAGTGAGGTATAATCTTTTAAG
>JAEUSI010000241.1 GCA_016788375.1 Ignavibacteria bacterium | reverse complement strand
ACGCGTAATAGCTACGTATAAAAGATTTATCTCTTCATTAAGCTTAGTCGGATTTAGTTCTTCAGCCGGCTTGTCTTTGGTCAATTTTTCCAGCTTCACTTCATTCATGAAGTCGTTTACAAGATGTACCTCATCGTATTCCATTCCTTTGCATCTGTGTACGGTAGAAAATATCATTTCAGCTTTTCCTCTTTCTTCATTATCCAGATGTTTCTTTTTGATAATATTAATGATGCCGGGAATTCTGTTGCCGTATTCGCTCACAATGCTGACCATCATTCCGAGTTGAACATCCTCGGTCTTTTCAATATAATCATTAAGCTCAGTCATATCCTTCATTGATTTTAAAAGACTGTCTTTTATAAGATGATTCTTTCCGTTGTAAAGATTCAGTACATCATAAAGCGATGTCCCTTCGTCCGCGTAAGTATAAGAATTTATGTTGCCTTCAAAGTATATGTTTTTCACATTTCTTCTTTCGGTAACATATTTGATTGCTTTCAGCAAAAGCCCGAGGTTTGTCCTTGCAAGAATTGCTTTTGTTTTCAATCCATTGTTAACACCTTTTCCGGTGATCACTGCCTTGTGCATATCATTGATATGCTTTTTATATTTCAGAACTTCAACTGCAAGGTCAGCTATGTCCTGGCCAAAACGAAAGCTTGTAGAAAGCTGAAATGTTTTAAATCCGGCTTTTTCAAGCGAGTTTACCGCATAACGCCAGCTGTAGATCTGCTGGTGTGTATCACCTACCACGACTTTGACAGCATCCTGCCTGAAAAATACATCCAGCATGGCAGGCGATGCATCCTGTCCTTCATCAAAGAGAATATAGTCGTATTCGAGCTTAGGTCTTGACAGCTGAAATTTTTTCAGATAAAAATCGTGAATGATCTCTATCTCTCCTGCATTCATTTTGCCGAGCAAACTCCGGGTTTGATTCTCAATGTAGTCATAATATTTTTTTACGAATACTCTTGCTTTGTTATCAGAAACGACATCGAGATAGTTCAGCTCCTGAACCTTTTGTTTGTCGCTGTTACAGAAGTATGCAATGAATTTTTTTATATGGTTTGCAACAATATACTCGGTGTGCTTTTCTCCCGTGCTGCGGAGCTTCAGCAGTTCGACTATCTCATTTGTATTGTAGCCGTTTGCTTTTACTTTGTAGTTGTGATTGTAGACGATGTGCCTGTATGCAAGCGAGTGTGCAGTTTCTACTTTCACGTTGTTAAGCCCTTTTTCCGAGAACTTCCGGGCGGCTTCAAGCTTTACTGATTTGTTAAAGGCAAGATAAAGAATTTTACTTTCCTTAGGTCGTGCAGCAGCGTATTCGATGATCGTGGTGGTTTTCCCTGAACCGGCGACGGCATTTATCTTTATATCCCCGATCGAACTGATAATGTCACACTGCTCTTTTGTTAACTCCATCTTTTCCATGAACTTGTTCATTATATGTTAATATGCGTTCAAAAAACTTTTTCAATTTAATTTTTTGGATCTGTAAATTCAATATTAATAGAGGAATATGAATTAACCGAAACGTTTAAAAAACTTCCGAAGTATTAAGAAGCTTCTTCTATGCAAAAATCGGAACACAAAGAGCAGCGATTAAGAATCACTGCAAATATCGGCAGATAAATTCAAACTTCAGCTAAGTTTACTTTATCAAAATCATTTTCCTTGTTTGAATAAATGTTTCCGACTGCAATTTGTAAAAATATACTCCTCCGGATAAATTTGTTCCGTTGAATGTTATTGAATGATAACCTGCGTCTTGCTTATAGTTTACAAGAGTTGTTACTTCTTTTCCTGAAACATCATAAATTTTAATCAAAACCAGACCGCTTACCGGTAATTGGTATCTGATCACTGTGTTTGGATTAAACGGATTTGGAAAATTTTGGAACAATGAAAATTCATCAGCAAAATTTATCTCAACTTCATTGCCTAAATAGTAATATTGAAAGTTTCCGTTATAATCAATTTGCTTTAATCTGTATTTATATTTTCCTTTATATAAGTTGTCGTCTTTGAAAAAATATTCAGAGGGAGAATTTGTAGATCCGTTACCTGCTACAAATCCTATGTTCTGCCACAAGGTTGATTTTTCTGACCTTTCTATATTAAATCCCGAATTATTAATTTCAGATGAGGTGTTCCAGAAAAGCATAACATTATTTCCGTCTATTGTAAAACCGAATGAATTCAATTCGACAGGCAGCGGAGTATCAGCTTCATCTGCTCCTTTATAAGGATAAAGCAGATTGCGCGGATTTCCGTCAATGTCATCGGAGATTCCGGGTATTGGAATTCCTATAAGACCGGTATCTC
>JAEUSI010000240.1 GCA_016788375.1 Ignavibacteria bacterium | reverse complement strand
TTTATTATGGGATATATTTTCTGATCGTTTCCGCAATGCTCACATTCTACGGTCTTGCACTGATAAATATCAGCAAGATCACATTCAATGAAATTACTCAGCTTGGAATACTTGAGATCTGTCTGGGAATTATTGCTGCCTTCGTTACTGTTTATCCCCTCTTGATCTGGACGATAGGATTCGGGATACTTCATGTGATCTACGGAATTTATGTATATCTAAAATATGAAAGAGCTTAGCTTTGAAGAACATCATTGAAAATCTTGATAAAGTACTGGAGAGCAGGATAAGGCTGGGTGTTATGTCGATCCTTGTTGTCAGTGACACGGCTGACTTCAATACATTAAAACAGATGCTGAATGTAACTGACGGAAACCTTGCAAGCCACATCAGTGCGCTGGAAAAAAACAAATACATAAAAATTAAAAAAAAGATCATCGCGAAAAAAACAAATACTGCTTATTCTCTTACTGAGTCAGGCAAAAAGGCTTTTACGAATCATCTTAACGCACTTGAACAATTAATTAAAAACATATAGGGATTTAATAAATCACGCATAAATAAAAATGAAAGACAGAATAATATCAAACATCAACGATCCTAAAGAGCTTGAAAAATTGTACAGGATGAACCCATCAGCTTTTAGGCATGAATTTAATTTAATTTATCCTGAATTAACAAATAATCAGCTTGCTGACTTCTGGAATGTACGACTTAATTATGAAAACAATACAGAGAGTACCGGAAGCACACGGGGTGAACTGAAGTTTGTGATCATTGCTTCCCTGTTTGCTGCCATTATAGCCAAGATCCCGTATTTTTTCCAGGTGGATGAAAATTTTTTTTACATGAGAAACATAGGACTCATAGTTTTTCCGGTATTAACATTTTATTTCGCAAAGAACAACAATCTGCCGAAAATAAAAATGTTGATAGCCGCTTCGGTGTTTTTAACTTCAGCGGTTTTCATAAACTCACTTCCCTTAAATGACACAAGCCACACGCTGATATTATCGTGCATTCATCTTCCTTTATTTCTCTGGACAGTAACAGGATTTGCATTTGCCGGAGACAGGCTTGGAGATTATCAGAAAAGAATGGACTTCTTAAGATTCAACGGTGACTTCATTGTCATTACGACGATCATGCTGATATCGGGCTTTGCATTAACAGCAATCACGCAGGGACTATTTTCACTAATCGGTCTGAAGATCTTTGATTTTTACCTGCAGTTTATTATCATACCCGGGCTTGCGGCATTACCGGTCGTGACAACATACCTGATCAGAAAGAACCCGCATTTAGTAAGCAGGGTTTCTCCGCTGATAGCAAAGATATTCAGCCCGCTTGTTTTAATTACACTCATCATATATCTCATTGCCATAATTATAACAGGAAAAGATCCGTACAATGACCGGGAATTTCTTCTGACATTCAATATTCTTTTAGTAGGTGTGATGGCATTAATTGTGTTTTCAGTTGCCGAGACTTCCCGTTCAAAAAGAAACCGCACAGAGATCCTGATCCTGTTTCTTCTGTGTTCAGTAACGGTAATCGTAAACTGCTTTGCACTATCAGCTATCGTATTCAGAATTTCCGAATGGGGAATTACTCCGAACCGTCTTGCTGTACTTGGAGGTAATGTCCTCATCCTAACTAATCTCCTGCTCGTAACTTATAAATTATTCAGGACGATGTTTTATAAAAGCGATGTTGAAGAAGTCGAAAAGATAATTTCAAAATTCCTTACGGTATACTGTCTATGGACTGTCATTGTAGTATTTATATTTCCGTTTTTGTTTAATTTCAGGTAAGTCTTTACAGACTTTGTGTTAAAAATAAAATATTTTAATAAAGCCAGTTAGTTAAATTAAAAATAAGGACATGAAATCATTTCTCTCTGCCCGATTTACATCATATTTTTCAAGGTATTTATAAAATCAATTTTAAATAACATGATTAGTTTCTTAAAAGAAAGTCTGTGGAAACAATTCGGAGCAAGCATTGACATGCTCAAAAATGCCATAATGTTATGGCCGGAGGAGAACTGGAATTCCGATAGAAAGTTTTATTATCTTGTTTACCACACTTTAATATTCCTTGATTATTACCTGACAATTCCGCCAACAAACTTTATATCGCCGCTGCCATTCACTATTACAAAACCAGATGAGTTAACGGAAGATGCAGTTGATGATGTAGTGCCGGACAGAATCTACAACAAAAGGGAATTGCTTGAATATCTGCAATCATGCCGGAAGAAATGCCAAAAGCTAATATCAGATTTATCTGAAGATAAAATTAAACAACGCTGGTTAGAAGAACCTGACGAGTTAGC
>JAEUSI010000023.1:283-32830 GCA_016788375.1 Ignavibacteria bacterium | reverse complement strand
GGTTTATCTTATAAAAGGAAATCTTGATTCAGCCGAAATTAAATTCAAAAAGGGAATAATGCTGGATTCGCTGGCGCCAGACGGATATTTTCAGCTTGCAACTGTTTACAATATGCAGGGGAAAAAAACTCAGGCTGTATTGATGCTTGAGAAACTGCAGACTGTTGCTCCGAATTACAAGGAATCGGCTGCAATTCTGGAAAATTTGAAGAAAGGGGAAAATATCGGAGACGGACTTATACCGGAAAATTTCGACGGCGGTGAAAATTCAAGAAATCAAAGGATTAAGCTGCTTCAGAGCAGGTCGTACCAGTTTTATACGGAAAAAAAATATGAGGAGGCGATAAAGGATTTAAAAGAACTGTTAAAGCTGAATACGGATTCTTCCGTAAAATCGGGATTTCTGAATAACATAGCCATGTGTTATTCGGAATTAAAGAATGAAGATGCCGAAGAAAGAAGTTTTCTTGAAGCATTAAGTTATGACGAGAAAAATCTGAATGCATTAAACGGACTTGCGGGATTTTACATGAAAACAGGAGATACAGAAAAGTCTAAAATATATCTGAAAAAAGTTATTGATTTAAATCCTGCTGACGAAAATTCCATAAGAAAGCTTGATTCACTGAATTCTTTTTAAACTTATTCTTCAGGCTTTGTAAGATAAACTTAGTATTGATTTTTGCGAAATTATAAAGTAGTTTTTACAAAGTTTTTATTGTAACGGCATATAGATATTTAAGTAAGTTTACTTATTCCACTAATACGATATTTCATGTTAAGTTGAATTATCTTCTTTTAAATTCCGATATAATTATACAATTTTCATTCTGTTCTGCCAAAAAAATTTTTATCCATTAATTAAATACTCTATCACAATAGAGGAGGAAAACATGAAACAAAAAATTCAATTTCTTTTGCTGGCGGTAATATTTGCCGGCGCATTTGCATTTAATAATGCAGATGCACAGGTTACAATTTCCGGTTCGACCGGAGTAGACGGAACATACGGTTCGCTTACACTTGGTGGAGGCGCTTTCGATATTCTAAATGGCGCAGAATCTCAAGCTGGAAATAATATCATTATTGACATCACTGCCGATTTAACTACCGAATCCGGCGTAATTGTCCTAAATGAAAAAGACTGGGCTACGCTGACAATCAGACCAAGCGGAGGAGCTGCGAGAACTGTTTACGGAACAGTAACAGGAGGAGCTCTTATTTCTCTTAACGGAGCTGATAATGTAATTATAGACGGTTTGAATACAGGGGGAAATTCACTTACAATTGCCAATCTGTCAACATCAAATACAACCGGAACAAGCACAATTAAACTTGAAAAAGATGCTTCCAATAATACAATAACAAGATGTTCTGTACTTGGATCATCCTCAATGGGTGCAACAACAAACGGGGGTAACATTTATTTCGGCGCAAGTGCAGTTACAACAGGTAGCGACAATAATACTGTAAGCAATTGCGACATAGGTCCTGCCGGCGGTAATCTTCCGACAAAAGGAATATACAGTAACGGAACTACTACTACAGTTACAACTTACAACAGCGGAATTGTAATCTCAGGCAACAGAATATTTGATTATTTCGGAGCTGCAGTTCAGAGTGCGGGAATATACGTTTCCGGAGGAAATACTGACTGGACTATACAAAATAACAAACTGTATCAGTCATCAGCAAGAACACAAACAACAGGAACAATTCATGCAGGAATTCAACTTGCGAGCGCAAACATTAATAACTGTACGATCAGCGGAAATACAGTTGGTTTTGCCAACAGCAGCGGTACAGGAACTTATGGTTTTGTCGGTGTATCATCTTCAAGCAGATTTTATCCGATTTACATTTCAGTACACGGAGCAACAACAGGATCTTCTGTTACCGGTAATACAATAGCCGGGATTTCAGTAAGCGGCTTAGTTTCGGGAACAAGCACATCCGCTCCGTTTGCAGGAATTCTTGTAGCTACTACAACAACAGTGATATCAGGAATAAACAACAATACAATCGGAAGTTCAACTGTTGCCGGTTCGATTACGTATTCCAGCACAGGAACTACTACAGGTGAAGTATACGGAATTTATTTTTTCCCTTCTACAGCAGCAAGTATTTCAAATAATTCAGTCGGAGGGATTTCAGTCACAAATACTTCTACCGGTTCAGCAATATTATATGGTATAAGAGCATTTACTGCTTCTACTGTAACAAACACAATGAATAATAATATTGTAGGATATTCGGCTGCACCTTTGACGGTAAGCGCTACCGGAACATCTTCAAGAATTGTAGGAATTTATTCACAGTCCGGAACATCATTGTTAAACGGAAATACTGTTTCGTATTTATCCATAAATTCACCAAATGTAGCGACAGGAACTTCTTCATCTGCAATCGGTATATGGAGTGACAATACAAGCGCAAGTGCAACCGGAAACAATATATCACAAAATTTAGTCAGTGCAATAGAAAATACAAATGCAACAGCCGCTGTCTGGGTATCCGGACTGGTATACGGCGGATCAACAACCGGAACACACGTTGTACAGAGAAACTTCATTCAGTCTTTAAATATGGTTTCTTCATCTGCAACGGCAACAATGAACGGTATATATATAGTCGCCGGTCTTACGACATATCAGAACAATATGGTAAGAATCGGAATTGATGCACTGGGAAATCCGGTAACTGCTGGCGTAGCTATGAACGGAATCAGTGAGCAGGTTGCGGGAATAGATAATATTTATTTCAACAGTGTTTATGTCGGAGGTACCGGAGTTGGCGGTTCAGCTAATTCTTATGCTTTTGTAAGTACAATAACTACAAACACAAGAAATTTCAGAAACAACATATTCTTCAATGCTCGTTCCAACGGTGCGGGAACAGGAAAGCATTATGCAGTAAGAGTCGGGGGAACAGCTCCAAATCCTGCAGGATTAACAATAAACAATAATAATTATTTTACAACCGGATCCGGCGGAACATTCGGATTCTTTAATTCTCTTGATGTGGCAAATCTGGCAGCATGGCAGACAGCAGTTGGACAGGATGCAGGAAGCTTTTTCAGCGATCCGCAGTTCATTAATCCGAACGGTTCAAAAACATCATCTCTTCCTGTAAACCTTCACATCAATCCTTCAATTCCAACGAAGGTCGAAGGAAACGGATTTGATGTTACATCAATAACGAATGACTATGACGGAGAGACAAGGTCGGGATTAACACCGGTTGATATCGGAGCGGATGCCGGTAATTTCACTTCTGCCGGAGACATTACACCGCCATCTATAAGTTATACAGCATTGTTAAATACAAGTTCAACTTCAAACAGAAATCTTTCAAACGTTGTAATAACAGATGCTAGCGGTGTTAACGGTACTTTAGGAACAAGACCCAGAATTTATTACAAGAAATCGACCGACGCAAATACATGGGTTGACAATACAAGCGGAACAAACGGCTGGAAATATGCCGAAGCAAGCGGCTCTACTTCACCTTTTGATTTTACAATAAATTATTCATTGTTATTCGGCGGCGGGGGAGTTACCGGAGGAGATGTAATTCAGTATTTTGTTATTGCACAGGACGTTGCAGTACCTGTTAATGTCGGAATAAATGCCGGTTCATTTACAACAATGCCGGTAAGCGTTGCATTAACTGCTGCAGCATTTCCGGTGAACGGGACAAACAGCTATATTATTGTAGGTGCGCCGCTTTCAGGTGATTATACAATCGGAGTTGCAGCGCTGAACAGGGCTTTAGGAAAAAATATTACCTTTGAAAGAGTAGTAAAAAAAGTAATGAAAGAAGTACCTGTAATTGAAAACAAAACAGTTTACAATAAAGACAAGAAAGTTAATGAAAGCTCACCTGACGGAATTCTTTATAATTCCGAGGCAAAGAAAGAGATGAGAGAAGTCGAAGAGGTTACATTTGTCCCGATGGAAAACGGAAGGGAATATACCGGACCGCTTTATGTAAAGAGAAATGAAAATCCGGAACTTGAATCTGATTTCGGTACAGGTGTATACGGCACCATAACTGCAGCAGTTAACGACCTCAATTTAAGAGGTTCAAGCGGAGCAGTAAGATTCCTGCTTCTTGATGCAAATTATCCGTCGGAATCATTCCCGATTATAATCGGAAATGCCACTGCTTCGTCCGTTAATACTCTTACTATTCAGCCTGCATCAGGAGTGACATCTGTAATTTCCGGAAGTTCTACAACTGGAATTTTTGTAATTTCCAGTCCTTATACAACTATTCAGGGAGATAATGTCGGAGGCTCTGTCGGAAGAGACCTTACTATTACAAATACACTTGATGCAACAGGAGCTTATGTAGTCGGATTGTTTAATTACGGTGCACCTTTAATTCCGAGTAACAGTTCAATCAGAAACTGCAACATCTCTGCTGGAGCTACCGCTACAACAAACAATATCTGGGGAATAATTCTGAATGCTTTAGGCGGAGACTTTGACAATATAGTGATAGACAACAATGTTATCACAAAAGCAAAGACAGGAATTCAGTTTGCGGGAGTGACCGGATTTACATCTGATAACGGTCAGATTACAAACAACATAATCGGAAGCCTGACAGCAGGTTCAAGCATTTATCTGCAGGGAATTGTGGTATCTTTTGCAGATAACCTTCTGATTAATAAAAATGAACTTATCGGACTTGCAACAGGAAATACAAACGGCGCAGCAAATCCTACAACCGTTAATGCCGGCGTAGTTCTGATAAACAGTTCAACAAATACAAAAATTACGAAGAATTATATCCATGATTATTATTACAGCGGCACGACAGGATACGGCGCATTCGGAGTAGTTTATGGTCCGGGAGCGACTACAAATACCGGGACGACGGAAATATCTAATAATATGATTTATAATATTAAAGGTGACGGTGATTCTGAAGGATCACTTGTAACAAACATGGGATATCTTCCGCAGGGAATCTGTGTTTTTAACAACGGCACTGCCGGAGTGAATATTTATGACAATTCAATTTATCTGTCCGGCGCTTATCTCGGATTATCATTTAACGGAAGCAGCGCATGTATCGGAGTTGCAAATACAGTCGGTGCAGGATCAGTTAACATCAGAAACAACGCTCTGCAGAACTCAATGACTACAATTTCAACAGGTGTCGGAGAGACAATGGCAATCTGGGTAGCAGGATCTTCAAGCTCTAACACTATTTTTGCAGATATAAATTACAATGATTATTATGTCAACGGACAATTCCCGAAAATCGGATATCTGAATACATTCAGCACTACACTTGCAGACTGGAAGACAGCAACAGGTAAAGACTTAAATAGCATAAGCGAGAATCCGCAGTTTACGGGAACAACAAATTTACACGTTCTGCTGACAACAAATTCAGCTTTAAATAATAACGGGGTATCAATTGCCGGAATTACGGACGATATAGACGGAAATACGAGAGTTCATGCATGGGCACCTGATATCGGCGCAGATGAATTCCAGGGTTCTTATGTGCTTGATCTGAAAGCAGCACTTCAAAACTGTACTTCAGGTAATATTGAAGTAACTGTCTTTGACGGATCCTGCGGAATGCTCGGATCACCTGTGAATGTCGCATTGACAGGTTCAGGACCTGTAGACGTTGTCTTCACCGGAATAAATGATGCATCGAGCTTTGGTTCAATCAGAGTTAAAGAAACAAATTCCCTTGAAATCTGGAGCAGTTCGGCAACACCGCTGACAAATTCAAAGGGAAGTTATTATTTCACTACAGCACAATCACAGGAAAGCGGCGGAAATCTGATTTTTAACGGAACAGACTGGGCAATGATATCCGGAGATGTCAATCAGGATCAGGCAATTGACGCAAGTGATCTTTCAGCAGTAGAAAATGATCAGCCTTGCGGAGATCCGGGTTGTCAAAGCGGACTTCCGACAGATCTGACATGTGATGATTACTGTGATGCTTCAGATCTTGCAGTAGTTGAAAACAATCAGGGTTATTATGCTTCTTCAAACTGCGGTCCTGCTCCGAAAAGGACAGTTAAAGTCAACACGGCTGACAGGAAAACAATCAACACGAACATTAATACTGACAGTAAAGTTAAGGACGCAGATAAGAGCAACTAAGAATAGTTTCAAATCAACAAAGACTTAAATTACAAAACCCGGGTAAGTAATTATCCGGGTTTTGTCATATTGAAAGGAAAACTTGAAAAAGTAATGAAACAATCTAAAATTAGACAATTTATAACACGGTAAAATTTTTTTATACCAGTAAATCAAAAATTAAGTATTGAAAAATAATTTTATATAGTTTATGTTGAACCATACAAATTGTTAATAGTATTTAGTTGTTTCTCATATTCTCCGGAAAATTCGATTACCCATAAATCAGGATTTTATAGATAAACTTACATTTCAGAAAGTTCTTTCTTTGTCTTTTTAAATAATTATTTTACAGCAACACATTAAATAAATTCCACTAATTAAAAAAATCTCTATTAACTTAGAGGAGGGAAAAATGACCAAAAAATTCATTTCTTTTTTTCTGGCATTGTTCATCACATGTATTTATGCATTCGGCACAGCTGAAGCGGCATCTTATACGGTAGGAACAGCACAGACTTATCCGGATTTAAAATCTGCATTTGATGCAATAAACGCAGGTACTATAACCGGAGACATTGAACTTCAGATCGTAACAAGTACAACTGAAACTGCACCTTGCGTACTTAACAGTACAGGCGCAGGATCAGCAAGTTATACAAGCGTAAAGATTTATCCCGTTAACAACGGTCTTACAATTTCCGGTGCTACAACTTCCGGAAGAGGTGTTATCGAACTTAACGGCGCTGATAATGTAACTATAGACGGTGCATTAAACGCATCAGGAACAACAAGAAGTCTTACAATTACAAATACAGCTGCTGATGTAACAACATATACATCAGTTGTAAGAGTAGCTCTTTCTACTCTGATTACAAGCGCTAATTCAAATACAGTAAAGAACTGCTTTTTAAACGGAAGCGCAACAGGAAGAAATATTTCAACTGCAACCAGCACTACAGGTTCAGAAAATACAACCTGGGGTATAATAGTAGGAGGAGGAGCTTCAACTGTTACTAATACAACTCCGCCTTCTGCACTGACTTCAGCTACAACAACAATCGGCGCAGGAATAACCGCAACAAGCTTTACTGCATCAAATAATGCAATTACTGCATGTGCAAGAGGTATTGCAGTAAACGGAGCAGCAATAACAGTTGCTGATTTGTTGAATGTTTCAAATAACACAATCGGATCTGCTACTGCCGGAAATACAACAACAGTGTATGCCCGCGGTATCAGCGTTCAGGGTTTTAACAATACTACAATTTCCGGAAATACAATCCAGAATATGGAGTATTTCGTAAGTTCTGCACAAATGGGAATTTCACTTGGTGATGTTTCTGCAACAGGAACGAATGCAACCTTAGATAATAATGTTGTTAACGGTGTGAATAACAGATCTACCGGAACATACGGTGCATACGGAATAAACCTTGTAGCAGGTGCAAATCAGCTGGTAAAAAACAACAGAGTTTATAATATTACAGGTGATATGACAGGCGGTGTTGCATTTTCAACCACATTCGGAATTTTCGGAATCAGAATCGGTTCAAGCACCGGACACAAAGTATATCAGAATACTGTCAGTCTGAGCGGAGCAAGAACAGGAACAGCAAATTCTTCATTGCTTTCAGCATGTCTTGCAATTTTATCTGCCACTACAAATACAGGCTGTGATGTAAGAAATAATATATTTTCAAACACGCAAACAGGCGGAACGACTTCTTTAGCATATGTTTGTCTGTATCTTCCTCCAAGCGGAACAGCAACAATGAATCTCAATCTGAATAACAATGCTTATTATTCAGGCAGCACTGTCGGTTCAACGGGAATAGCACATGTCGGAACTACATATACTGCAGTGCCCGCAGGTCCGACAACATATGCAGGCTTATATACAGCTGCAAATTTCAGCAATACACCGGGCGGAAATCTTAATTTCAGCACATATTCAAATGTCCTTTTAGCCGGTAATGATGCATTATCACTGGCTTCAACTGCAGCAGCTCCTTTAACTGCAGATCTTCACACAAACACAGGATTGACCCCGACTAAATTAGAATCAGGCGGAAATTCTGCAGTCGGCGTAACAACCGATATAGACGGTCAGGTAAGACCGGGACCGGCGGGATCAGTAAACGGCGGAGCAACATCAAATGACATCGGAGCTGACGAATTTGACGGAGTACCATCAATTGCAAATGATATGGAAGCTGTAGCTTTTATAAATCCCGTAAATCCGGGCTACAAACCGTCCAATACAACATTTACATGTCAGGCACAGTTCAGAAATGCAGGAACTGCAGGTCAGACAAATGTTCCTGTAAGCTTTAAAATATTCAATGCAGGAAATACACAGGTTTATACTGATGACGGATCGTCTACGGTAACATTAGCAACCGGAGCTTCAACGACGGTTACATTCACACCTAATGTTGTCGGAGGTCTTGTTGCCGGAGTTTATACAATGAAAGCAAAAGTAAGTCTTGCAGGTGATCAGAATACTTCAAATGACGAAATAGTTGGAACACTGAATGTAGGAAACCCGCTCAGCGGACCATATACTGTCGGTCTTGCGGATTTCAACAGATCAACCGGAAGAAATATTACTCTGGAAAAAGTTGTAAAAAGAGTAATGAAAGAAGTTCCGGAATATGCACCAATCAGCAGAAGTAAAAATAACACAGAATCAGTTACTGAAACTTCACCGGTTGACGGAAAATTCACCGGAATGGTAACAAAAGAAGTTGAAGAAGTAACATATGTAATGATGGAAAACGGAAGAGAATATACAGGACCGCAGTTTGACGATGCAACAGGTGATTTTGCTACACTTACAGCTGCAACCCAGGCATTGAATAATTACGGAGGTTCGGGAGCAGTAACTTTTAATCTTACTGACGCAACATACACCGGAGAAACTCTTCCGATAGTTGTAAATAATCCTCTGGCTTCAGCAACAAACACACTGACAATTAAACCATCAACTTATGCATCCGCAAGTGCATCATGCGGAACGCAGTCTGCTTCAATTTCAGGCGCATCAGCCGGAGGAGCAGTAATTAAAGTATTGTCAAGTTATACTTCGCTACTCGGACTCAAGATTGAAAATACCAGCGCAGCGACTCCGATTGTAGTTCATTTCGGATCGACCGGTACAACAACAATGACAAACTGTAAAATAGATGACTGTACATTAATTAACGGCGCTACTACATCATCAGCACTTGTACTTACAGATGCTTCTTCAACAGCTACCGGAGGATACTTCCAGAATATGACAATCAGCAATAATTGTATTCAGAAAGCATATATCGGAGTATATTCATTTTATGCCACAGCTGCCGGAAACGGTAACGGATGTACTTATACATCAAATGCTATCAATACATCAGGTGCAAACAACGTAAGATTAGTCGGTATTTATGTACAGGGTGCAGACGGAGCAGTTGTCAGCAAAAATGACATTGGTAACTTCAGCGGAACAGAAGCAGAAGACGACAAGGGAATCTGGTGTGCAACAGGTACAACAAACAGTACCGTTGAAAAGAATCAGATCCATGACCTCGTTTATACAGGAACGGGCGGATACGGCTGTCACGGAATTTATATGTCATCCGGAACATCCGCATCTAATAATACAGTAAAAAATAACATGATTGCAAATATGTCAGGTGACGGATGGAATTACACTAGCATTCCGCTTGATAATCCAATCGGAATTGTAGCAACAGGTGCACAAACCGGTTTAAACATTTACAACAATTCCATAAATCTTTACGGAAATACACTGAATCAGACAAGCGCTATGTCAATGGGAATATATTTAGGCGCTGGATCAGTTGCTGATATCAGAAACAACAGTATTGTTAATAATAAAGGACTCTCAGCTGCACTCGGTTACGGAACAGTCGGAGTATATGCTGTAACAGACAATACTCAATTCTCGACAATTAACTATAACAATTACTATGTAAATCCGACCGGATCTGGTGTTAAATATGTTGGTCAGATTGCTGCGGCAGGTTCAGTAAATCTTGCTGCCTGGAAACTTGCGACACTTCAGGATGCAAACAGTAAATCAGGAGATCCGCAGTATCAGGCACCGACAAACCTTCATATCAGCTTAGCAACAAGCTCAATTCTGAATAATAACGGATCTTCACTTGCAGCTGTACCGGATGATATAGACGGTGACACAAGAGTTCACGCATGGGCACCTGATATCGGCGCAGATGAATTCCAGGGTTCGTATGTACTTAATCTGAAAGTCTGTCTGCAGAATTGTGCTACAAATAATATTACTGTAACAGTTTTTGACGGTTCATGCGGTGTTCTCGGTAATCAGACAGTTTCATTAACCGGAGTAGGACCTATAGACGTTGTATTTACAGGTATTAATGATGCTTCAAGTTTTGCGAATATGAGAGTAACACATTTAAATTCACTTCAGATCTGGAGCAGTCTTCCTTTATTCATCACTGATTCAAGAACAAGTTGGGACTTTACATTAGGTCCTGCAACAGAAGCATATGGCAATATGGTATATGATGCAGGCTTAGCAAACTGGTGTATGCCTATAGGTGATGTAGATCAGGACGGTGAAATCGGCGGATCAGATAAATCTTATGTTGAAAATGATATTACCTGTGAAGCTCCGGGATGTACAAGCACTTATCCGACAGATTTAGCAAATTGCGATGATTATATAGATGCTTCGGATCTTGCAGTAGTAGAAAATAATAACGGGTTTGTTTCAAATCCAATTTGCGGTCCGGCTCCGAAAAGAGCAAATAAAGTCAACACAGCTGACAGGAAAACAATCAACACGAATATAAATCCTGACAGCAAGGTTAAGGACGCAGATAAAAGCAATTAAGAGTTCCAAATATATATAAAGAATTAAAATACAGAAACCCGGGTAAGTATATTATCCGGGTTTCTTTTTTATATTTGAATATTAATTAATGTATGATTTGAGTAAATTTTTACAAAGAAAACAAGAGTTATGATCACGGATAATGTAATACCGGATAAAATATCTGAAATAAGTTCTTTCAAAATCGCCCTTCTCATAGACGGCGACAATGCACAGCCCGATCTGCTGAAATTCATCCTTGCAGAAGCCGGAAGATACGGGAAGGTAACAATCAGGAGAATTTACGGAGACTGGACAATAAGCAACATGAAGGGCTGGAAGGATCAGATAAACAGTCACGCAATAAGACCGATGCAGCAGTTTTCATATACAAAGGGAAAAAATTCCACTGACAGCGCTATGATTATTGATACAATGGATATACTCAACAAGAATCTTGTTGACGGATTCTGTCTTGTTTCAAGCGACAGTGATTATGCCGGACTGGCAAACAGAATCAGGGAAGAAGGCGTTTTTGTCATGGGAATCGGCAGGGCAAACACACCTGAAGCTTTTCAGAAAGCCTGCGAGATTTTCATTTATACCGAAAATTTAAATCCGGATGAAACAGCAAAGAAAGCAACAGAAATAAATCCAAAGAAAAAACCGGTAGTAAAAAGAACAAAGAAGAATGTTAAACCTGCTGCAGATAATACAGAAACTGTAATTCCTGAATTAAAAACCGTCGTGGAAATAAAACCTGCAAAGGAAATTAAAAGCAAGATTACAAAAACACCTCTTGACAAATCGCTTATAAACAAAGCATTTGAAATGGCGGTTCAGGATGATGATCTAGCATATCTCAGCGGAATCGGAATACAGTTAAGAAGGCTCGATCCGAGTTTTGATCCCAGAACGTACGGATTTTATTCGCTTACGGGATTATTTAAATCACTGTCAGATGAATACGATTTCATTTTTAAAAGCAGAGGATCGCCGCCTTTTATCAGAAAAAAGCTTAAGGTTTAAATTTCAGTTTTTAGTTAAAAGTAAAACAGTAATTGAATTTATTTCAGATTTTGTGAGCGGGATTTAAATACCCGCTTTTTTTATAGAGTAAACATGCTTAATAATTATTTCATATTAAAAGAAACAGCGGAATATCTGAATAAAACTGTATCCGGAAAACGGATAACCGAAGTGTACACACAGGAAAAGAATAAGTTTGTAATTGAAGTAACTGACAATGCTGAAAATGTAACCGCATTGGAATATTCTGCCGACAAAACTTATAATTATATTATTATCAGAAGAAATTTTTCAAAAGCCGGAAAAAATTACGCTGATTTATTCCCGGAAATTATGAATCTGAAAATTACCGGAACCGGTATTTACAATGATGACAGGATAATCAGATTCATGTTAGAAAATAATTATGAATTGTATTTCACTTTCTTTGCCGTAAAGCCAAACTGTTTTCTCCTTAAAGATTCAGAGATAATCAGTTCGTTTAAAGATAAATCAGAATTTATAAACAAAGGATTAAATGACATTATTCCTTCTGCCGCAGAAGGCGGAAAATGGGATAATGAGAATATTACAATCAGAGATTATATAAAGTACAGATACAGAAAATATGGTCAGATATATGCCGATGAAGCGCTTTACAGATTGAATCTTACAGGCAATGAAACTGCCTGCGTGAATTTAAAGGAAATAGCAGATAAATATTTTGAACAAACGGACAAAAATCTCCTGTCACCGGAATATATACTGTATAAAAAGGGGAATAAATTTGTATTGTCACTGATGCAATTAAATCATTTGAAAGATTTTGAAAAAATCTATAGTAATAATATTGCAGAACTTTGTTCTGATTATTTAAAATCAAAAAAGAGATTTGAAAAAATAAATAATTTCAAATCACAAAGAGAAAAGGAAATTAAAGGCAGATTAACTTCTCTGGAAAAGAAAGAAGAAGGATTAAAAATTCAGTTAAGTCACTGCTTGGAATCTGAAACATTAAGAAAATACGGTGAAATAATAACCGGTAATGCGCATCTGATTAAAAAAGGAGATAAACATTTTCTGTATGAAGACAGCAGTCAGGAGATAATAAAAATCGGGCTCAGGGAGAATTTAACTCCGAATGAAAATGCTCAGCATTATTTTGAAAAGTACAAAAAGCAGAAAGCTTCCGTAAAATTACTTGAGGGAAAAGTAAAAATTATTGCAAAAGAAAAAGGAAAATTAAAAATTGAACTGAAAGAACTTGCGGAGATGGACGACATTAAAAAAATAAACAGAGAAGAAAAGAAATCAGCAGAAATTAAAAAAGATGAGACATCAAGATTCAGAAAGTTTGTATTAAATGAGAAATACGAAGTCTGGGTCGGTAAAGACAGCGCGTCAAATGACCTGCTGACAACGAAGTATTCTGCGCAGAATGACCTTTGGTTTCATGTCCGCGGAGCAAGCGGATCGCATACAGTATTAAAAACAGGCAGTAAAAAGGAACTTCCGCCTAAAGAAATAATATACAAGGCTGCAGGAATAGCGGCATATTACAGCAAGGCGAGAAATTCATCGTCTGTTCCCGTCGCATATTGCGAAAGAAAGTATGTAAAGAAAAAGAAAGGATTCCGGGAGGGAAGCGTCATTATGGAAAAGGAAAAAGTGATATTCGTAAAACCGTCTATTCCGGATGGATTTTAAATCCTGTCATTACGGATCATATTCCTTTCGAGTTCATACAGCTTAACCTCAATTCTGCTTTTATTCTTCGAGTCAGCTCTGATAAGAATTTTATAAGCTTCGAATGCTTCCTTGTAATTTCCCTGTTCAGCATAAATATCCGCAAGAGTTTCCGTAACGATTTTAATTTTGCTGAGTAAATCTCCGGATTCGGAATCACCCTGATTTTTTCGGGCTCTTACAGGTTCGGAGCCCGGCAGATTTTTTCCTCCTTCAAAATGAAAGGAATCAAAACTCTGAAGAAAATTCCCGAATTCATTTTCATTAAAGATTTTTTCATTATCCCTGCTGTTGAAGAAATTTTTCAGACTCAAATCAGAAAAGAGATTTTCCTGAAGATGAAACTGCTTTTCAAATGACCTGAAGTCATATTTGTTTTTAATGCTTTTAGTATAATAAATCTTTTCCTGAACGGAAATCGATTTAATATGATTTATATTATTCTCGAGTTTGTTAATCAAATCCGTATTCTGAATCTTGCATCTGATTTCCCTGAAAAGGATTTCCGCTTCATTAAGATATTCAGCTTTCAGGAATGCCTTAAGGAGAATAAGCTTTGCAGTAAGATAATTCGGGTATATTTCCAGACCTGTTTTGCAGACAGCTATACATTCCTCGAACTGTTCATTGGCATAAAGCAGATTTGCATATCTGATAAAGAGAGGGGAAAGGAAATTCCTGTCTATTTTTGACTTAACTTCAAGCGTGTGATTATCAATATTAAATTTACTGTTCAGCATTAAGTGCTAATTTTTGGGAATTCATTCTGTTGGAAATTATCACCTGTCTGATTGACAAAACTGAAATAGTCGTAAAACCTCCGCAGAACATAAGCTGAAATGGAATTGCAGCGACCTGTGCAGTTGCAATTGCTATTATAACACCTGCAAAACAATATACAGCCAGAAAAGCTTCGATGTAAGTTGTGAATGATAATTTTTTGTTTACATATTTTTTTCCGTGCCATGAATCGCTTTTATCCATTATCTGATACTTCGGAGTCCTGACAAACTCGCTTTTCTTGTCAAGAAGACCTTCGAATACTGCTTTAGTATTATTGACGGAAAATCCCATGCTGCCGGCAAGAAAAACCGGGAAGTAGATAATTCTCTTCTGCCAGTCCGGATAAACATCTTTCTGAGAATAAAGATAAAATATAAATGAACTGATAAAAGCAAAAATAAATACAGACATTATTTTGAATACAGAATCATACTGACCTGAAAGCTTTATTATCATAACAGGTAAATTCAGTATTGCCGCAAGTAAAATAAACGGATATGCCAGGTTACTGTATAAATGTATAAATGACTGAAATTTTAATTTAAGTGACATATCGGATTTCAGAACTTTAGGATATATTTTCTTTGCTGTTTCAATAGCGCCTTTAGTCCATCTGAACTGCTGAGATTTCAGAGCTCCGATATCGGAAGGAAGCTCAGCAGGAGAAGTAAAGTTTATCAGATAACGGAACTTCCAGCCCTTCATCTGGGCTCTGTAAGACAGATCAAGGTCTTCAGTAAGCGTATCGGCTTCCCAGTTGCCGGCATCAAATATACATTCTTTTCTCCATACTCCGCCTGTTCCGTTAAAGTTGATAAAAAACCCCGCGCGGTTTCTGACCGCCTGTTCAATTACAAAATGACCGTCTAAAGCAATAGCCTGAGTCTTTGTCATCAGAGAATATTCACGGTTAAGATGTTCCCATCTTGTCTGTACAAGACCAAGCCTGTCATCTTTGAAAAAATAAGGAATAGTTCTTTTCAGAAATTTTTTTCTAGGAATAAAATCGGCGTCAAACACGGCAACAAATTCGCCTTTGGCGGTTTCCAGTCCGATTTTAAGAGCGCCTGCTTTATAGCCATCTCTGTTAGTTCTGTGAATATGAACTATATCAAATCCAAGGTCTTTGTATTTCTTTATATGTTCGTCAATAATCTGAGTCGTGTTGTCCGTGGAATCGTCGAGTATCTGTACTTCAAGTTTGTCTTTCGGATAATCCATTCTTAATACCGAGTCAATCAGCCTGGTGATTACATACTGCTCATTATAAAGGGGTATTTGCACGGTAACGACGGGATATTCTTTAACAATAAAATCCTCATCGTTAAGATCATCTGTCCTTTTTGAAAAAGTTTTAAAATAATAATAAATCATGTTAAACCCGTGCGAACCGAAGAAAAACAGAATCGTCAGGGAAATTATATAAGCAGATAAAACAAGGCTTTCTAATGTCATAAAAATTAATTTATAATAAAAATTTTCTTTTACCAGTCAGAAGTAAGGTCAATTACAATATCGTCGCAGATTTTTCCGACTGCAATATTGATCCCGGTATTTCTTTCTGAAAAAGAATCGCCGGAAGAATCATATTCGCCGTAATTCTCAAATGTTCTGTTCCAGATTAATTTCTGAGTCTTAAGATTTTCAAAAATAACTTCCACATAGATTGTAAGTTTTCGTTTTGTAACATTTTCACCCGAAGCGATAACGAGAGCTTCATCTTTAACAGTTTTAATCGTGCATTTCAGGATACCGTCGGAAATTTTCCTGTCAGCGATTCTGAATGTATTGTCCGAAATAATATTTGTTTTCAGAATCTGAGTGAAGTTATCTGATAAAGTCGGGTCAGAGAATCCGCTTAAATCCTTAAATTCAGGCACTGCTATGGTATTAATCCCTTCCGGAGGATTATTGCCTCTGAATCCGTAAACTCCGCAGTTCAGATTAGCAATTACCACGAATAGCAGAAAAATGTTCATATAAAAATATTTCAAAGCTCTTCGGGTTTTATGTTATACATTTTAAGTTTTCTGTAAATATTTCTCGGAGTCTGCTTAAGTATTCCGGCTACTTTTTCGACGTTTCTGTAATTGTGAACAAGCATATAAATCAGGACCTCTCTTTCAATTTCATCCATTGTCATGGAAAGTATTTTTTCTTTTGGAAGTGTAAAATCTCTTTCAAATAATCCCGCAGATGACTGACCCGCTGAATTTAAATTTTCAAGAATATCCCTGATGTCAATAATATCAGATTTGAGTTCCAGAAGCGCTCTGAAGAGAAAATCCTTTTCAGCGTTTTCCTTTGACTTGCTGAATATTACGGGAAGCGGTCTTGCAGTATCTGAAGCATCAATCTGAAGATATTTTTTTACATCAGAAAGTGTGATTTTCTTTCCCGGGTTGAGTACTAAAATGCTTTCGCAGAAATTCTTGAGTTCTCTTGCATTTCCAGGCCAGTTGTAATTAAGAATAAAATCCATTGCATCCTGATCAGTGCCGAGATATTCTATATTATTTGCTTTGCAGTAAGAGTCTGTAAAATAATCAAACAAGAGTCTGATGTCAGATTTTCTTTCTCTGAGAGGCGGAATGAAAATATTAATAGATCTCAGCCTGTAATAAAGATCATCGCGGAAATTCCTGTTCAGAACTTCTTCGGAGAGTTCCTTATTCGTTGCTGCAATAATTCTTACATCAACTTTTATAACTTTATTCCCTCCGACGCGCATAAATTCACCAGTTTCAAGAACTCTCAGAAATTTCACCTGAGTTGATAACGGCATATCACCTATTTCATCAAGAAAAATCGTACCCGTATTCGCCAGTTCAAAATATCCTCTCCTTTCATCAATAGCCCCGGTAAATGCGCCTTTCTGATGTCCGAACAATTCACTTTCGATAATTCCTTCCGGAATTGCACCGCAGTTGACAACAATAAGCGGCTTATTGTTTCTTTTGCTTAAATGATGAATGGAATTAGCAACAACTTCCTTTCCGACACCGCTTTCGCCTGTTATAAGAATGCTGACATCAGTAGGAGCTACCTGCTTTATGGTCTGATTAATTTCTACAATCTGAATAGAATCACCTAAGAGCTGATATGACATTGAAAAATTTTTTGCTTTTTCAAATATAACATTATGTACAGGTTTAAAAAAGTTAATCTGAAATCTGAATATCTGTCACAGCCGTAATTATCTGCAGTTGATAAGAAACTATTCAGGAAAAAGTACATTAATCCTTTGTTCATTTAAAAAATCATTTTAATTATCAATGAACAGGAAGATTGCATTTATTAAATTATTTGATTTCATTTTCAAATGTATATTAATATATTTGACATCATTTTATGGCAAAAAATCAGAAGAAAGAAAATTCAAAGGCATCAGTAAAAATTAAACCTGCTGAAAGAGTTGCTCCGCTTGATGAAAACAGTGTGTTAGAGAAGTTTTTCTGGCTCGTCATTCCGCTGCTTACCGCGTTGTATTTTCTGAGCAGCAAGTATTCCGTTGGTTTTTATCAGGACGACGAAGTCGGACAGTATATCAACATGATAAAATTCTGGTCAGATCCTTTTGCAATCCTCGGAAATTCGCCAAAGCCGGGTTATAAAATCTTTCTTGTAATTCCTTCTTTGTTCGGATACGAATCCGTACTATTGGTAAATTCATTTATTGCATCTCTGTCAGTTTATTTCACTTATGTACTTCTGAAAGTTTATAATATCAGGTATGCGTTTTTCGGAGCATTGCTTCTGTCAGTTCAGCCTTTGTTTTTTGATTTATCATTCAGATCCTATGCTGAAATATTCACTTCTCTTCTGATATTGCTGGTTCTGATTTCTTATAAGAAAGAATATTATTTCATATCGGGACTGCTTCTCGGATATATTTTTACCGTAAGGCAGGAGATACTTTTACTGATGGCTATATTCGCATTTATATTTTTCAGGAAAAAGGAATATGCAGCAATCATAGCTCTCGGAATTTTCCCGCTTATTTATGATTTACTCGGATATCTCAAGACCGGGGATATTCTGTACATAATCTCGGAGATTCAAGCGCTTAATGCTTATTCTTACAAGTCACAGGGTGTGTTTCATTATGTAGTAGTTTACATTTTCGTGATTGGACCTGTAACATTACTTCTTTTTCTTCAGGGATTTTTCGGATTCCTTGCAGATACAAAAAATTACAGGGAGTATTTTAAAAAATACGGAATATTTTACATAATATTTGTAACAGTGTTTCTTGTTCAGATGATGACAATGTTCGGGGACAGGGCAAATCCCGGAAACTGGAGATACCTGCTGCACATTTCTCCTGTTGCTGCAATCTTTGCAACAATAGGTCTGAATAATCTGGCAATTAAAGAATTCAGAAATACTTCATATATAATCACGGGAATTCTTGCTTTCATTACACTTGCTTTCCTGTCAAAGACAACTGACGGATTTATATTATTAGACATCAGTGACTATACCAAGTTTTTCATAATAATGGCTGCTTTTACAGTAATCCTGTTGCTTAAAAAAGATTCCTCGGCAGATTATGTGAACAAGCTTTCTATTATTTTAATCTTAATTGCAGTATTTTATCTTTACGTAAGTTTTAATCCGAAAAAACTTTCTTCAGAAAATGTTGCTCTTAAGCAGACTTCTGAATTTATAAACAGTATTGATTACAAAGGAAAGGAAATATACTACAACCATTCCTTTATTCCGTTTTATCAGGATAATTATTACAGGGAATCACCGGATAAACTTGTATGGCTTGTATCTGAAAGCCTGAAAAATGCAAAACCCGGATCGATTATTATATGGGATTCGCATTACAGTTACCGTCCGAAAGACATGAAGACTGACGTAAGGATTGAAGATTTAAAAGATAATCCGGATTTCAGACTGCTGAAGACAGTCAGTTCAGCAGACGGAAGATTTACGTCTTTTGTGTTTGAAAAATTAAATTGATAAAATGTCTGCAGATAAAGAAAAATGCATAGTATTTGGCGGAGGCGGATTCATCGGTTCTCATTTGTGCGAGAGTCTGATTGAAAAAGGATATGAAGTTATAATATTTGACAAGATAAATTTTTCAAAAAAGAACATACATCAGATAGAAAGTAAAGTTAAAATAATCGAAGGTGATTTTAATAATGAGATTGATCTGAAAAATTCGCTTAACGGGATAGATTATGTGCTTCATCTGGTAAGTTCTACGCTTCCAGTTTCATCAAATGAAAATCCGGTTTATGATGCAGAGTCTAATCTGATATCTTCATTGAAGCTTTTTCAGGAATGCATAAAACTGGATATTAAAAAAGTTGTGTTTCTTTCTTCCGGAGGAACGGTATACGGCATTCCAGAACATGTACCGGTAAAGGAAAGTTATTCTTCATATCCCATTTGTTCATACGGCATTATCAAGAAAACCATCGAGGAATATTTATTTCTTTTTAATAAACTCAATAATCTTAATTACAACGTCTTCCGCCTTTCAAATCCTTATGGAGAAAGGCAGAATCCTTTTGCTTCGCAGGGAGCAATTGCAGTATTTATTAACAAGATTATTAATGATGAGATTATAGAAATCTGGGGAGACGGTCACGTTATACGTGATTACATTTACATTAAAGATGCAGTTGATGTTCTTGCATCTTCCTTAAAGACACACCCGCCGGAATTTGTATTCAATCTGAGTTCGGGAACCGGATATTCTCTTAATCAGATAATTGAAATCATACAGAAAATTTCCGGAAAAGAAGTGAAGATAAATTATAAAGTTGCCAGAAAAATTGATGTTCCCGAAAGTGTTCTTGACAATACTCTTGTTAAAGAATCATTTTCGTGGAAACCGGAGACTTCAATTGAAGAGGGGATCAGAAGGACATATAATTACATCAGGCAGTTAAATAAATAATGACAGATAATTCCAATATTACGCTTTCCGTATTCTTCCCGGCTTATTTTGATGAAAAAAATATAGATAAAGTAGTTGATTCGGCTGTGAAGGTTCTTGAAGAACTAAGGCTGAAAGATTATGAAATAATAATAATTGAAGACGGAAGCCCGGATAAGACAGGGGAAGTTGCCGATAATCTCGCCGCAAAGTATCCGAAAGTCCGCGTTATACATCATAAAAAAAATCTTGGTTACGGAGTAACTCTCAGAGACGGATTTGTAAATGCCAGGCTTGATTATGTGTTTTATACCGACGGAGATAATCAGTTTGATCTCGAGGAACTCAAGAAGTTTGTCGCTTTAATACCCTTTTCCGATATTGTAGTCGGATATAGAAAGCGCAAGCAGTATTCCTTTTACAGAAAGTTCACTTCTCTTTGCTACAACTATCTGCTTAAACTTATCTTTGACATAGATTTCTGGGATATAGACTGCGCATTTAAGCTTTTTAAAGCCGACTTATTCAGGAAGATTACAATTAATTCCGTAGATGCATTTATTGACGCAGAGATAATGCTTAAGGCAAAGCTGCTGAATTATTCGGTAACTGAAATCGGTGTAATGCATCTGCCGAGAGTTGACGGCATATCAACCGGCGCAAGACCGTCTGTAATATTCAGAACAATTGTTGAAGTTTTCCAATACAGGAAAGAGTATATGAAGGAGAAAGAAAAAATTCTTAATTCCTCCAAGACATAATATCTTACCATTTTATTCTATTCTCATAAATTTCAACCTAAGAGAATTTCCTATGACAGTTACAACATCGCTGAAAGCCATCAGCATTGCCGCCATAACCGGGCTTACTATAATCCCGTACGGAGCGAATATTCCCGCTGCAAACGGAATTGCAATAACGTTATAAAAGAAAGCCCAGAAAAAATTCTGTTTGATTATTTTTACCGTATTCCGGGAGATTCTGATTGATTTGAGAATATTTTTTAAATCGTCCTTTACGAGTATTACATCGGCTGAATCGATGGCAATTTCCTGTCCGGTGCCGATAGCTATCCCGACATTTGCTCTTGCAAGTGATGGTGCATCATTGATTCCGTCGCCAACCATCGCAACATTTTTATTTTCCGACTGTAGGTCCGCAACAATTTTCTCTTTACTCTCCGGAAGTGTTTTATATGAAAAGCTGGTTATTCCCAGAGCTTTAGCCGTTCGCTCAGCGGAATATTTATTGTCACCCGAAATCATAAACACTTCATAATTATCTGCAGTCAGCTGATTAACAACATCTGCAGCTTCCTCCTTGATTCTGTCTTCAATTTCTATCAGTCCGCTTACTTCATTGTTAATAACTACAAAAAGGTTGATGCTTTCGGATTTGTATACTAAATCCGATACCGATATACCTTTGCTTTTTATAAAGGCTTCATTCCCGATCATAACTTCCTTGTTTCCCGCTTTTGCCCTGACACCAAGTCCGGAATCATTTGAAAAATCCCTAACATCCTTAAACAGGACAATGTTATTGTCAATCCCGTAATTTACAATCGATTTTGCAATCGGATGACCGGACAGCTTTTCGACAGAGCAGGCATATTTCATAAGTTCATTTTCAGTAAATCCGTTCATAGTATATATACCTTTGACATGCATTTCACCTGTTGTTAATGTTCCGGTTTTATCGAAACATACAGTGTTTACCTTCATTAAATTTTCAATCGAATCCACATTGTTAAAAAGAATTCCGTTCTCAGCCGCTCTTCCCACTCCGATAATTATTGCTATCGGTGAAGCAAGTCCGAGCGCGCACGGACAGGCAATTATCAGAACAGAAACCGCGAATAAAAGAGACTTGTCAAACTCTGTTCCGATAAGAAAATACCATACAGCAAAGGTAACAACAGATATAACAATTACAACAGGAACAAATACAGCCGATATTCTGTCGGCAAGTTTCTGAATTTTTGGCTTTGTATTAGCGGCATCTTTGACGAGAGTGATAATTCTTGAAAGCATTGTATCGTTTCCGACTTTCTGCGCCTTCATTTTTATAAATCCGTTTTTAAGAAGAGTTCCGCTCATTAAATCATCCCCTTTTTTCTTTTCAAGAGGAAGGCTTTCGCCTGTCATTGCGCTTTCGTCAACCACGCAGAATCCTTCGGTAATAACTCCGTCCACGGGAATTTTATCGCCTGTTTTTATCAGTACAATGTCGTTAATCCGAACCTTCTTAAATGAAACAGTCATTTCAACACCGTCACGTACAACAGTCACAGATTTAGACTGAAGATCCTTTAATTTCTTTATCGAAGACTGTGTGCGGGTTTTCATTACTGCTTCCAGATAATTTCCGAGCAGAATGAAAGTGATAATCATAGCCGCAGTTTCAAAATAAACTTCTGTCGATTCCCCGAGAGACTTTATATTCAATCCTAAAAGTATATTAAAAGATATGACAAGGCTGTAAATATAAGAAGACATACTGCCGAGAGTTATTAATGTATTCATATCCGAACTTTTGTTCTTCATTGAAGTAACTGCGCCTTTAATGAATTTGCTTCCGCACCAGAAAATAACAACTGAAGATAATATTATAAGCAGAATCAGAGTAATGTTTACAGGAATGTGCAGAGATTCTACAAAATGTATATGCTCTTTCATGCTGAGCGCAATAATAATCAGGGAAAGAAATACCGAGACAATGATTTTTTTTCTCTGATGACTCAGCTGCTTAAGCTTCATATTTTCCGATACAGATTCCTCATCTTCAGCCGAAACTTCAAAACCTAAATTCTTTATCTCTTTGCTGATAATTTCCCTGCTGAGAATACCGGGATTGAAATCAACTTTTCCGGTTTCCGCGGCAAAGTTAATTTCCGCTTTATTTATTCCTTCCAGATTATCCAGATAAGTTTTTATGCTGTTTGCACATCCGTTGCAGTTCATTCCGATAATGTCAAATTCAAACACTTCGCCGTTATTAACGCCTCTGTCCTGCTTGACGGGTTTAAGAATTTTCTGAACTATATTTTCTGTATTTGCCATAAAATTAGTTTTTATAAATTTTATCTGCTATCCTGACGGCTTTTTTGTTTTCAGGCACGTCATGAACTCTGATAATATCCGCTCCGTTTGAAATGCCGATCACATTTGCCGCAATTGTTTCAATAAGCCTGTCATTAACAGGTGCCGGAAAAATTTTATCTATAAAACTTTTTCTCGACACTCCGATCATTACAGGATAATTCAGTTCCCTGAATTTTCCGAGATTTCTGATTAATTCCAGATTATGCTCAAGTGTCTTGCCGAAACCTATTCCCGCATCAGTAATAATCTGAGTGATTCCGAAACTCCTTGCTATATCGGCTGATTCTTTCAGATAATTATATACCTCTTCAGTTACATTTTCATAAACAGGATTATTCTGCATATTCCCGGGAGTTCCTTTAATATGCATCAGTATGCAGCTTGCATTGTATTCGGCAGTAACCTCGGCATTTTCAACATCAAACCTGAATCCGCTTATGTCATTTACTATCTCTGCGCCTGCTTTCAGAGCTTCTTCGGCTACTTCATGCTTATAAGTGTCAACAGATAAAGGAATTTTTACTTTTTTTTTCAATTCGGATATTACAGGAACAACTCTTTCAATTTCCTCATCTATGCTGATCTGTTCAGAACCCGGTCTTGTCGATTCACCGCCGATATCAATGAAATCAGCACCGTTTTTTTCCATTAAAACCGCATCTTCCATAACTTTCTTAATATTTACCCTGCCGTCAAAATATTTACCGCCGTCAGAAAAAGAATCCGGGGTAATATTCAATACCCCCATTATGAATGTTCTGCTTCCGAAATCATATTCAATATTTCTGAATTTGTATTTCAATTTACTTCCGCTCCGTCTTCAATATCACCGTCGACTGTTACAATTTTTAATTTTCCGCCTTTCTTTGCTGCAAGAAGCATTCCTTCGGAATCTATTCCCATAATTTTTGAAGGTTTAAGATTATCTGCAATTATAATTAACCTGCCTTCAATTTCTTCCGGCTTATAATGTTCAGAAATTCCGGAGACAATCTGTTTTTCTGTATCTCCGACTTTCAGCTTCAGCCTTAGAAGTTTTTTACTCCCGGGAACAATTTCACATTTTAATACTTTTGCTACTCTCAGCTTTACTTTGTGAAAATCTTCTATGCTGATAACATTCATGTTATTTGTGTCTTCAACATTAACAGGACTGTTTCCCGGATCAATCCCGATATTGTATTTAAGATTCAGCTCTTTTACCGTACTGTCTTCAATCTGCGGAAATAATATGCTGTTCTCTCCTAATGCTGTACCGGATTTCAAAACCCTTTTGCCGATATTTTCCCATTTTAATCCTGAAGTATCTTTATCGAGTATATGAAGAATTTTATCTGAAGTAAACGGCAGAAACGGTTCAAACAATATTGCCAGAGAATGACAAATCTCCAGACAGGTGTTTATCACGGCTGAACATTTTTCCTTATCATCTTTAATCAGCTTCCACGGCTCTGAATCATTGAAATATTTGTTTGCGCTTCGTACAGCATCCATTGCTTCACTCAGTGCATCTCTGAATCTGAAGTTTTCTATATTATCAGCAACTGCATCAGCTTTGCTTTTTATATGTTCAAGAATACCGTTCTCTTTCATGTGAGATCCGCTATCGGGAAACTCCGGTATTACATTCCCGAATTTTGATTTTGCAAAAACTACTGTCCTGTTCACAAAATTTCCCAATATGCTTGCTAGTTCATTGTTATTCTTTGCCTGTAGATCTTCCCATGTAAATTCCGAATCTTTGTTCTCTGGAAAGATTGAGGCTATCGTATATCTGACCACATCAGGATTAAATTTCTGCACTATGTCCCTGAGAAGTATTGCATTTCCCCGGGTTTTGGAAAACTTCCTCCCGCCGATGTTAAGAAATTCATTTGCAGGTATGTTATATGGCAGATTAAAACCACCGTGAGCCATAAGCATGGAAGGAAAAATAATTGAGTGAAATACAATATTGTCTTTTCCGATAAAGTGAATGAGTCTTGAATCTTTTCCGCTCCAGTACTCTTTCCACTTTTCCGGTTCATTCTTTCCGATGAAAAATTCCTTTGTCATGGAAATATATCCGATCGGAGCTTCAAACCAGACATATATAACCTTGCCGTCATTTCCTTTAACAGGAACCTTTACACCCCAGTCGAGATCTCTTGTAACCGCCCTGTCTCTTAATCCGGACTTTAGCCAGCCTTTGCAGTAATTGATTACATTCGCTTTCCAGTTTTTCTTTTCCGAAAGCCATTCCGATAGTTTCTCCTGATAATCAGCGAGCGGTATATAAAAATGAGTAGTTTCTTTTTCCACTGGAGTATCTCCGGTGATTTTGGATCTCGGATTAATGAGTTCAAGCGGCGAAAGATTGCTGCCGCAGTTTTCGCATTCGTCTCCGCGGGCTTCTTCAAATCCGCAGACCGGGCAGGTTCCTGAAATGAATCTGTCTGCAAGAAATCTTTTTTCTTTTTCAGAATAAAGCTGTTTCTCGGTCTTCTGATATAGAAGCTTTTTATTGTAAAGGTTAAGGAAAAATTCCGAAGCTGTTACTTTATGAATTTCGCTTGAAGTTCTGGAAAAAATGTCGAACCGGATCCCGAGATCTTCAAATGCCTTTTTATTTGAAAAATGATATCTGTCTATAATTTCCTGAGGCGTTACTTTTTCCAGAATTGAAGCCATTTCAATAGCAGTCCCGTGTTCATCAGATCCGCAGATGAATATAACATCATCATTTTTTAATTTTCTGAATCGTACATAAATGTCAGGAGGCAGAATTGCCCCGGCAACATGTCCGATATGAACGTAATTATTGGCATAAGGTAAGGCAGCCGTGACAAGATATTTGATATTATTTTTCATTTAATAATATACCCAAACTGAATTATTGTATAAATGAAATAAATTACAGACTTGTAATTCTGTTCAGAGTTATACTTCAGATATAATCAGTGTCAGAATGCAGGCGTATTCACTTTAATCCTTCTGTTTCTCCCCATAAACCTCTTTTGTTTTCTCTTGCGCTTCTTTCCAGTTCTCTGAATTCGTTCAGCTTTGAAACCTCGGGAGAATTATAAACATTTGCATATCCGTCCTCAATGATTTTTGCGTTAAGAAACGTACCGTCTTCAAGATAAACATACCTCAGAAGTCTTCCGTATTTGTCCTTGTCATAACCGCTTTTCTCTCTGACAAGTCTGACTTTTTTACCTTCAGCTAGATTCCTGACATATTCGGTTGCTTCTTCGCCGAGTTTCTTTATAACGGATTTATCCCTGCCTGTTCTTTCTGATTCTCTGTCTAACTTTGAAGATTCATATTTTTCCGGAGTGTCTATTCCGATTAATCTGACCTTTTCACCGTCAGACATTTTAAATGTATCTCCGTCTATAACCCTGAGGACAATAAGATATTCATTGCCAGAATTGTGGTCTGTTTCTGCGGACGGAGGTTTTTTGAATTTATCGTTTTTCCCGGCAACAGAATCTTCGGAAGTTTTTAAGTTACAGGAAAAAAATACTGTGAAGATTAAAAATGAGATGATGAATGCTGAATAAGATTTTTCTGATCTCTTAATTAACATCAGTCCAGTATATCCAGAATCAGTTTTCTTTCCGGAGGTTTTGTTTTTGAAATTCTGACGGCATCTTTGAGTCTGTTAAATCCCGATTCTAATTTTGTTTCTGAACCGGAATACAGCTCGCATATTATATCATTTTCCCTTACTTCATTACCGCACTTTTTATGTAATATTATTCCGGCGAGATAATCAACTTTATCTTCAACCCTTTTCCTGCCGCATCCGAGTTCAATTGATGCATAACCGAAATCCATTGCTGTCATTTCAGTAATAAATCCGTCTTCAGAGGCAAGCACCTGTCTCTTAAACTTTCCTCTTTTCAGATTTGACCAGTCTTTAATATATTTTACATCACCGTTCTGTATCTTTACGATTTCAAGAAATTTTTTATAAGCGCTTTTGTCTATAAGTTTCTGCCCGGCAATTTTTTCGCCTTCATCTATCCCGGAAGCTTTCCCGCCGAGAAATATCATAGCTCCGGAAAGTACATTTGTAAGTTTATACAAATCCGGTATCATTGATCCGTTCATCATTTCTATGCATTCCTCGACTTCCAGCCAGTTGCCAATATTCCTGCCGAGAGGCTCTTCCATGTCAGTCAGAACCGCAATTGCTTTCTTTCCGAATTTTTTCGCCGTTGAAATCAGTTTCTTTGCAAGCTCGACTGATTTTTCCTTATCAGGCAGATTTGCTCCGTTTCCGATTTTTACGTCAAGCACGATTCCGTCCGCTCCTTCGGCAAGTTTCTTGCTCATTATACTTGAAGTAATTAGCGGAATGCATTCTACTGTTGCGGTTACATCGCGAAGAGAATAAATTCTTTTGTCTGCCGGAGCAAGCTCGCCAGTCTGGCCGATAAGCACAACTCCGGTTTCTTTTATAATTCTTTTAAAATCCGGAACTGAATAATTAACATTAAATCCCGGAATAGATTCAAGCTTATCGAGAGTTCCTCCGGTATGACCGAGTCCTCTTCCTGAAATCATCGGTACTGCAATTCCGCATGAGGCGACAAGAGGAGCAATTATAAGCGAAGTTTTATCACCGACGCCTCCGGTAGAATGTTTGTCAACTTTAGGCATATCAAGAAAATTCAGGTCTATAATTTCACCGCTGTTAAGCATAATATCCGTCAGATAAAATGTCTCTTCATCATTCATTCCGTTAAAATAAACAGCCATGAGAAAAGCGGACATCTGATAATCTGTTATATCTCCTTGCAGATAACCTTCAATAAAAAATTTAATCTGATTTTCAGTAAGCGGATAATTGTTGCGTTTCAGTTTGATAATTTCGACAGGATTCATGCGACAAATTAGAAAAATCCATCCGATAATAAAAGTCCAAGATGTATTTAACATTTTAACAGTTACTGAATGTAAAGTTTAACGGAATTAGCTTAACCGAGGAATTCTTACTTAAAAGAATTATTCCTTTAAAAGTAATTCATGTTAAACAATTGTTCGGTTAATTACAGATAAAGTTAAAATGCCAGACTTAAAAAACTCTCCTGCACTCAGATTTTCAGTTCTTTTAACAGCAGGAATAATCACAGGTTCGAATGTTTTATTTAATCCTCTGTATCTGTTGCTTCCGATAGTAATCCTTGCTGCCGTTGGAGTATTTCAGATATACAGAAACAGTAAATTCTCATCAGCAGTACCTTCATTGTTAATAATACTTGCCGGTATACTGAAATCAAATTTTGATTTCTTTTACATTCAGAATGAATCAGTTTATTATTATCCGGAAACAGGGAAAAATTCTTTTGTTACAATGACAGGTGTCATAAATGAAATCCCGGATTATGACAGTTCAAAAATAAAATTTGTGCTGAATGCAAACAGTATAGTTTCAGGAAAGGATACATCAACTGTTAGCGGAAAGGTTTCCGTAACAATCCGGAAAAATATTTATTCCAAAGCGGGAATACCTCCGCCTATACTGAATGCCGGCGATCTGATACGGATTAAAGGAAAAATTCAGCTGCCTCCCGGAAAAAGAAATCCCGGTGAGTTTGATTACAGGGATTATCTTTTTAATAATTACATTTATAAAATATTTAACGCAAACGGATATGAAAATATAAAAGCCGTTTCAACGGGAAACTTATCATTTACTGAACAGAGTATTATTTTACCGGGCAAACTGTATGCTTTAAAAAATATAGATGAATTCATAAAAGGAGACTGCGCTTCCTATCTGAAAGGTCTGGTTACCGGAGAAAGGAGTGATATTTCCGAAGAGGTCAAGACTGCTTTTATAGATGCAGGCGTTATGCATCTGATAGCAGTTTCCGGGCTTAATGTCGCTTATATAATAATATCAGTAACGCTTTTGTTGTCTGTTTTCAGAATACCTTTAATGCCGAGAACGATAGTAACTGCAGTTATTCTTGTCTTTTACTGCCTTTTTACGGGTAGTCCCGCTTCAATAGTCAGGGCTACTTTAACCGGAATTGCTTTGATTGTTTCTGTAATGATTCAGCGCAAAGTAAATTTCTACAATACTATCGGTTTCGCGGCATCTGTAATATTGCTTTTTGATTCGAAACAACTGTTCAATCAGGGATTTATTCTTTCATTTGTTTCAGTGTTATCAATGGTTCTCATTTACACTTTGTTTGAAAAAATTTTCGTAAATAAAATTCACGAATGGAAAATTCACGGCAGGAAATTCACTCACGGACTTTCGGTCTTATTCTTTACGACTCTCGCCGCTCAGATCGGAACTCTGCCTGTAACAGTAAACTACTTCGGCAAAGTGTCTGTAATTTCCCTTCTTGCCAATGTTGTGATTGTGCCTCTGGCAAATCTTTCTCTTGCTGTGGGATTCTTTCAGATTCTGACGGGGATATTTTCAAATTACATGTCATCTGTCATTGCCGTGACAAACAATCTGCTCTTGAATTTCCAGCTGTATTTTATTAAATGGTGCGCGTCACTCGATTTTGCTTACATAAAAACGGCAAGCATGAATCCTTTCTTTGTAATCTGTTATTACTTTGCAGTTATTCTGATGATCACCGTAAAAGACACACGGGATTTTTTCAAAAAGCTGATAATTGCATCGCTGACTTTTATGGCATTAATGCTGTTCAGATATGATTTCAGTAAAAAACTCCGGGTTACTTTTCTTGATATCGGACAGGGAGACTGCACGCTGATTCAGACTCCGGAAAATAAAACAATTCTTGTTGACTGCGGAATGATTTCACAGAATTACAACAGCGGAGAGAGAACGATCGGACCTTATCTTATCCGAAACGGCATAAGTAAAATTGACCTTCTTATAATAACACATCTTCATAATGATCACACTGGCGGTGTTAATTATCTGTTGCAAAACTTTAATATCGGCTGTATTATCGAAAGCGGACAGAAAACTTTCACTTCATTTTCAAAAACCACTGACAGTCTTGTTTCGGCAAAAAACATTTACAGAAAAGTTATCAGAACAGGGGATGTTATAAAAGATCTGAACGATATACGCCTTTATTTTCTGCTGCCCGATGAAAATTTTGTAAACAATGAAGGAGTTACAGCAGGTGACAATCTGAATAACGGCTCAGTTGTATTTCTTCTGAAATACAAGGAAAGTAAACTGCTCTTTACCGGAGATACTGAAAGCGAAGGAGAAAAATTTCTTTATAAAACATATAATGATTTTCTGAAATCAGATGTATTGAAAGTTGCTCATCACGGAAGCATTACATCTACAGGAATTCCCTTTGTAATGAAATGCCGTCCGGATATTTCGGTTATTTCCTGCGGAAAGTTTAATAAATTCAATCACCCTTCCGGAATAATTCTGAACAGGCTTGAAAGGACAGGCTCAAAAGTATTCAGAACAGATACCGGCAATGCCGTCATTCTTGAAACCGACGGGTATGAATTTGAATACGTAAACTGGAAATAAATATTATTTCTGTTCGGGAATTTTAAATCCCAGATAAGTACCGGAACTGATTCCCATAAGCGCAAGCAGAGTGTTGTCAAACTGAGGCATTGACAGATTATCCCACACATTAAAAATAAAAATGTATCCGATTACAAGAGTCCACACTGCTATCTGGAATCTGTATAAACTTATGCCGTTGGAATCCGACAGCATATCCTTGAAAAATCCCTTGCTTGTATATAATATATCCAGAGGAACTGTCGGCTTAGTCTGAATAACCTCAAAAAGTCTCTGCTGCTTTGTATCTTTTTCCCGCTGAAGTTCAGCAGAGTTTATAGGCGGAGGAGTTCTTTTAAGTGCTTCGTTAATTTCGTCTATTCTTGACTGAAGCATGTTTCTCTCCGCTGACAAATTATTCTCTCTTTCTTTTGCATCGGAAACCTTGCTGTAATTTATTAAAACAGATCCGAGCGCGGTGCCGGAACTTATTCCTATTAACGTTAAAACCGAACCTGTTATAGGAGGAAATTCTTTTGTAATAATAAACAAAGCAATATATGAAGCTATTACAAGATAAGACCAGAATGCCATCTGCGTCAGTGCGAGACTGTACGGTCTGTCGCTTTCCATGGTATGATAAATAATCGGCTCCCTTAACATTGAAGTTTTCATGCCGAGATAAACTGTCAAAGCAAGAAGCACTATGATAACAAAAATGAACTGATAAACTGTCTTTGCAGTAAAGATAATCAGAGAAAAATTATTAGCCGGCGCGCTTATTTCCCTTTCACCTTCCAGTCCGACGCTTACCGTCACGTGCTTGTTCGAACGTTCTTCAAGATCAGGTCTTCTTAACAGGGCGTCCCAGGATTCTTTTGATTCATTTTTCCGGGACAGATAAAATTCGATCTCGGAATCTGAAGAGGAGGTGTCTTTTTTAATTATTGCATTTGATCCCTTGATAGGAAGTCCGTTAATGTAAAGAATAATGTTTTTATTCTTTGCAGCCTGTTCATTTATCAGATCTTCAAGAAACTTAACCTTTACCAGTATATAATCTCCGAGTCCTCCTTCAGGATTGTTTGAACTTCTTTCATAAACCCTTTCAACTTCAAATCTCGGTTTTCCGCCTTTATTATCAGGCGGAGTCTTGTTTTCTTCGGTTGCCTTCTTCTGTTCAATCATTTCCGGCGGAACGTTCGCAGATTTCATTGAATCCGGAGGTCTTGTACTGGAAGTAGACTGTGAGAATGAATTTTCAGTTGCCGGAATTAATAGCAGTAAAATTAAAGCCAATGACAGCCGGAATATGTTTCCGCCTTCAGAATTTGAAAATATACCAGAAATCATTTAAACCTCCCTGACGGTTAGTTATTAAATTATTTTTTAATATCCGTTAAAACTTTACTTTAACAGAATACAATGTCTTATCCCTGACGGCAAAAAAAATCATCTGACTGCCTTCAGTGTCATAAGAAGGAAAACCTGTGCTGTTGTAAACTTTTCCTGCCGATACATTATCAATATAAATTTCGCAGTAATACTTTTCGTCTTTTCCG
>JAEUSI010000023.1:0-273 GCA_016788375.1 Ignavibacteria bacterium | reverse complement strand
GAATCTGCCGTTGCTGATTTCTGTTGTACCCGGAAACGGAAGCTTCCGGCTGTTTACGTACACATATTCTGATTTATCCGGCATACCGGGATTTTCTTCGGTGACAAACGCATAATTATTGTCTTGACTGAATTTTAAAATATATGAACTGTTTCCGGAATACTGATACGCAAGATTTCCGAATTTTCCCTTCAGCTCATTTGCAATATAGACTGAAGTTTCAATTTTAGTGTAATCGGTATCGGACAGATTATTAAACCCGGTATAATAAAT
>JAEUSI010000239.1 GCA_016788375.1 Ignavibacteria bacterium | reverse complement strand
TAAAAATATTCGTAACTACCGTTGAAATCAGTCTGCTTCAGTCTGTACTGATATGTTCCGGAATTTAAATTCAAATCAGTAAATGTATAATTGTTCTGTACGTTTGAATTTCCGTTTCCGGGCAAGCTACCCGATACTATCCAGCCTGATATTTCATCTGTTCTGAGTTTTCTCTCTATATCAAATCCGGAGTTGTTGATTTCAGATGCTGTTGTCCAGTTCAGCGTTACATCATTCCCGTAAACAACTGAATTAAAAGATGACAGCTCAACTGGCAGCGGCCAGTCAAATATAACGGAGCATACTATTTCATAAGGCATCAGCAGAAAATTTACAGTACCTGTAAATGAACTTTCCTGAGTCCATGAAAATGTACTTTGCACCGCATGACCTCCGCTTACTGTCGGGAATGTTGCTCCCGGAGGCAATGGAGAAGCGCTTAGCGTTATGTATTCCAGAATATCCCCGAATGCGGAAACCTGAAATGTTATTGAACCGCCGGATCGTAAATAAACCGTACCATTGCATGGAATCGATAAAGTTTCTGTATAAGAACCGTTTGTATATGTAGCAGGTCCGAAATTTATATTATATGCATTTGCATTCTGTCTTTCACTTTGCGAAAAAAACAAAAACAACACTAAAAAATAAAATATTTTATTGTAAATATATTTCATGATTTTATTCTCTCCGTTTAAATTTTAAAACACATTCAGGATTTTTTATTCCCGGTTAATTGATTTTCCTGATTTCCGGTTACGGAGGGTGATCGGATTTATTTGAACTGAAGTGTTTCATTTTGCCGTGTTTTTGATAAGAATTCTGTTATTCTTACTTTCGGTTAGCTGATTATGTATCAGAATTTACAAAGGAATTAATTTCACATTTCAGTAACCTGGATTATTAAAAAACTCATCTGATTAAACTGTTTTATTTCTTCCCTGTTTCAATTTATGCTGATTTCATAATTTTTCACTGTACTTTAAATGGTACAATCTTTTGTTCGTTACCGGATGAGTATCTGCATTACAAAAATATTTAACACATTTATGCAATATTAAATTTATATTAATTTAATTTACTCTGTATGTACACTAAAAACAATCCTGAGTTAAAAACTTTCACTATCTTTACCTGTAATTAAAAAGCCGTGTAAACTAACTTACACGGCTTTTCTGAGAAACTGATTTTCTTCCCGGGTTTACTTCATTAATATCATTTTCGAAGTAATTATAATACCATTTACTTTCATAATGCAGAAATAAACTCCACTGGACAGATTACTTCCGTTGAATTTTACAGTATAATACCCCGGCGGGAGATTTTCATTTACAAGTGTTGCAACTTCTTTCCCGGACATGTCATGAACTTTCAAAGATACAACCCCCGATTTCGAAATTCCAAATTCCACATTTGTAACAGGATTGAACGGATTCGGATAATTCTGCTGAAGATTGAATTTTTCAGGCACTCTTATATATACATTATTATTAAGGTAAAAATATTCGTAACTTCCGTTGAAATCAGACTGCTTCAGTCTGTACTGGTATGTTCCGGAATTTAAATTCAAATCCATAAAAGTATAGCTGTTCTGCACATTCGAATTTCTTTTTCCCTGAACTCTTCCCGAAACAACCCAGCCTGATGTTTCATCTGATTTCATTTTTCTCTCAATATCAAATCCTGCGTTATTGTTTTCCGTTGCTGTTGTCCAGTTTAAAGTGACATCATTCGCGTGAACAACTGATGTGAACGAAGCAAGCTCCACAGGCAACGGCCAGTCAAAACTGACATTACAAAACGGATCGCTGTTTGGCAAGATATGAAATCCCAATGTTCCGGCAAACGAACCGGACAAAACCCATGTAAATGTACTGTGTACAATTGAAGGACCGATGACTATAGGAAAAGTAATTCCCGGAAGCATTGGAGTAACACTTAATTCTAAAAAGTCTATCAGACTTCCAAAAGCATAAACTTCGAATGAAATTGTTCCTCCTGACGGCAGGAGTATTAACGAATCGCAGCCAACCGTGAAAGTATAAATTTCCGATCCGTTTGTATAAGTTGCGGGACCGAAGCCGATCCCTAATGATTTTGCATTATCCGATGATCCGAAGTAAAGAAGTGTTAGCAGTAATAAAAATGTTTTGATACCGGAATAATCAGATCTGTTTTTCATGATTAAATTCCTTCTGTTTAAATGATTTTGAAAAATGCATCTGACCTGAAAAACTTATTAATCGGTTTACGGAGGATGGAAGGAATCTTTGTGTCTGAAATTTTTCATAAGGCATTGATATTAATTTTAATGTATATGATTCATATTATTTTATACCTTTATTTCCGTAATTTCTTCTGTAAACAATAAGATTTTCTCTTGTTATGATACATGTCTGTTGATTCAATAAGTCAATGTTTTTAATTTCAA
>JAEUSI010000238.1 GCA_016788375.1 Ignavibacteria bacterium | reverse complement strand
AGAGATGAAATTTATTTTTAACACAGTACCATAGAGACATAAAGAAATTTAAATTACAATCAGGATTTATTAGAATCAGATCAATATTGAAAACCTAAAAATACCTGCAAAAACATCTTGCATTCCTCAAACCCTTGTCATTATTGACAGTATGGTACTTTCACAAACCGGAATTTTTGACGTTTGCATATTTTGAATAAAATAAATAATATTGTCGCAATTCCGGAATAAACAGAAATCAGCAACAATTTTTTTAAAATTAAAAAATTAAAATTATGGCAAAGCAATTTTATCTGCCTCTTACAGAGGAAGCGAAAGTGACCTGGCTGAATAACTTAGCCTCAAAACTGCCAAACCACTCGGCAACACTTGGTATAAGCACTGAAACAGTAACATCTGTTCAGAAAGATGCAGCAATGTTCAGTTACATGATAAATCTTGTTAACTCATTTAAAGCAGGATTATCGGAAAGAGTAAGTTATAAAGACATCATCAAAAACGCTCCTGAAGGTACAGCTGTAGGTCCTGTTCCGGTCTTTAACCACATCGCGCCTCCGACCGTCGTTCCCGCCGGTATATTTATCAGAGTGAGAAGACTTGTAAAAAACATTAAATCCAATCCTAATTACAATGAATCAATCGGCAATGATCTCGGAATAATAGGAGCGGAAACAGATGATGCAATACTTGAAATGAAACCAGTACTTAAAGTAAAATTATCCGCAGGCAAACCGGAAATCATCTGGAAGAAAGGAAATGCTGATTCGATTGACCTGTATGTTGACCGCGGAGACGGTAAATCATATGTATATCTGGCTAATGATTCAGCACCAAATTATACAGATACAGCAATACTGTCAAACGGCGCAAATGTAAGCGAGTGGAAATATAAAGGTATATACAGAATAAAGGATGAACAGGTCGGACAGTTCAGCGATGAAATCTCTGTTGTAGTAAAAAAGGAAGTTTAAAGCATCTGTTCAGAAATTTCCTGTTTAGTTTGTATAGCCGGAGTATATTCAAACTCCGGTTATAACAAACTTAGAAGTCGTCATTGCTAAATTAATAATTCAAAATTCCGCTTAGAACTTATTTTATGATTAATTGATATTGCAGAATAAATATTTAAGATTTTCAGATTTTATAAAAATTTGGTTTGATAAGTAGTCAATACTGAAGGAAAAGTAATCAGGATTGATGACGGGATTATCAAGACTGATGACGGGATTATCAGGATTGATGACGGGATTATCAGGATTGATGACGGGATTATCAGGACTGATGACGGGATTATCAGGATTGATGACGGGATTATCAGGATTGATGACGGGATTATCAGGATTGATGATGGGATTATCAAATCAATAAAAGCTTTAAAACAAGCATAAATTCAATAATTGATATAATTTATTTAAAACCTTTAATAAATTACAAATGAGAAAAAGCAAAAAGCAGCGAACTACCCCGGGTAAAACCGTGCTGGGGTTAAAAAGCGAAAGAAAAACAAGTTATTCATTATTATCATCTATATTTGAAGAAATTTGTAAAAGAAATTTTCTGATTACAGCCAATCAGAATTCCGGGATAAACAAATCCGGAAAAAAAGCTAAAATTATAGACTAGAAGAGATTGGGCAATGGTTCTATCCTAAGAGATAAAAAACACTCATGACAGAATTATCAAGAGAGAACTAAAAAACAAATGTAAATCGAAATTATATAAATTAATTAATTAAAAATAAATTAAATGAAAAAATTCAGAGATCAATATGTTTCAAAAGTAAAGGATGGCTGGATAGTTCAGGGAAAATTAAATGTTAAAATCACCTCTAAAGCAAACACAAAACATGAAGCTATCCGAATTGCCGTAAAAATAGCTAAAAACCAGAAAACAAAGGTATATGTACAGAACTCCAAAGGTGAATTCATAAATTATCGTTTTCGAATCGGAAAAACCGGAAACAACAGAATGGTCGAACCAACCGGTAATTTTTGTAGAGATCCTTTTACTACAAGGGACAGTATGGAGCTATTAAGGTTGTAAAACCTGTAATAAATATTGAAGTGTTAACAAACAAAAACTCTGTAATAACTTTTTTTAAATTTTAATTAAAATTAAAATGATTAAAAAGAATAATCAGCATGTAATACCACACAAAAAAAAATGGGCAGTTCGCGGAAAAGGAAATACACGTAATACGGCAATAAAAAGTATAAAAGATGAAGCTATAAAAACAGCCCGCCGAATTGCAATGAATCAGAAATCGGAACTGATAATACACGGAAAAGACGACAAAATAAAAGATAAAGACAGTTTCGGAAATGATCCGTTTTCCGAGGAGAGATAAGAAACATTAAAGAAGAAGAAGTTAGAGTATATAGTTAAGAATCATTGTTTGAACCGGGCTGTTGTTTGTTTATAAACATGCCCGGTTTTTGATTGCTTGAAAACTAACCTCCCGA
>JAEUSI010000237.1 GCA_016788375.1 Ignavibacteria bacterium | reverse complement strand
CCCTTTTTTAAACAAAGCCGTGACCCTCTTCCTTTATTTAATATTCTTAAGAAATATCATCCGGATTTTACATCAAAAGAGTTCAATGAAGAAAATATTTTTAAAGAATTGTATCCTGATTTAAAAATCACGGATAAAAAATCCAAAGATATATTCAGGACAATTACTTCCGCGCTGTTTAAAGCAGCGGAAGAATTTATATTTTTTTCAAATGTAAAGGAAGATAAAGTTCTAAGGAACAGGGTATTTCTGAAAGAACTGCTGAACAGGGATCTTACAAAATACTATGAACAGTATATGCACGCAGCATTAAATGAACTTGAGACAGATAAAACCAATTCCGGCGATGACTTCTTTGAAAAATATTATCTGGAAAAACTCAATACAAGATTCTATTCTCTTACACTCGATTTAAAGAAATTATATGAGCATACGAATAAATCAGCCGAACTGATCTCTACGTATTTCTGGCTCGATCTGATCAGAACTGCAAAAGTTAATATACTGTACGGACAAAGAAGTAACTTGAATGCCGGAAATAACCCGGCAGAAAATCTTCTGGAAACCGTAAATATGGAAAAAGTTCTGAATATTTATGAAAATACCCCACTGTACTTTCAGCTTTGTTTTAATTTTTATTCGTTCAGATGTTTAAAGGACAGTAATGAAAACGAACTTTATGAAAAAGCAAAAAATATGTTTCTTGAAAACAGAACAGTCATCAGCCGTTATGACAAGATTTTTTATTATGCAGATCTTGTCAATATTGCAGTAAGCAGAGATGCGTCTCTCAATGACGGGCTGAAGAGGGATGCATTAATGTTTTTAAAATTATGTATTGAAGATAAAGCCTATAAAGTTTCTGATGAAGATTTTATGCAGCCGGATTTTTACAGGAATGTTATCATTACTTCTGTATATGTAAAGGATTATCCCTGGATGGAATATTTCATAAACAATTATACTTCAGAACTAAAACCCGAATACCGGAATAATATGGAGCATTATTCCAGATCCTTATTGTATTATGGAAAAGGAGAATTTGAAAATTCACTTGAAGAAATTTCAAAGGTCAATTACGATCTCGATTATTTTAAACTTGATACTAAAATTCTTATGTTAAAAATATTCTATGAACTAAGCCTTTATGAACAAGCCCGGTCTATGACAGATACTTTCAAACATTTTATTAAAAATTCGGATAGAATGCCTCCGGAAATAAAGGAATCATACAATAACTTTCTGAAATACTATTCAAAGATTATAAATATGAAAACCGAATCTAAAAAAGATAAATCGGGAATATTAAACAACATTATTAAAAATGAAAAATTTATTTTTCAAAAAAGCTGGCTTCTGGATAAATCAAATCAGATTTGATTTTCCCGCATTTCCTGATGTTTAAACAATTTTATCAAATACAAGAGTAAACCTATATCCCGGTTTTATTTTGACCGGAAAAACCTCAATAAGATCTGAAACACAAAATCGGAAATCACGGAGTGACTGCAGTTATTCCAGATGCTGCATTATTTTCTACTATGCTCAGATCTCCCGCATCCACATAGTCATCACCGGTTACATCAGATTGCTCATACCCGGTCAGGGAATTTGCAGCATCATTTTCAACCTGACTTAAGTCACCTGCATCAATCGTACCGTCCTGATTCACATCGCCGCTGTAAACTGCATATCTTGCCGGTAAAGAATTTACCTGAACCAAATTGCTTCCGTATGCCTGTGAAGCTGATGTAACAAAACTGAAACTTAATGTACCGTTTATAAAACTCTGAGGCGATGAACTCCATGTCTCAACTGAATTTCTGTGCTTAAGCTGAATAAAATATCCTGTATTATTTGCAATGTTGCTGAATGTAAAGATTCCCTCTCCGGAACTGTTTAACATTGCTTTTCCGGAATCAACGATTGTAAAAGGGAAAGATGAGTTTCTTAAATATACTCTCATAGTATCCGGTGTCATTGTATTAGTTCCCGCAAAATAAAAACCTTCAGCAATACCAGTGAGATTAAGAGTGAATGAAGAATTTATATTCTCAATCCAGTCAATAGTCCTGGAAAAAATACTCACCTGAGGTGAATTACTTTGTGAATATCTCAGATCACTGTATCTGTTCGTAATATAAAATGTATTCCGGCTGCTTCCATTAAAACAAACTGCATTGCATGAATCATTTCCGGATGTATTAACCGATTTAGGTTTGAATGCTGCTGTTCCTCCGTTTACGGCTTTGATTAATCCCGGTTTGACAGACATATTCCCTTCGTGCAGTGAATCCTGTTTTATCCCTTCAAAAATTCCGATTCCTTTAAATCTCTTTCCGCTTGCAGGAACAATATCTGTCCAGTTATAAGTAATTGCTTTTGCTTTCAGATAATGTCTGTAAAAAACTGTATCCGCCGGAGTTTTGAATAATCCCAATTGATCATTTTCTGATAAATAATCCGAAAAGAACAAAAGGGATTTTTTATTAAAAGAAGTTGAATTATCCAGAAATGTTTTCATCGAATCTCTTAACCAAGGAG
>JAEUSI010000236.1 GCA_016788375.1 Ignavibacteria bacterium | reverse complement strand
AAGGCAAAACCCAAATTTTTGCAGTTATTTCTATCCTGTTTTTACTCTTTCTATCTCCACAGAATTCACCTGCATCTCAAAAATCAACCGGAGCCATAGTCCGGTCACAAAGTTATCTTTCAGGTAAAATTAATTCCGGCTTTCGGCTACACTATGAAAGGATCTTAATAGACGGAATCTGGTGGATATATGTATATGACAACGGCAAACTCTTAGAATCCTTTCCGGAATGAGAGTATTTTTAAGTCTGTAAAATTTAAAGATATTAAGATTTTACATTAAACAAATAATTAATACTTTATCTTGTATAGCAGAAATGCCCGACTGATAAACACAGCGGGCATTATCTTTTTATTATTAGAAATGTATTCTCTTAATATCACTGTTTTTATTAAATGAAAACAGCAAACAGAGACTTTTTATTAATGAGTTGAATAAACTTAATATGATTGTTAATTTGATACACTTTTTAAAATCAGCCGAAATGACGGAACTGGTAGACGTACTGGACTCAAAATCCAGCGAGGCTCAAACCTCGTAAGGGTTCGACTCCCTTTTTCGGCACTAAAAACTAAATTACAGAAAATTACTGTACTATTTTTAAAACACTAAAAAAAGGAGAAATAAATGTGCGGTATTGTAGGCTATATCGGAAAGAGAAATTCACTGAATATACTGATTGACGGATTAAAAAGACTGGAATACAGAGGATACGATTCGGTTGGAATAGCTGTTATCAATGATGAAAATAATACAAATTTTTTCAAAAAAGCAGGTAAAGTAAAAGATGTGGAGGAAGAATTTGACAGGGAAATTCTGCAGGGTAGCATCGGGATAGGTCACACTAGATGGGCTACACACGGAGAGCCAAATGACAATAATGCTCATCCACATTCCGATGACAACAGAAATATCTATCTTGTTCACAATGGAATTATAGAAAATTATACGACTATAAAGAAGAAACTTATAATTGAGGGATTTACATTCAGTACCGATACAGATACTGAAGTTCTTGCTAATCTCATTGAATATTATTTCAGGATTAAAAACAGCATTGAAATTGCAGTAAGACTTGCACTGAATGAAGTGGAAGGTACTTACGGACTTGCCTGCATTTGCAATAAAGAACCTGATAAAATTATTATAGCAAGACTCGGAAGTCCGCTTATGTTCGGATTAGGCAAGGATGAAATAATAGTCTCATCGGATGCAGCTGCAATTATTAATCATACAAAAAATGTGATTTATCTTGAAGACGGTGAGATGGCAATACTGCGCAGAGACGGTTTCCAGATAAAAACAATTCAGGATGAAGATATTTTCAGGGAAGCGCAAAAAATCGAATTTAATCTCGAAGAAATTGAAAAAGGCGGATTTGAACACTTTATGCTGAAAGAGATATGCGAACAGCCGGATACTGTGCAGAATACATACAGAGGAAGAATTAATTTCGAAACCGGTCTGGTAAAATTAGGAGGTCTTGATTCTGTTGCTGAGAAACTTATAAATGCAAAACGAATTATCATTACGGGATGCGGAACAGCATGGCATGCAGGGCTTGTCGGAGAGTATATGCTTGAGCAATACTGCAGGATTCCGACTGAAGTTGAATATGCTTCAGAATTCCGTTACAGAAACCCTATTATAAATCAGGAAGACATTGTTATACTTATCAGTCAGAGCGGAGAAACTGCCGATACCAGAGCTGCAATGAAAGAAGCTCAGAAACTCGGTGCGACAACTATCGGAATTGTTAATGTTGTCGGAAGTACAATAGCAAGAGAAGTGGATGCCGGAACTTATATTCATGCCGGACCGGAAATCGGAGTTGCCTCGACTAAAGCATTTACTTGTCAGCTTATGTCGCTTGCTTTGATAACGCTGATGATTGGAAAGAATAAAAATACAATACCGGATTCTGAACTGATGAAAATAGCCTCCGAACTGAAAAATCTTCCGGAAAAGATTCAGTCCATCATTGAAAAGAGAAATGATTATAAATTTATTGCGGATGAGTTTAAAGATTCCAGAAATTTCCTTTATCTCGGAAGGGGATTTAATTTTCCGGTTGCACTAGAAGGAGCGCTTAAGTTAAAAGAAATTTCTTACATACATGCCGAAGGTTATCCAGCAGCTGAAATGAAACACGGACCTATTGCTTTAATAGATGAAAACATGCCAGTGGTGTTTATTGCTCCGAAAGATTCCACTTATGATAAGATAATTTCAAACATTGAGGAAATAAAAGCAAGAAGAGGAAAAATTATTACGATTGCAAATGAAGATGATGATGAAATAAAAAATTATTCGGATTATGTATTAAGAGTTCCTAAGACTGTTCCTATATTTGCACCTATACTTAACAGTATTCCGTTGCAATTCCTGTCATATTATATTGCAACAGCCAGAAATTGTAATGTTGATCAGCCGAGAAATCTTGCAAAAAGCGTTACAGTAGAATAATTTTACTTTAAATAACATATTTTAGCAGACCTCCCTGATTCAGGGAGGTCTTTTCATTTATTATTATTCCTGCAATTATTTCAGGGAAAGTATAAATATTATTAGTTTTTACGTTTGAACTAAAACTGAATTT
>JAEUSI010000235.1 GCA_016788375.1 Ignavibacteria bacterium | reverse complement strand
TGTGAGAAATTTATACTCTCCGAATTCAACATCATAATTATTTCTTAAACCATTTCTAAATTCTGAATATTTATCCGAAAGAAGTTTATCAGATTCATAATTATCATAAAATATCTTTTTAACTTCTTCATAGAAGGTTTCAAATTCATTTGTTATGAATTCTTTCGTTATTATTCGATTCTTGATATGGTAGATATGCGCTAATTCGTGACAGACATCATAGAATTTATAAAGTTTGCTATAATGCGTAGACACATCCAGAGTTAAAATTTTGAAATCGTCAGCCCATATAGAACCGCCTCCGTTTACATATCTAAGTGTTTTAATTTCTGAGTCGGCAGCCTCCAATAATTTTTCGTCTATGTCTATATCTTTCATGTAATTACGCAAACTGGTTCCTTCTTTAACCACTCTTTGCTTTACCTGGATTTCATAATTAGGAGACTTTAGTATATTAACGTTATAATCAACCAATTTCCTTATTTCGTTTACTGCGCTCTCGGGCAAATCCTTTAGTTTAGTCTTTATCCATTTATCAAATATATGCCCGTTCATTCCCGAGTTACGCGCAAAGTCAGAAGAGATTCTTCCTTTCTTCACAGTGTCTTTCCTTTCCTGATCACTCGGATAGATCACGCTATTACCCGGCTCTTTAATGTCGTCCGTTGAAAGATAATTAATATAGCATCTACAGTTCCATCCGTTTGGCGGATATATAACTTTCCAGATCGGATCGTTCGCCAGATAAACTGAATTATTCAGCACTGCATGCTCGTTTCTTACGTGAGAGTCTTCGCGTGTCTTGTACTTGTAAGCCGGGTAAAGATCTTTGACTGCAGGGTCTTGAAGTTTCTGCCATTGTGATGCATTGTAAGATGAGTTCACAGCTGTCTGGAGATTCGTCTTAAGCCAGCCGGCAGGAGGGATCTTGTCTCCTTCAGGGATATATTGATTAAGAAGATCCTGAGATTCCTTGACAAATAATTTGAACCTGTCTCTGGTGTCCGTCTCCGGAAGTTCAAGAATTCCTTTTGCGACCTCTTTCATCTTCTCTTCGAGTTCATATGTGCCGACGCATGCGACAGTAAAACATTCTTTCTCGAAATTTGCAAGAAACTTTTTATCTGTCGCGCTATAGTCAACAGATAAATAAGAAGGCAGCGTATCGTCAAAAGTCTTGCCAGTCGTTATATATTTCCGGATGTTTTTGACAACATCTTTCTTTGCCTTCTTATATGACGAGTTTACCGCCTTAGTCAGATATTCGCTGATCGAATAAATTATTGTTTTGTTCATTATGTTTTTTAGTCTTATTGTTTTGTTGCTGGAATGAGTCTCTAATGAATTTATCAAAAGTAATCTCCTGCTCTTGTGTTTTCCATTCGTGACGGCAGCGGTAACATCTCCTTGAGCGCAGCACGAATGTTAAATATTTTCTTACATCGAATACTTTAGAAGATTTATTTTTGCATCTCGGGCATCTCATTTTCTTGTCTTCTCCAGCTCTGAAAGTTTATTGTTGTATAGCTTAAAAGTGTACTTCCATTCATCCAGAGTATTTTCTTCGTCTGTCGTCTTTGGCTTGTACCTCCTTATAAGCTGAAGGAACAACGGATCCTTTATTATTCCTTCAAGATGATCATAAGCAAGCCTTTTAATATCATTTGCTTTCTGGGTATTGTGCATTTTAGGGTTATTTAAAACGCGACTTACATAGGCGCAGGTGCATCCGCACATAATCGCAATGTTCCTTTGTGTAATTTTTCGTCTCATTCGCCGGCAAGATTTGAAAGTTTTACAAATCTTGTCAGACCTTTGTTAAAAGTCCTGAATGAATCACCGTCCATCAGCTCGACTGTAGTGTCGCTGTCGAATGTAAGTACGCCGTCGTATATATCGCCGTCTATTGAGACCGCTCTATAAAGTTCGCCGGTGTTAAAGTTTTTGGGGAGTAAATAATTTTTATATTTATCGTTAAGTTTATCAAATTTCGCCATCAGAATAATTTTAATTGTTTTTGAGAAACTTTCCACAGTGATACTGTTCGTCTTGTCTTTTCGCTTACTGTTGACCCGGCAAATTCGACATATCCCATTTCCCGCAGTTCGAATACCCTGCCGGTTATGGAATGCACATATTTGCCGAGCTTCTCAGCGATTTCTTCTGTGGTACATGTGCCGGAGGTGATTACATCCAAGACTTCCCGCTGGAGTCTGCTAAGCTCCGGCAATGTATCCTTTAAAGATTGATTTCTGTTTTGTTCAGGATAGTAACCTTCCCTTACCTTCATAGCCAGAATGCGTTTTTAATTCTTTCAATAATCCTGTTCTTTGCTTTTTTGTTATCCGTTTCCGTTGCCGGACCGATAATTCGCCAAGTATCGCAGTCAATAATCTGAGCACTTGTAAGTTTTTTACGCTTTCCGGCTAATTTAAATTTTAATACTGTGTTGTTTATGCTGTTAATGTCCTGCTGTACCCTGTTATAATGTTTTAATAGCATAGTATTGTATTCTTAAATTTAATCAATTTCCGGATTGAGTTTTTTCCTGCCCGGATTGAATTGGTATGTTCCGTTAATAGTGCGAAAAATGTCATTGCG
>JAEUSI010000234.1 GCA_016788375.1 Ignavibacteria bacterium | reverse complement strand
ATATAATTTTTTATCTAAGATATTTAAATCAACAAATTCATAAAATTATGTAATTTAAATTTAAGAAGAATGCAATCATGAAAACTGTTAAATTGCTACTTATATTTTTTGTTATTGTTTTGTTTTGCTTTAATAGTTTCAATAATTTGTATAATACATTCGAACCTCTTAGAATAATAAAAAGCGAACAAAAGAATTCAGAATTTCCGAATGATATAGAATATATTAAAAGGACTTTTCCATTCGGGACAGCAGATGCTGATGCTCATTCCGAAGCATTGAAAGAAGGACAAACTTTACGGAATGAGTCAAAATCGGATAATTCTTCTTTGAACTGGCAACTGGCAGGACCACGAAATATTGGAGGAAGAATTTCAGATATTGAATTTAATCCGAATAACCCGGATGTAGTATATGCCGGTGCTGCAACTGGAGGTGTTTTTAAATCTACCGACGGCGGAATAATCTGGAATCCGATATTTGATGATATGGCCGTTCTGCCTATAGGAGATATTGCCATTGATCCTGTTAATTCCAACAATATTTATGTGGGAACAGGTGAGGCTAATGGCGGTCATAATAATTTTGCAGGAGCAGGATTGTATAAATCCACTGACGCGGGGATTACATGGCAGCTGGCAGGTTTGGAGAATACAGTTTCAATCGGAAGAATAGTAATTGATCCGGTAAATCCGCTTAAAATTTTTGTAGCAGCAGTTGGGTCATATTTTGGACCAAATCCTGACCGTGGAATATTCAGGAGTGATAACGGAGGCTTAAACTGGAATAAGGTTTTGTTTGTATCAGATTCGACCGGAGCAATAGACATTGCAATTGATCCGGTTAATTCGAACAACCTGCTTGCTGCAATGTGGCAAAGGACAAGATATCCAAACGGAGGAGCTTTATACGGAAAAACAAGCGGAATTTATAAATCAACAGACGGCGGGAATAACTGGATAAGTCTTGGTGCTGCAAACGGACTTCCGAATTCTGCTGCGACAAATGTCGGAAGAATAGGCATTAGTATTTCAAAGTCAAATCCAAACATAGCTTATTCTTTATTTACAAACGGAAGCACATATCTCGGATTTTATAAAACAATTAACGGAGGTCTGAACTGGACTAATGCTGATCCGGGAGGAAATCTTCAATCCGGGTTTTCTACTTTCAGCTGGTACTTCGGAAATGTTCGCATTCAACCAGATAATCCGGATATAGTATATGTTCTGGATTTTTCTATTATGAAATCAACTAATTCTGGTATTTCTTGGGACTTAGCCGGATTCGACATTCATGTTGATAATCATGCACTGGCATTCAAACCAACAGAACCTAATTCAATAATCGTTGGCAATGACGGAGGGATTTATAATTCTTCAAATGGTGGAAATTCATTCACAAAAGTCTCAGATCTTCCCATTACTCAGTTTTATGAAATTGGGATAGATAAAACAAATCCGGAAAGGTTATACGGCGGAACACAGGATAACGGAACAAACAGAACTCTGACAGGAAACAATAATGATTGGGAAACAATTTACGGAGGTGACGGATTTTATGTTTTGGTAGATCCGAATAATCCTGATATAATATATGCAGAATCTCAGAATGGTAATCTCGGTAAATCAACTGACGGAGGGATTAATTTTTATTTTGCTACTTCCGGAATCAGTTCTTCCGAAAAGAAAAACTGGTCTACGCCTGTTATAATGGATCCGGTCAACAGCAATATACTTTACTACGGAACAAACAGAGTTTACAGAACGACAAACGGAGCTTCTTCCTGGACAGCAGTTTCACCTGATCTGACCAATGGTAATCAGACAAGATTAGGAACGGTTACTGCTATTTCTGTATCACCCGTTAATTCAAACTTTGTTTTAGCTGGTACTGATGATGCAAATGTATGGCTGACTACAAATTACGGAGTCAACTGGTCAAAAATTTCAACTTCACTTCCGTACAGGTGGGTAACAAGAGTTGTCTTTTCTCCAAATGATGAGAACACGGCATATGTAACATACAACGGTTTGAAATGGAAGGATCCTCAGCCGCATGTCTTCAGGACAACAGACAAGGGTCAGAGCTGGAATGATATAAGTGGCAATCTTCCAGATGCGCCGGTTAATGCTTTTGCAGCAGATCCCTTAAGACCGCAGGTATTATTCGTCGGATCAGATGTCGGAGCTTATTACACAACAAATACCGGAGTAAGCTGGTCATTTCTCGGAGATGGTTTACCTATGGTTTCAGTTTATGATTTTAAAATTCACCCAACAGCCTATTACTTAGCAGCTGGGACTCACGGCAGATCTATGTATAAAATAGATATGTCGGAGATTGTTAGCATAAATCCGGAAATATCAAGCAAAGCTGATGATTTTGTATTAAATCAGAATTTCCCGAACCCATTTAATCCGGTGACTGCAATTAATTATATTATCGGCAGTTCAGGGAAAGTAAGACTCATTGTTTATGATGTTACAGGAAAAGAAATCCGTAAGCTAGTAGATAATATCAATCAGAATTCCGGAGATTTCACGGTTGTCTGGAACGGCAGAGATAACTACGGCACAGAAATGTCAAGCGGAATTTATTTTTACAGTTTGGTTTTTACCGGAAAGAACAACAGCAGCAATATTAATACAAAAAGAATGATGCTGA
>JAEUSI010000233.1:2412-2668 GCA_016788375.1 Ignavibacteria bacterium | reverse complement strand
ATCTGAATGTTAAGAGCAGAAATACTATTGAAACCTGGAGCAGCGGAGCATTATACTATAACAGGGATTCATTGATAAGTTATAATTTCATCAATGCAATAAGTAAAGCTTACGGCAACAATATGGTTCAGGTTGACGCGTCACCTGCCAGGTTTGCTGTTTACAGCGGGGATATAAATCAGGACGGTACTGTTGATGCTTCAGATCTCAGTCAGGTTGAAAATGATGCGGTAGCAGGATTATCCGGATATGTAAA
>JAEUSI010000233.1:0-2402 GCA_016788375.1 Ignavibacteria bacterium | reverse complement strand
ATAGCATTAGTTGAAACTAACACCGGATTATCAGTAAGTGTAATTTCACCTTAGTATTGTAAAAATTTTTTATCATAAGTTAATTTAATTACTTGATCTCCCCGGCCTTCTCCAGAAGCCATTTTTTGAGTATAATAATATTTTCTTTTTCAATCAGGGATATTATGTATGAGGGTTTTTCTTTGCTTTGTCCGGATTTTATCTTTAAAAGGTCGAAATAGTATTTAAGAAAATTTTCGTAACGCACTTTGTGATTTTCGGCAATTTCCTTTGTACCGGACAGAAAATGTTTGTATGAATCAACCATAGAATATGCCTGCTCAATATTATCAAGTTCAAAGCAGATCTGAAGCATCAGATTCTTTACGTCGGATTTAAACAGAAAAAACTCGTGCCTGAATCTTTTTGAAATGTAAGAAAGAGCATTTCCAAAATCCTTCATCTTAAAATAGTAATTCGCCAGTGCAAAATTTTTCATGTCTTCCCGGTATTCGGGGCTGAGAGCAAAGCTGTATTTTTCGATAAATTCTTTTATCCATTCGTAATCACCTGTCATATTACAGAACAGAATTATGTTACGGAATGAAAGAACCTGCATATATTCATTCTCGGAAAATGAAAAAGCATTATTCTCAAGCATGCTTTTGTAAATCTCAAGTCCTTCTTTTATAAACTTTTCATTTCTTCCCTGAACTTTCCCCACACAGTAATTTTCCAGATGGCTGAAAATAAAATGTTTTTCCTCTCTTCCGATGTCTGAAAGCACTTTATAAAAGTAATCCTTTAATTTATAGTAATGTTTTTCATCTTCAGGTTTTATAATTGTATTCAATCTGTAATAATGCAGTGTAATCAGGGATGAGTACAGATTGTTTTCTTTTCCGGTAAGTTTTATCAGCTTTTCCATGTCAAAACACTTCAGTACTGAACCGGTAAAATGATTTCCGATTTTCTTTCCGTGTGTATTTGCAGATGCGGATTCCGAGCTCAGGTACTGCACTGCATCTATAATAAACTGTGTTGCAGAGGCTTCAAAGTATTTCGTTTCACAGTCCATCAGTTTTTCGTAATCATTTTCATCAGAATAGAAAGATGTTTTCAGAAAATTTATTCGCCGGAATTTCGAAAAAAAATCGCTTAAGTCCGAAAAACCCGGAACAAGTTTTTCTTCCGTTGATTTAAGCAGTGAAAAATTCTGCTTCAGCAGATTTCTCTTGTAATATCCTTTCAGCAGATACAGCAGCGCATCGTTTTCATCTTCTTCTATTGTCTGATGAATAATGAAATCCTTTGCAGCTCTTGCAAGATCCGCTGTGAGGTTGTTGAATTTCTTTTCATCAAACGTTTCTCCGGGAAACATTTTCCTGAATATAGTTTTGCTTTCCAGTTTATCCGAATCAAATTCAGGATGAAACGGGATAAGGCCAATCAACAAAGCTTCAATGTTTCTTCTGGATTTTACAAACGGAGAATGCAGGAATTTTCTGAATGATTTGATTTCATCCTTGTCAAAGGTCTTTAGAATTTCAATGAGTTTAATGTCTTTCACGGCTTAAATTAACTCATTTGAGTGAGTCAGTCAAACCTATAATTCATTAAATACATACCGCAATCGCCTTATTTGAAAAACCTGTTAATGTTTTCTGTGAGTAAATCGGAAAAAGTTTCTTTTGAAAGAAGCTGTAATCATGATAGATTTGCTTAAACAATTTAAACAACACAAAATCATGAGAAAATTAAATGAGAAAAAGAAAAAATCCCGGAGATGCCGTCTGAAAAATTATCAGACGGCATCGGTAAATAAAAAATCTGATTCAGTAAAACTTTAAATCAACATTTAAAAAATTAAACTAAAAAATAAAATGAAAACAATAAACGAAACAGAACCAACCATAACAATTTACTTTATAATGAGTTTGCTTATTACACTGATTGTATTCCTTTCATTCAACGCAGACTTTGCCGTATCAGCTTTTGAAGCTAGGGCAAAAATACTTTTCGAAAACGAAACTTATGATTTCGGAACAGTAGAACAGGGAACCCGCCTTGAGTATTCGTTTAAATTCGTCAATGACGGATCTGCTCCGCTTGTAATTGAAAAAGTTCAGCCCTCCTGCGGATGCACAGGTGCCTTAACAGACGGCGAGAGTGAATACTCGGAAGGTGAAAGCGGTGAAATTAAAATAACATTTAATACACAGGGACGCGAAGGTCATCAGGTAAAGCAGGTTCATATTTTTACAAATGATTCAGAAAATCCCGATAAAGTTCTCACATTCTCCTGTGATATCACAACCGGAAAATCAAACTAACTTTTTAAAAACTTTAAACTAAAAACCAAAATGAAAACAATATTAAATTTAATCTTAGCAGCAATACTAGTTACAAACATCAGCGCAGCA
>JAEUSI010000232.1 GCA_016788375.1 Ignavibacteria bacterium | reverse complement strand
ATTATTCCTGAATTTTTCAGCTTCTTCGTGCGAATTCTGGAAATTCTTCATCGAAAGTACCTGATTATAATAAAAATCCGCCGAAGCATCGTTTCCTTTTACGTCATTCAGCATTCCGTTTAACAGATAAATAAATGAAGTATAAGCATCTTCATTTTCTTTGTCTATTGTTTTTGTTGTTTCCAGAGCATTCAGAATGTAAGGCTCGGCTTCAAGTATTCTGTTTAATCTCAGATAACTCAGAGCCGTGTAATAATTGGCTTCACGTTTGAGATTCAGTGATGTATATCCGGTTTTACCGCTGTCAATTTTTTCAAGAATTTGAGTCCAGCCTGCAAGAGCTTCATTCCATTTGCCGAGACCTATGTAACTGCTGCACAGATATTTGTCAAATACTGGATTTTCCGGATATTCCTCATGGAGCATTATTGAATATTTTTCGGATTCTGCATAATTTTTTTCATATATAAGGTACAGGTATGCAAGCACATATTTAGCTTCTGTTTTCGCATATCTGGAATTAAGAGAAGTTTCTTTGATCTGCGAAAGACCTTTTACTTTATCACCTTTCGGAAAAATTATCATTAACGGCTTTACAACCGGATAAGCTTCCGGAACAAATTCTGCAAAGTAGTTGTAAAGTCCCACGCCGAATATTACATCCTTATTGTTCCTGTTTATTTCGTTTGCTTTCTGAAGAAGATTTAATGCTTCCCTTCCGTCTTCTGCTGCTTTAAGCCAGCTCTCTCTCAGGCTCTTCACAAGACCGCTGTATCCAAGTGCCCCTCCTTTATAAAACATAGCATTATCGTCAAATTCATTTTTGTCTAACCGCTCATCTGAAACTTCAATCACTTTCTCAGTCTTTTTAAAGAACCCTTCATCAAGCGAATCATTATCCTTGTTCAGATTAATCTTCCACCAGTCAATCATCGCCAGAAAAAAATAACCTGCGGGATTCTGAGGCTCGGATGATATGAATTCCCTGAATATTACTTCGGCTGAATCAAATTTAAGATGATATATCAGCTCTATTCCGGGCAGCAATCTGTCTTCAGAATTCTGTGTATAAGCTGAATTTACAAAAAGAAGAATGAATATTGCCGATGCGATAATTTTAATCATTCTGAATTTTAACAACTGAATTATTTAATTTTAATATTATCCGAAGCATTTTATCCAAATAATAAAAAATGAAAAGTAAAATCAATGCTTTTTACAAATGCAAAAAGCCGGATTTTAAATTGTCCGGCTTTTTAAAAGTTACATTTAATTATGCCTACGGTGTTATTACTCCGTATGAAATTGAAGCGTTGTTTTCTACAATTGACAAATCCGCTGCATCTACATAATTGTCTCCGGTAACATCCGTAACCACATATCCTTTAACAGAACCTGCAACATCATTTTCCACACTGCTCAGATCTGATGCATCTATAATTCCGTCCTGATTTATATCTCCGCTTGGGATACAGTATTTTTTACCTACAAGTATTGCATTGTCGCCGAATGTCTGACTTGCTCCGGAAGTAAAATCATAATTTCCCGTAACTCCTTTAGTAATGCTTTCCCCTCCGGTTTTACTCCAGACTTCAAGCGAATTTCTGTGCTTAATCTGCATGTAATAATTTCCCGTCGAAGCGTTCTTAAATATACACGGTGTCACAAGCGTAACATCGTTTATAACAGATACCGAAGAATCAACTGATGCATAAGGAAATGTACTGTTTCTTAAATAAACCCTGACAGTATCGCTCATATTTTTCCCGGAGCCGTTATACATTCCCTGCGGAACGAGTGTAATATTATACTGAGTATACAAACTAGCAGGTGAATTAATTTTTATATTATCCAGATAAAGATTATTTCCGCTTGCGCTCCTTGCCCTGAATTTTATTTTATTTGTTCCCGCAGGCAGAGCCCATTTCCTTGTAAGCCATTGTGAATTCGTAGGCTCGAATATCGCGCTTGTTGTAGCTGCAGTCTTGAGAGAATTTGTAGCTCCTATGACATCAGAAGCTCTTCCCTGAAGCTTGACAAGAACAGTGTAACTTGTTCCTCCGTTTGTTGAAGTTTCGATTATCAGCGAATCTGTTCCAGTTGTATACGGAGCATACGCATAGTCATACTGAAGAGAATCACCTGCAACGGCAGCTGTAAATGTCGGTGTAAACATTGACTGATTCGTTCCGTTCGGTGAATTCCAGAAATCATATTTATCCGATCCTGTTCCGGTTCCGTATCCGCTTACTGTACCGTAAACCCAGTAGTTTGTACCTGTATACTGGAATGACCAGTTTAGAGGCGGATAAGATCCTGAAAAATCCTCATTCACCTTATAAACTATTTCTCCCAGAAACGGTGTCAGAGAACCCGTAAGGACATCATTGGAATTGTTAAGATCCCCTGCTATATACACAGAATCCCTGACAGTATAATTTACTCCTGAAGTAAAAGTCCACTGGTCAAAATAAACTGTTACAGAAGATAATGCGCCGAGATTTGTGACGGTTTTTGTACTGACATAACTTCCCGGAGTAATCTTCCTTGTAACTGTGAATGTTGCAGGCTCGGCCGGATTGTTATTCTTTACAATACCGAAAGGAATTATATCCAGCGAAGAATAAACCTGTGATCCGGTTGATCCTACTGTCAATGCCTGCGCATCAACATTCGGAACAACAGGAGCGTCAGTATAAACCATATTCATTTTATAAACA
>JAEUSI010000231.1 GCA_016788375.1 Ignavibacteria bacterium | reverse complement strand
CAGAGAAAAATATTCAACGGACTTTCCGCAGGTTCGCAATTCGGAGTTTCGGTAAGCAGCGCAGGAGATGTGAACGGAGACGGTTTTGACGATATTATTATCGGAGCATATTTATATAATTCTAATACCGGGAGAGCTTATATTTATTACGGCGGATTAAATCTGAATACGACTGCAGATGTAATTCTGACAGGCGAAGCGGCAAGCAATGTTTTCGGATGCTCGGTTTCGTCAGCCGGTGATGTAAACGGAGACGGATATTCTGATGTGATAGTCGGGGCTTACGGATACAGCTCAAACAAGGGAAGAGCGTATATTTATTTCGGCGGAGCTTCGATGAACAATACAGCTGATGTTACATTTACAGGCGAATTGCCCGGAAATGATTTCGGAACTTCGGTTTCTGCAGCGGGTGATGTGAACGGCGACGGATATTCAGACGTGATTGTCAGTGCAGATCTGTACAGTTCAAACACGGGTAAGGCATATATTTATTTTGGCGGGGCATCAATGAATAATTCAGCTGATGTCACGATGACAGGTAATGCAACATCTGATACTTTTGGAAAATCTGTTTCAGCTGCCGGTGATGTCAACGGTGACGGATTTTCAGATGTGATTATCGGAGCAACCGGATACAGTTCAAATACCGGAAGAGCATACATTTTCATGGGAGCAGCTTCAATGGACAATAATGCAGATGTATTGCTTACTGGTGAAGCATCGGGTAATAATTTCGGAGTTTCAGTTTCGTCTGCAGGTGATGTAAACGGTGACGGATATTCCGATGTGATCTGCGGAGCATATGGATTCAATTCTAATACAGGCAAAGCATATGTTTATTACGGAGGAGCAATTATGAATTCAACTGCTGATGTCTCAATGACAGGAGAATCAGTTTTTAATTTCTTCGGAAATTCAGTTTCTACGGCAGGAGATGTCAATGGCGATGGATTTTCTGATGTAATAATCAGCGAATTTGGTTACAATTCATTTTCAGGAAAAGCTTTTATTTTCTTTGGTGGAACTTCGATGAATAATATTCCTGATATTACAATGAATGAAGAGATAATAAACAGTTATTTCGGAATTTCTGCAGCTTCGGCGGGAGATGTTAATGCTGACGGATTTTCTGATATTATAATCGGAGCTTACGGTTACGGAGCGAATACAGGCAGAGCATACTTTTATGATTACTTCATGAAAAATGAGATTATCCCGGATTTAACAATGACGGGAGAGAGCAGTTCTAATTATTTCGGAACTTCAGTTTCTGATGCCGGAGATGTTAACGGTGATGGTTTTGGAGATGTTATTGCGGGGGCATACGGAAACAATTCAATTACAGGAAAGGCATACATTTATTATGGAGGAAGCAACATGGATAATGCTGCTGATGTAGAATTAACTGGCGAGGCTGCGGGAAATGCTTTTGGAATTTCAGTTTCTTCAGCGGGGGATGTGAATGGTGACGGATATTCTGATGTGATTGCCGGCGCACCGGGTTACAATTCAAACAGGGGAAGAGCTTATATTTATTTTGGCGGCAGCTCAATGAATAATATTGCGGATGTAATTATGACCGGCCTGAATACAAATGATGAAATCGGAAGGGAAGTTTCAAACTCCGGAGATTTAAACGGAGATGGTTTTTCCGATGTGGCTGTAAGCGCGCCTTTCATAAACAAAGTATATATCTATTACGGAAGCGCATCAATGAATAATGCTGCTGATATCACGATAAATATGTCTGTAAGTTCAATTGCTCCTGCAGGAGATGTAAACGGAGACGGATTTTCAGATTTAATCACGGGGGTCAATATATCCGGAAATGGAAATGCATACATTTACTACGGAGGAGAGAATGCGGACAACATTTCTGATGTAACATTTTCAGGTGAAGCGAACGGGGATGCATTTGGCTCATCTGTATCTGCAGGGGACATTAATGCAGATGGATTTTCGGATGTAATTGTCGGAGCATTCGGCTGCAATTCATATACTGGAAAAGCTTACATTTTTACAGGCAGTGAACAACCGGATGTCGTTCCTGATGTCACAATGACCGGGGAAACAGCAAATAATTTATTCGGCGCATCGGTTTCTGCCGGCGGAGATATAAACGGGGATGGGTTTTCTGATGTAATAGTTGGCGGAGAAGGCTACAATTCAAACTCGGGAAAATGTTATATTTTTTTCGGCGGCAGGATATTAAATAATTCACCTGACGTTACGATGAAAGGCGAGCCGGCAAGCAATTTCGGCGACGGAGTCTCCATAGCCGGAGATTTAAACGGCGACGGATATTCTGATATTATTACCGGAGCGAAAAATTATAATTCAAACACCGGAAAAAGTTATATCTATACCGGCTCGGCTGTTTCAGTAAAACCAAATATATTGTCTGTAAAAGATTTACCGGGAGATCAGGGCGGATATGTGAATATTAAATTTGCCAGAAGCGCTTTTGATATTCCGTTTAGTGAAACTGGCGGTGTTAATTACCAGATTGAAAGAAGCGCTCCCCCGAATATCAGCGGATATCACTGGACTTCTGTCGCAACAGTTTTAGGCACACATAATACAGTTTATTCAGCTGAAGTTCATACACCTCTTGATTCAGGAAACTTATCGAATAATACTTATTACTTTCGTGTTACAGCAGTTTCTAATACAACTTCAAATATATGGCGTTCAAATATTCTTAGCGGTTACAGTCTTGACAATATTGCACCTC
>JAEUSI010000230.1 GCA_016788375.1 Ignavibacteria bacterium | reverse complement strand
TGATGCTCCTTCATCATTCCATACTCCGTCATTATTCGAACCTTTAACCCTGAACACATATTCTCCGGGATCAAGATTCGTATATGTTACCCGCTTTCTGTTTTCGCAGAATGTCCATTCCTTGTCAAATCCCTCCATCTTGTATGCATACTGATTCTTCCCGGGATTATTGTATATGAGTGATGCAAATCTGAACGAAAACACGCTTTCCCTGTATGTCAGATTTATTTCATCCGCATAAATTATGTTTTCCTTTAAATAAGGATTATCCGGCGAACCTTCCACAGTCTGATTAAATACTTCAAACTCGGTAATCACTACATTCGGTATGTACGGATTGTCGGTTATTTCCTCAGGTTTAAAAAAAGTAATGCCGTCATTTCCTCCGAAATACATCGTTCCGTCACTTTGCCTGAAATATGCCCCTTCGTTGAATTCAATGTTATTGAGTCCGTCGGATGTATCGTAATTTTTAAAGGTCCTGCTATTCAGGCTGAACTTTGAAAGCCCGTTGTTTGTACTCAGCCATAAATTCCTGTCATCATCCTCCAGTATTCCGTGAATGCAGTTGTTCGACAAGCCTTTCTCTTCATTATAAACTTCCACGGAATTGTTCTTCATGTCTATTCTGCTTAACCCGTTTATTGCAGTTCCTACCCAGATGTTTTTTTCTGAATCTTCATAAACACACCAGACTGTATTCCCGCAGTCAAATGAAAGATAATCAGGTTTGATAATATTGTTCCTTGAAATATGAATGTTCCTGAAAACCATTAATCCCTTCAGATGTGTCGCAACCCAGAGGTTATTTTCAGAATCGAAATACAATTTTCTGATTTCAAAGTTGTTTAAATTCGTAAAAATATTTTTTTCGATGATTTTTTCGTCTCTCGAATCCCATATCTTCAAACCCTCTGTCTCCGTTCCGAGAAGAAGCAGTTCGCTTTCAGACCTGTTAATGCACATTGCATACATCTGATCATGCGGTTTGTCCAGAATGTTTTCATACGAAACCACAGAATCATCACTGCAATTGTATTTGCTTAATCCATGAAGCTCGTTTGAGATCCAGAAATTTTCTTCGTCATTTTTAAGTATAGAGAAAACACATCTCTTTGAAATCTGAGGGACTTTTACAAAACTGCGTTCGGATCCTTCCCTGCTGTATCTGATTAAGCCTTCATTGAAAGTTCCGATTAAAATATTGTTTTCATCTGTTGCATAAATAGCCCTGATTTTATTTCTTTCGTCCACCTTGTGTTCCGGATTATTGTTTACAATCGAAAAGAATTTCTTACCTAAATTGTCGAGCTTCAGCAAACCTTCCGCCAATGTTCCGATCCATAATACATTAGTCCTGTCGGTGCAAATCGAAAAGATTGTATCGCAGGCGAATCCCGTCTCCCTGTCTTTTTCAGTGGTAAATGTAACGAAATTATCGCTTTCTCTGTCATACCTGTTTAATCCGAATCCGTATGTTCCTATCCATATATTCCCGTTCAGATCCTCACAGATGGCTTTTATGAGATTACCGGATATGCTTTTTTCATTTTCCGGATTATTGTTATACCTTTTAAAATTATTTTCACCCGAATTAAGCCTGTTAAGACCTTCCCGGCTTCCTGCCCACAGATTATGCCTGGAGTCAGTGAATACGCAGAATATATTATTGCTTGAAACAGAGTTTTCGTTTTCTTCATTGTTATGATAATGTCTGGTTTTATTTTTGCCGAAATCAAATTCGAATATTCCCCCGCCCCAGGTTCCTGCAGTCATTTTATTGTATTCAATGTCAAATGCAAGACTCATAACATGTTCCGTGTTTAATTCACTATTTTCAGAAATCTGATTAAGATTAATTTTTTCGAGTTTATCCTTTTTCCTGCTTAATCTGTAAAGCCCTGCATGATAAGTTCCGATCCACAGATTTCTGTCATTGTCTTCGGTCACGGAAGTAATGAATTCATTATTAAGTATGCTCAGTGATTTTTTCGTTTCGAATTTGTCGGAATATTTGTCGTAAAATATCAGACCTGAATTAAATGTCCCGACCCAGATGCCGGAATCCCTGTCTTCATAAAGCGAGCTGATGAAATTTTCCGGAATGCTTCCCGATCTGGATATGTTTTTCTTGTAAATCTTAAAGTTGTTCCCGTCATATCTGTTAAGCCCGTCCTGCGTCCCAAACCACATAAAACCCTCCCTGTCCTGTAATACTGCATTGATGGTATTCTGAGAGAGTCTGTCCCTGTTCGTAATTTGTTTGAATCTGTATAACTCTTTCATTCAGAATATAAGTCTTAACATTTTTGAGAATTATTTTTTTAAAAATAAGAAATTCCGTTTTCATTTGCTTGAAACAGAAAATTAAAAAAACAGGGTTGCCGGAAATCCGTTCTGTATTCAGACAACCCGTGTTATTTTTTATATTTTATCCGGAGACAACACTAACTATACAATTCCCAGAATTATCGTAATCTGATCGGGAGTTAAATTCTGTAGGCTGCTTAAGTACTGAATACATTCAGACTTTACTCCTCTGGGTCCTGGGGGATTGACTGTCCCCGGTAATCCGGGATTAGTTCCTGTAGGAGTTGCAGATGAAGCAAAACTTGGGGAATCTCCGTCCGCGCCTCTTCCAAACTGACCTCCGCCGTTACCTTCTCCGAGAATGCAGTTCAGTAATTCACCTGAAGTCGTGCAGTTTACTATAAGTTTATCTAAGAAAGTTTTTTGCTGTTGTGATAATGCCATGAT
>JAEUSI010000022.1 GCA_016788375.1 Ignavibacteria bacterium | reverse complement strand
GTTGCATCATATCGTCAGCCCAACTGTGTAAAGAAGGGCGTCCAGGGCTTAAAACCGCCCATTTACATACTAAACATTTAAATTTCACCTGACAATTTTTTTAAACCTTATAAATGTTTTTTTGTACAGATATGGTTTACAAAAGAATTCTGCAAATAAATTAATCTAAATATTCTGAATTTTTATTTTCATCTAGTTTACTGATTTAATCTGAAATTGATTTAACATTTTAATTTGAGTAATTTGATATAAATAAAATTATTTGAAATGAACCGTATTGCATTTGTTTTTCCGGGACAGGGTTCTCAGATAGTCGGCATGGGCAAGGATTTATACGACAATTATCAGGTCGCCCGTGAAATTTATGAAATGGCAGATGATATTATGGGAATGCATTTAAGCGAAATTTCTTTTCATGGACCTTCCGAAATTCTTACTCAGACACATATAACACAGCCTGCATTGTTCGTTCATTCATATGTCCTTACTCAGATAATCGGTGATAAAATAGTTGCACATACTGCGTCAGGTCATTCGCTCGGAGAATATACGGCTAATGTTTATGCAAAATCTGTTTCTTTTGAAGACGGTCTTAAGCTTGTCAAAAGAAGAGGCGAGCTTATGAAAGAATCCGGCAATAAAAGACCGGGTACCATGGCTGCAATTATCGGTCTGAACGAAGATCAGGTTGATGAAATCTGTAAAATTGCATCAGAGAATCAGATTGTTCAGCCTGCAAATTACAATGCTCCGGGGCAAATTGTGATTTCAGGTGATGTTGATGCTGTCCGCAGGGCAATAAAGATTGCAAAAGACGAACCTTACAAAGCGAAAATGGCGAAAGAACTTCAGGTCAGCGGTGCATTTCATTCCGAGCTTATGCTTACATCCACAGAAGAACTAAGAGTCATCCTTAACAGCACAATATTTAAAAATGCAGAAATTCCGATTTATACAAATTCCGATGCAGAGCCGGTTGAAAACAGCGACATTATTAAGAATTCTCTTTTCAGACAGCTTATTTCTTCCGTAAAATGGCAGCAGCTTATTACAAACAAGATAAAAGAATTAAACATAACAGAATTTTATGAAATAGGATCGGGGAAAGTTCTGACCGGTCTGATAAAAAGAATTAACCCCGATGTAAAGCTTCACAATATCGGAACTGCCGAAGATTTAAAAAATTATAATCTGTAAATGACTGAAGAAAAAGAGTTTTTAGAATTAAATGGATTAAAAATAGATCCGGTGATATTTACTCAGGGTTTCGTTCCGGGATGTGATATCTGCAAATGCGGTGGCCAGTGCTGTAACTGGGGTGTATATATGGACAGGGATTTTCAGCCGGTAATAATGAAATTTGAAAGTCAGATTAAGGATGTAATGGATGAATATCAGACCAAGGACACTTCAAAATGGTTTGAAAAGGAACTTGAAGAAGATCATGATTTTCCTTCTGGATTTGCGATCGGAACTGAGTTGTACATAAATAATGAAGGAATTACACAGTGTGTTTTCAAGGATAAAAAAGGATACTGTTCTCTGCAGGTGATGGCAGTCAATAACGGAATGCATAAATGGGAGATTAAGCCGAAGTATTGTATAATGTATCCGGTGACTATTATAGACAATGTACTTACTGTAGACAACGAACATTCGGCAAGACTCGATTACTGCGGAGTAGGTCACGAAGAGAATTATACACAGACTGTCTTTGAAGCAATGACGGAAGAAATCAAATTCATTGTAGGAGAGGAAGGATATAAATTTCTGAATGAACATTACAGGAAGAATTATCAGAGAAAGTTTCAGATAGAACTGCCCAAAATAAATCTCACAACCTGAATATCATTATTTAATAAATTATTTCAATGTTTAAAGACAAGACTATACTTATTACCGGCGGTTCAAGAGGAATCGGCAGGTCAATTGCCGAATCTTTTGCCGGTGAAGAAGCTTCTGTGATTGTTACTTTTAAGAATTCAATAGATGAAGAATATTTTAATTCAAAGAATATTTCTTTTTATAAATGCGATGTATCTGATATGAAATCAGTACAGGAAACCATAGATGACATAATTAAAAGCAGAGGTAAGATCGATGTACTCATTAACAATGCAGGCGTTACTAAAGACGGACTGCTTATGAGGATGAGCGAAGAGGACTGGGATATTGTAATTGATACGAATTTGAAAGGAGTTTTCAATATGACAAAAGCAGTTTCGAGAAATATGATGAGCAAACGAAGCGGAAAAATAATCAACATCACTTCGGTTTCCGGAATTATGGGAAATCCCGGACAGGCAAATTACTCTGCTTCCAAAGCAGGAGTAATCGGATTTACAAAGGCAGTTGCCAAGGAACTATCTTCAAGAAACATTAATGTCAATGCGGTCGCTCCGGGATTTATCGAAACTGAAATGACAGACAAACTTACGGAGGAAGTCAGACAGAGCTATCTTAATTCTATTCCTCTGAAAAGATTCGGTAAAGGCAGTGACATTGCAGGAGTTGTGAGATTCCTCGCTTCGGCAGATGCGGATTATATAACCGGTCAGACGATCTGCGTTGACGGCGGAATAATAATGTAATCAGTTTTAGTTTTTTGTTAAGATTTTCAGATTTATATAAAATATTGTGTAGATTTTATTAAAGATACGGACAATAATACTGTATGAAGGACAATTTTTTAAACCAATAAATCAATTCTTTTCTGATAATTGAAACAAATTAAAATAAATTCATATGACCAGGCAAAATTCTAAAATTCCCGTAATTATTAAATTCATTTTGTTTATTCCGGTAATGCTGATTTTATTTTCCGGCTGTCAGTCAAGATTTGACAAGATCAAAGGGAAAGTATATCTCTATGAAGACAGCATATATGCCTTTACGGCAGGATTTGACAATGACACGCTTTACTATATTATGAAAGATGCGCAAAGACCGTATTTCCACAGATCAAAATATAAAAGCAAGAAAATAAATGACTCTACATTCCTGATTGAACTTACTGACAAGCCTAAATTCTGGGAAAAGAATACCTGGGAAATAGTTATTCATGACGAGAAAGGATTTTCATCAAGAGAGTCGAATAAATATTACAAACTTTATTCAGACAGTTTTATTGTTAAAAAAGCATTTTAAAGATCAGATAACGTGAGTAAAAATATTAAATTAAGAAAAGATAACTTTCAGACTGATTCCGGGATAGAAATTCCGGGATTTCTTAATGAGGCTCATTCTGTTCCAGATCCTGAACAATATCCCTTTACACGCGGAGTGCATTCTTCGATGTACCGGTCAAGATTCTGGACAATGAGGCAGTATGCAGGATTTGCAACCGCAGAGGAATCAAATAAAAGATATAAGTTTTTGATAAATTCCGGAACTACCGGTTTATCGGTAGCATTTGATCTTCCAACGCAGATCGGATATGACAGCGATGATCCTATGAGTGAAGGAGAAGTCGGAAAAGCAGGTGTGGCGATTGATTCGCTTAAAGATATGGAGACGCTTTTTGAAGACATAAATCTTGCCGGTATAACTACTTCAATGACAATAAATTCTACTGCTCCCCTGCTTCTTATGATGTATGTTGCAATTGCAAAAAGGCAGAATGCCGATCTGACAAAATTATCCGGTACAATACAGAATGATCTTCTGAAGGAATACATTGCAAGAGGGACATACATTTATCCTCCCAGGCAGTCAATGAGGCTTATAACGGACATTTTCAAATGGTGCAGCGAAAATCTACCTTCATGGAATACGATTTCCATCAGCGGTTATCATATACGTGAAGCAGGTTCAAGCGCTGTGCAGGAAGTTGCTTTTACATTATCTGACGGAATTGAATATGTCAGAGCTGCGATTGAATCGGGACTTGATGTGGATGACTTTGCAAAGAGACTGTCGTTCTTTTTCAATTCGCACAATAATTTCGCCGAAGAAGTTGCAAAGTTCAGGGCAGCAAGAAAAATCTGGGCGACCATTATGAAGGAAAGATTCAATGCGAAAGACGAAAACAGCATGAAGCTTAGATTTCACGCTCAGACAGGAGGATCCACATTATCTGACAAGCAGATTGAAAACAATATTGTCAGAGTTACCATTCAGGCACTTGCAGCAGTACTGGGCGGATGTCAGTCTTTGCATACAAACGGAAAGGATGAAGCTTTAGCTCTGCCGACAGAATTGTCGGTTCAGACGGCTTTAAGGACACAGCAGATTATTGCATATGAAAGCGGTGTTGCCGACAGCGTTGATGTTCTCGGCGGTTCTTATCTCATAGAATATCTGACTGATCAGATTGAAGAAAAAGCCTGGGAGTATATTAAAAAGATTGATGAACTCGGCGGTGCATCAAAAGCTATTGATTATGGTTTTCAGAAAAATGAAATTGAAAAGAATGCATATAAGACTCAGATTGACATAGAAAATAAAAAAATCATAGAAGTCGGCGTGAATGATTTCATTGCAGAGAGTGAAGAAAAAAATATTCTGTTCAAGATTGATGACAGTGTAAGAAAAAGGCAGATTGAAAATCTAAGGAAGCTTAAAGAATCCAGAGACAATGAAAAGGTAAGAGAGTTGCTTGATATTATTAAAGTTAAAGCAATGACGACAGAAAATCTCCTGCCATTTTTTCTCGAAGCCGTTGAGAGTTATGCTACAGTAGGTGAAATTTCAAATGCATTAAGAGAAGTATGGGGTGAATACAAAAGCGCTTAAAATTAATAAGTTTAAGGGATAAATTTTTTACCGGTTTTGCATAAACATGAATAAATTCATAAACAATAATTAATGAATCAGAAAGTAGTCTGGATTACGGGAGCTTCAACGGGTATCGGCAAGGAAATTGCGATGGAATTTTCCAAAGCTGGTCACATTGTCGTTGTAAGCGCAAGAAGGAAATCCAGACTTGTAAAGATTGTAAGCGAAATTAAATTTGCAGAAAGGGAAGCCTCGGCTTTTGTCTGTAATGTACTTTCTGAAAGAAGCATACAGATTACCGCAAAACGTATCCGCGAAAAATACGGCAGCATTGATGCACTGGTAAACAATGCAGGCGTAACAGTCTTTAAATCATTTGTGGAAACAAAGACATTTGATTATGATTCGGTAATAGACACAAACCTCAGAGGTTCATTTCTCTGCATAAAAAATGTACTTCCGCCAATGATAAAGAAAAAAAAAGGTCACATAATAAATATACTTTCAGTAGCAGCACATTCGGCATTTGAAAACAGTTCTGTCTATGCAGCTTCAAAAGCGGGATTACTTGCAATGACCAACGGACTTCGGGAGGAAATGAGAAGATACAACATTAAAGTAAGCAACATTTTTCCGGGAGCTACCGAAACTCCGATGTGGGACAGCAGATCGAGACAAAGATACAAAAGCAGAATGATGTCGCCTGCTGATATTGCAAAAATAACACTGGATGTTTTTCAGCAGTCAAGGAAAGTTGTCATAGAAGATGTAATTGTCCGTCCTGTAAAAGGGAATATCTGAGAAATAATAATTTAATTTTAATTTACAATCCTTATGAGCGAAGGGACTAAGACAGAAGTAAAAGATGCAAATCAGCTTGCAGATGAAAGGACAAAATTAGCATACGAGAGAACTGCCCTTGCAAATGACAGGACATTAATGGCATGGGTCAGAACTTCCACTTCACTGATTTCTTTCGGATTTACAATATATAAATTTTTTCAGGAATACAAGCAGTCTGACCCGGTTTACAAGCAGCATGTTTTGTTTACAACAAGAGACGTAGGAATGGTATTAATTGCATTCGGTTTCCTGGGATTATTCTTCGGACTGATTCAGTACAGAAGCGATATGAACAGATTCAGGCTTTCCAACGATAAAATCAAATATTCATTTACACCAATACTGGCAATATTAATTCTTATTCTTTCACTTCTGCTTTTCTTTCTTGCATTATTCAGACAATAATTTATTTCCTGAATTAGAACTGTTGTTAAAATTTACTCTAAACATAATCCGGGTTTCGAATTCATCCGTTTTGCCTGCTTAGTTCAGGATCACGGAAGATTAACTTCAGAACTTTTAGCCCTGTAAAAAATCCGATTGCTATAACAATAGAAATCAGGATTACAATTGCAAGATTAGCGCTCATATCAATTGTTGAATTCCTGAGTTCATCACCGCCTGATATTGATACTAACCTCAGATCATTCAGAAATTTAAACATTGAAACAGAAGCCCATTGAGGAAGTACACTGCATATAAGAACTATCGGCGGAACATATCTGCTTCTGATTATCAATCCTGCTGCCATTACAATCATAAAAGCGGCAAAGAGTGTGGACCAGTTTACACTGAATCCCCAACCTCTGAAAAGATCCCTTACCAGTACACCGGTAAATCCGCAGACAAATGTAGCGAAGATATATCTGTATGGGGTAGAATTAAGGATACTCATTGAAGTTGCAAACAATGCAGACCATAAGCAGTCTGTTAATATTTCCTGCAGGCTCATGTATGAATTTAAGTTTAAAGTTTAATAAAAGTATATGCCACAAGTATATCCAATGCAAGAATCATAAAAAGAAATAATGCATTTACTATTCTCTGTGTCCCTATAAAAATAAATTTCTGTCTTGTCATATCGACGAATGCATTTATCATAAGCAGACCCGGAACCAGATAAATAAGCGACCCTATCATCGTCGGCATATCCACTTTCCCGTATCCGAGATGCAGAACTATGCTTGTTATTCCAGCAGACAGCAATCCGCAAATAAGCGTAATCATACCGTCATTCATTTCTTTTCTTTTAAGTTTAATCCTGAGCGTCTGGCCGATTACTGCTGACAGAAACACCATTGAGACATCTGCAATGCTTCCGTCATGAAATTTAGAATAAAATGCCGCTGCAAATGCTGCAGTAATAATAAGAGTCAGACTGCTGTGCAACGGCTTTAATCTGCTGATCCTCTCAATTTCATTATTAAGCGATGATAATTCCTTTTTACCTTCAAATATATCTTCTGAAAGCTCAATTATTTCTGAAACCGCCGTCAGATCAGTACCAATGCCTTTTACAGGTTTTACTAACGTCGAAGTATTTTCTCCGTCAGAGTAACTCATAATGACATTGTCTAATCTCCACATAACCGCAACATCTTTAGCACCGGATTTACTTATAATCCTTCTGAAAACGTTGTCCGCGTATTCCGTGGACCCGCCTTTTTCAATAACCATTATTGCGGCTCTCAGCGCTGATTCTGCAGTAGAATTAATGGCGGATGCTTTTTCGCTTATGTTTATTGGCATAAATATTAATTAATTCATAAGATAAATTATTTCACCTGATAACAAAATTTTTCCGGGACATGCAATTTTCTATTTATATCCCATTGTTTCCGAAAGATTCAGATTACTGCTTAATGGAAACATCTTTCAAATGCATAAGCATATATAGGATATTGAATCAGTTTACTTTTACAATATCAGGTGCTTTCCATGTTCCGTTTAATATTGATTCCTTCGGCCAGTAACATCTCAGAACGACATAAGCATTTCCGTCGGGAGCAGGAAGCCAGTTGGATTTTTTATCCGGATCCGGAGTATCCTTTTGAATATAAATTGTAAGTGAACTGTCCTTATTGAATTTCAATTCCGGAAGCATCGGTGAGTTCACAATATATCTGTTAATGGGGTTATCAATTAAAAGCTGCGTCTTTCCGTCATACATTGTAAATGACCAGAATGCATTCACCGGAGGCAGCCCGCCGGATTTAAAGGTCACTTCATATTTATCTGTTGCAGTATTAATCGGTTTCCCCTGTGAATCAGTTTGGTACGGAAAATATTCGGCTTCCTCTTTAATGAGTCCGCCTATACCGAGTTTCGCGCCGATTGCCCTGTTCAGATAATTATCACCGAGATAAGTTCTTGATCCGAAGAATTCGCCGGATGAAACTTTATTTTTCAGATCTTTCTCTATAGTATCTTTCATTACAGCCATAGCTTCAGTGTAACCCGCAGAAATTTCAGGCATTAATTTCGAACCTTCATCAAAAGGCTTTCCGGGAATAACACCAATCTTTTCAAAATCAGAACGAAGTTTTACTTCGGAAGGAACAACAGGACAATACTGCAGTATAAAATTCAAATAGGAAAACATACCTTCCCTGTCAGCAACTTTCATATCAAATGCAGGCCAGTTAATCACAGGTGATGCCGGAGGGGGTGGAGTTTTAAGATAAGAACTTAAAGGTTCCACTCCGTACTGATCCTGAATCTTAATTACATTTTTCAGATCAGCCGGATTAAAGAGCTGTGTTCTGAAACATGCCATTGAGAAACTGGTCTCGCATCTGATTACCTTCTTGATTCCGGACGGAACGTCACCTTTCCAGCCCGGACCGGCAATAAGAAATTTGCCTTCATCGTTTCCTGTAGAACGGCTTCCGATTACATCATAAATATACGTATACAAATCAAGCAGCATAATTGAATAATACCTGTCTTTCTCAATCTTCGGAACGGAAATCACTAATGGTTCCGCTCTCAGATCCATTGTTAAGAATGAATAAGGTGTATCGGAATTAGGCGTTACAATTGCTTTATCCTGAGGAGTAAATACTCTCGGAACATTTGCTATTTTGTTGAACGGACCTTTATACCCTGGATCTTTTTCATTTATATTGTAAGCATAAATGATTCCGTACATCTGCACTACCGGATAAGCATATATGTATGCATTTTTCGCAATGGTTTTTGTAGCATCAGTCTGATTTGAACCAGATTTTTCCGGCGCTTTATCTGTTTCGGATTTTTTCCCGCAGGAAAAAATTGTTAAACAGATTACGATGATTACTGAAATAATTTTCTTCATTTGCTTTTTTTAGTTTTAATTAAATATTAAACAATTATCCATTTATGATATTAATACTTTGAATATTCTACAGCAAAACTTCTGATTCATTAAAAACCGAGAAATCAATTTATTTACATTAACTGCAACTTATACATTTCTTAATATACATCTGAATCCGATATGACTCATTCCTGTATCAATCATCTGCGGCTGACGGGCTGCCGGTCTGTAACGGAGGCAGTAATTCGGAGCGCATAAATGAGATCCGCCTTTTACAACTTTTCTCGGTATTTTTATCTGAGGCTGCCTTACGTCATAACTGCCGTCAGGTGAAGTTACTCTCGGATTAACGGCGGGCGTACAGCAGGATTTAAATTTTTCCGCGCTTTCATCAAGATGAGCTACATACCAGTCACTCGTCCATTCCCAGACATTACCCGCCATATCAAACAAACCGTAACCGTTGGCAGGAAACGAACCGACAGGCGAACTTCCTTCATATTCATCTGTGAGTAAATTCTGATATGGAAACTCTCCCTGCCATGTATTTGCGAGCGGTCCCTGAAGCTGCATATCAATCTGACCCCATGTAAAATTCATTCCTTCAAGTCCTCCTCTAGCGGCAAATTCCCATTCAGCTTCAGTCGGAAGTTCCTTTCCGATCCAGTTGCAGTATGCTTCAGCATCTTCATAAGCAATATGAACCACAGGATAATTCTCTCTTCCTTTGACTGATGTTTCAGGACCTTTCGGATGTTTCCAGCAGGTTCCCGGAACCCATCTCCACCAGTTGTGATAATCATTAAGATTTACGGGTCCGTTTGTTTTATGAAAAACCAGCGCTCCTGGAACTAACAAAGCAGGATCAACAGTAGGATAATCTTCGGGTGCCAGCGGTCTTTCGGCAACTGTAACATATCCTGTTTCGTTTACAAACTTTTCATACTGTTCATTTGTAACTTCATACTTATCCATCCAGAATCCGTTTACAGAAACTTCATGTACGGGCTTTTCTTCGGGATAAAAATTTTCAGATCCCATAAGAAATTTCCCACCGGGGATTTTTATCATGTCCTTTAGATCAGCATTACTTTCTTTGACTGTACTCATTTAAAAAATTTTTACAAGATGTTAATTTTATTTATAAATTTCTACATAAGTTTTAAACCACTTCAGGAATGATTTTTTATATGAACAAGTGTGTATGAATTCTATTATCTAGCAAACCGGATTTTATATACGCAATTATTTTTATTAATATGATTTCACAAATTAGTTTTTTTACCATTTGACAAATCTTTATAGATTTGACAATTTTAAAAGTTGTCAAATCTCTTTAACATTAAACCTGATCTGAATTGTAAATAAAACTCTAATATCATGTGCCTGTTGTGTCAAACACGATCTGATCATACCACCAAAGCTTTTCAAAGAAATTGTGAGATACATCAGGCATTGATTTTCTTACAGATGACTGTTGAATTCTATTCGAAATTTCTTCTATACTGATACTTCCGTCAATGGCTTTAAACAGCTTCTTCTCTGCTTTATCCACTGGTAAATATATATCCCTGTATTGATTCTTATTAATAAGAATCGCAGCTGCTCCTTCAGGAAGCTGTTCTTCAATGCATAAAGTATCAGGCATCCGAATCGGAATATATCTCTGCCATTCCCCTTCTTTAAAACTTACAGATGTTTTATCTCCCGAAGAATTATCGTTACGGTAAGCGATCAGACTGTGACGTACCATAGTTCCTCTGAAGAGCTCTGCAGCTTCATACTGTTCCTCCGGGGAAAGTTGCATAAGCTTTTCTGCGCGGGGGATTTGAGACAATACACCGCAACGTGGACTGTACATAGACTGCTTTACCCAGCGACCGAATTTCATTCCGGATTTTTCTAATAATTTAAATAACTGAGCTACAGTATAAGAACGGTCCTGAGGATTTAAAAGAGCGTCTGCAAGCGCTTCCTCATATTGAAAATCCGGTGCATTTCGGATAAGAGTTTCCAGTGGATGCCCTTTAGGTAAACCTTTAAGCATGCGTACTAGATCTCCGATACCCTTTTCATCTGCCGGGATGTCAAGCAGTCTGCAAAACTTCTGCATCATATATATACCTGTCCTGCCATATGGTGCATAAACCATAAGCTGCATTGCTCCGTCAGGATAGAGGACTTGGCGCAATGCACTTAATCCCGCGTCAGGATCAGGAAGATGATGCAATACGCCTGTACATACTATCCGGTCAAAGTTCAGTCCCAGTTCCTTTATATTTTCTACAGCTAACTTTACAACATTAAGATTTTCTAAATCATATTTTTTTTTTAGTTTCTCCGTGCAACTTATACTTTTACTGCTGAAATCAATTCCTGTAACCCGTGCACCGGGGAAGCGAATGGCATATTTTGCTGCCTGCGATGTACCGCATCCTGCTACCAATATGGAAAGATCTTCCCTGAAGGGTTTATCAGGCCAGTAGAGATGATAATCAGCACGTCGTTTCTGAAGGTCCTGCCAGTGAAGCTTATAGTTGTCAAGACTTTCTACCGGTCCGGGATAAGGATACTTTTCGTAAAAACTTCGGACTGCTTCTGACATCTTAATTAAATCTGAATCGTTCATTTCATTTATTTTATTTCACCGGTAATATAAAAGCCTGAGTTAATTGATATTATATAAAATAAGATCTCCGGCAGAGATCATCCGCCGGAGAATTTTTCAGATCAAATCTCCATCCGCGATTACTATTTATGACCAGCCAACTGCGCCATTACAGAATCAAGATTGAATGATGCCGGTTTCTGTCGCGGAGGATAAGCAGCAAAGTTTGCGATCTGCTCAGCCACCACATCCTGCATCATGTACATTATGAATGCGTGACTCATTGTCCAGTCAAGCCATGTGTTAGAATTATATTCCGCCCGCTCGAACGGATCCCGCCGCAGATTGAATATGTAAGGAACTCTCAGCTTTACAAGAGGTTCACTCCAGATTCTCATCTGGTTTGCACGCTGAATTGACAAATGGCATTTCCAGTCACCGAACCTTACCGCCATTACATCACCATCATCACTGATATAGAAAAAATTATTCCTGGGACTTTCTTTTGCTTCTCCGGTCAGATAAGGAATCATATTGACTCCGTCTATGTGAACTTTATAGGTCATGTTTCCGACCTTATAGCCTGTGAGTAATTTTTTGCTTACATCAGTATCACCTGCCGCAGCAAGCAGAGTAGGAAGCATATCGACATGAGCTCCTATCCCGTTCAATACAGTGCCGGCTTTGATCTTCTCCGGCCATCTCATAACGCATGGTACGCGCCAAGCGCCTTCCCAGTTAGAGTCCTTCATGCTTCTGAAAGGTGTATTAGCGCCATCTGGCCATGTGTCATTCTCGGGACCGTTATCAGTTGAATACATTACTATTGTATTATCGGCTATGCCAAGTTCGTCAAGCTTGTTCAACATCTCACCGATCTGTTCGTCATGTGTAAACATCCTGTCGCTGTAATCATCCTGTCCGGTCTTGCCTCTGTTCTTATCGGCAAGATGTGTTCTCATGTGCATAGCAGTTGCATTATACCACAGGAAGAACGGTTTATCTGCTTTAACCTGTTTTTCCATCCAGTCCAGTGCTTTGGCAGTTATCTCTTCGTCAATTGTTTCCATTCTCTTAATGGTCAAAGGACCTGTATCTTTAACTGTTTGTTTGCCGATCTTTCCGAATCTCGGATCTACAGTCGGATCGTCCTTGTCTGAGGCGAAACAATGCATAACACCTCGTGGTCCGTATTTGTTGAAAAAAGCCGGATCCTTCGGATAGTCGGGAAGTTCAGGTTCTTCTTCAGCATTTAGATGATAAAGGTTACCGAAAAATTCATCGAATCCGTGAACTGTCGGAAGAAATTCATTCCTGTCGCCAAGATGATTTTTCCCGAACTGCCCTGTTGCATATCCTAGCGGTTTCAGAAGTTCAGCTATTGTCGGATCATCCGGCAGAAGACCTACAGTTGCACCCGGCATTCCGACCTTTGTCAATCCGGTTCTGATGGGATTCTGACCGGTAATAAATGAAGCTCTTCCGGCTGTACAACTCTGCTGACCATACCAGTCTGTGAATGTTACGCCTTCTTTTCCAATCCTGTCTATGTTTGGAGTCTGGTATCCCATCATTCCCTTGCTGTAAAGACTGATGTTCCAGTAACCAATATCATCTCCCCATAGTATAAGGATGTTAGGTTTTTTTGTCGCCATGTTTTTAATCCTTTTTGTTTTAGTTTTATAATTTCCGGATTACTTTTCAGTTAATACCGGTTTTAATTGTATATCAAATTTCAAATGTTAAATTTTATAGAAAAGTCTTCAAATCCCTTATATAATAAGGGATTATTTTTCAGATAACGACGGCTTTCATAAAATGTTAAATTTCTTTATTCATTAAATTCCCCGCTTCAATAATATTTTAAAAACTATTTCAATACCTGGCTGCAAATTCGTTATTGAGATGAATCTAAAATTCATTCCGGGTTTACTCAAACTCGAATACTTTCTTCCAGTCATTCTTAATACTTACCACATTCCAGTTATTCTTTGCAGCTGCATCAAGAGATTCATTCCCTTTCTCGCCGTATTCAGATTCTCTGACGGGATCATCATGATTCACCATCAGCTGAATGCTCGGTAGCTTGTTGCTCTGACAATAAGTGTTCATTGCTATATCACCGCCTGTTCTTACATTGCCTGCGGAGAATACCGGTTTTCTTCCGATAAAATAATCTATACCTACAGGCTTTCCTGTTTTATCATTTATAAGAATCAGTTCAGGAAGCTTCAGAATTTCAGAACTGCCGTTTGTAATTTCATATTCCGCTTTTGCGAAACTTCCGATCACGTTCTGAGTCGGGATTCCGTATATTTCATTTGAAACCGCTCTCATAAAATCCAGTCCTCCGCCTGAACAGATGAATACTTTAAACTCATTATCCTTAAGATAGTTTATGAGCTCAAGCATCGGAACATAATAAACTTTTGTATAGCTTACTTTATATTTCGGATGCTCAGCAGTTTTGAAAAAATTCAGAACTTCATTATGAAAAGCTTCTTCAGTCATTCCTGTATTTACTGCCTCAAGAACCTGCATCAGACCTTTGCCGCCTGATGCATAATCTTCTTCAATATACTCTTTATCATTTTCCATTAAAGCCTGAAATATTCTTTCATTTTTCCATTCCGGATGATCAGGATACATTTCCTTTACGCGCATTATCGTATAAACGACCTGTATTGTCGGCTGTTCGCACCAGAGTGTTCCGTCATTATCAAATGTTGCGATCCTGTCATAAGGTTTAATATATACAGGACTGCTTTTGTCTGTTACAGATGTTACAAATTCCGTGATAGCTGATTTAGTTTTACCTTCATTCCAGGAAGGCAGAGGATCAGGAGTATTGAACTGAGAAAATACAATCCCCTGATAAACAAATATAAATGTTAAGATTAAGTTCGGCTTTTTCATAATATTAAACTTGCAGATTAACCGGATACTCTAAAAATTTATTTTAATAACTTAACTGTAGTTAATCTTCCGGTCACAGATTAAAATAGGATTCCGGATTTTTCATTTAATTATTTCTTTGTACCCTTTTCCGGTTTTTCTTTAATGAACAACGATATTATCCTGTCAGCTGATCCCCTGAAAATTAAATAAGGCAGTATCGCAAGATAAAATCCTACTTTTAATACTTCAAACGGTTGGACAGATTTAAATTCAATGATTTCGAAAATTATTTCCATAATGGCAGCTAAGATAAAAACTTTGCCGACGTCTCTCCAGAGTTCTTTTAGAAGTTCTTTTCTGCTTCTCCTTGTTTTTCCTAATATCAGTCCGTCAACAACAAAATGACGTCTCCCGGCTTTCGCATCTCTTATTCCGGCTATTATGGCATATGTCAGCGACATTAATGGCTGTAAATACAATCTGAAACTCATTGGTCCGCTGTGACGGATTCCAGCAGCTTCAAGAAAATTTTTTATCCAGTCTTCCATTTTAGTTTGTTAAGATTAATTTGCTTATTAAATTCTTAAAGTTATACATTTCTATCTCCTGACTCTTAATCTGTATTTCCTAATTCAAAAAACTTCATTCCAGTCATTCTTCATGCTTACAACTCTGATTCCTTCTGCTGCAGAAACTTTCAGCGCTTCATTTAAAGGACTTAATACAAAATCCTTATCATACGCAACCTCTCTTGATGCATCATCATGATGAAGCAGCAAAGCCAGATTATATTCAGAAGAGTTCAATGTATATCTCAGCATAGAAAGATCTCCGTCAGAGTTTCCGAATGCAAGTACAGGCACACCGCCGATGTGATGATGAATGTTCAGCACCTTTTCTTCCTTGTCATCGAAATTTGAAAGCTGCGGCAGTCTGTTAATTACAGGTTTAGTTCCGTCATAAACCACTTCTGTTGCTGTCGTGCTTCCGATCACTCTTTCATTTGGTATTTCGTATATTTTTTCCGTGACAACTCTCATAAATTCCAGACCGCCTCCGGAGACAATAAAAATTTTAAATCCGTTTGCTCTTAAGTAATCAAGCAGTTCCAGCTGTGGTTTATACGCGCAGTTGTAATATGAGAATTTAAACTTCGGATGCACTGAATTTTCAAAAAACTCTTTAACATTTCTGTAAAATTCCTGAGGTGTCTTTCCGTCATGAGATTTGAATGCAATTTCCAAAAGTTCTTTTTTCCCGAATGTACTGAGAGTTTTTATATCCTCCTCAATGAACGCTTTAAACGGCTGAGTATTTTTAAGCGAAGGATCTTTACCCGACAGTATTTTCATTCTGTATAATGCATAAAATATTTCAACCTGCAGCGGCTGCTCTGTCCATAATGTTCCGTCATTATCAAATACTGCAATCCGTTCATTCACGGGAATAAATCCGGGAGAGTTTTCTGCAGTTACTTTAGTTACAAAATCCGTAATTGATTTTTTAATTTCCGTTTCATTCCAGGAATTTAAATAATTATCTGTCATTAGATTTTAAAATTTTTAAAACGGCGCATAGCTTAATGCGCCGCTTTGAATACTGTATTTTTATGTTAACTTACTTTACCGGAAAATTTAATTTCCCGTGCTGCCGCGGCTTGCCATGGCTTTTTCGATCTTTTCCTTAATTATGCTGAGGTTAAAGCTTGCACCTTTCTGCATTGGAGGAAACTCTAATGCAGTCATTGCCAGTTTTGCGACTTCCTGCTGTATGAAAACAAATCTCCAGAATTCAAAAGCCCACCAGTTACCGGCTAGCATAGATTGTCCGATCGACATTTTTTCGAACGGATCCAGTCTGATATTAACAAGTCCGGGCCAGTCTAATTTCACTTTTGGACCGAACCAGCCGTCCGGCTGTGTAAGGAATGTGTATTTATAATCACCTATCCTTGCAGCTGCAAGCTCGGATTCAGTAAAGTACCAGAACTCGTTTCTCGCTCCTTTATGATAAGGAACTACGCTTGTTAACAGCTCTGTCTGATCATATCCGTCAAGATGAACTTTATATGTTGTACCGTTAAGTGATTTTCCTGCTTTAAGTTCAGCTGTTATATTCGGATTTCCGGCTGCTGTGCAGAATGTCGGGAACCAGTCCATTCCGGACATTACTCCGTTGATCACTTTTCCCGGCTGTACTTTTCCGGGCCATCTGATTATACAGGGAGCTCTGAATCCGCCTTCTGTCGCCATACCTTTTGAACCCCTGAACGGTGAAGTTCCGCCGTCCGGCCATGAGAAGTCTTCTGCCCCGTTGTCAGTTGAAAATACAACTATAGTATTGTCTGCAACTCCGAGATCATCAATCAGTTTCATTGCGCCGCCTACTGTATCGTCCAGTTGAGCCATTCCTGCTTCCTGCATGCTCCAGCCGTTTTCTGGCGTTCTCATTGCTTCGTATTTCGGTGAAAGATGAGTGAATACATGCATTCTTGTAGGATTGAGCCAGCAGAAAAACGGTTTATTGGTTTTTACTGATTTTGTAATGAAATCAGAAGCTTTTTCAAGAATTACGTCATCGACAGTTTCCATGTTTAATTCTATTCCCGGCATTGGATGCGGTGGAAGAGGACCCTTGTCTTCTATTTTCTGCTTCCCTACTTTTCCCCATCTCGGATCAACTGTCGTATCATCTTTGTCTGTTGCCCAGCAGTGAAGTACATTCCTCGGTCCCACTGTATCTTTTAATCCCGGAGGATAATTTCTGTGAAACGGATCTTCCATTGCATCAAGGTGATAAAGATATCCGAAGAATTCGTCAAAACCGTGAAGCGTCGGGAGGAATTCGTTTTTGTCACCTAGGTGATTCTTTCCGAATTGTCCTGTGGCATAACCCATTTCTTTCAGAGCTGTTGCAATTGTCGGCGCTTGTGCCGGCATACCTATTGCCGCTCCCGCCTGACCCACTGTTGTAAGTCCTGTGCGTATCGGTAATTCACCTGTAATGAAAGATGCCCTTCCTGCAGTACAGCTTGCTTCTGCATAGTAATCTGTAAAAATTGCTCCTTCAGATGCTAATTTATCCAGATTCGGAGTTCTCCCGGCCATCATTCCCCGGTTGTACGCCCCGATATTCCATGTGCCTACATCATCCCCCATAATATAGAGTATGTTCGGTTGTTTTTGTATTGCCTTTGCCATTTTACTTGAGTTTGAATTTAAAAAATAGTGAGTTGTGGTTCTGTTTTCTTACAGCAGATAAATGTCTCTTATTCTTAATGTTTAATTAAACTTCAATTAAACTCACAAAAAAATTTTAACCGGCTGAATATTGTATCTTAAATTTATTTTTCTCCTCAATATACAGATTCACAGGAAATTTTTGTGTTACTTTAACATTAAATTATATATAATTTCAAATGATTTCAAACAGGACTTTGCCGATTCTTACCCTTGGAACGGTTTTGTAAATTTTACTGAAATATAAACATCTGTCATAAAAAATTTAAATTATACATAATGTCATTTTCTGTGAAAAAGAAAAAAGAACCGAGATTTGCTGAAATTTTCAAAACCTTTTCTGAAACTGAAATTGAAGAGTTTAAAGAGTTTGTTTCCCTACCTGTGTTTAGCAAGGGAAGAAATTACAGCGAGTTTCTTGATAAAACGGGGAAATTTTATTCGGGAAATGTTACTTCTGAAAATCAGGTAAATGAAAGAACTCACTGGAACAGATTGTCAGAGTTAACTGTGCTTGCCGAAAAATTTCTTATACTAAAGAATCTTGATAAGAATAAATTCTCCGCTGATATGCTGCTTCTTGATGAACTCAGAGAAAGGAATATTTCTAATTTTGGAATTCAGAAATTCAACTCATTCTTTAAAGACGCTTCGGCTAAACCTGCAAGCATTGTTAAAGCAAACGAATTGTATGGAATCTGCAGCAGCATTTTTGCACAAGATTTTATAACCGAAAAGGCTGATTTGACATACAGTCAGTTCGACATGAGATTTGTTCAGTTCATTACAGGAATACTTGTTTTCAGAATCAGAGAATTTTATTTAATTATGGCCAAAGAAGCAAATCAGAATCCGTTCAGGAATGAAATTATTAACATGCAGGATTTTGAAATTATTCTTCCGTATATCAAAAATCATCTTAATGAATATTATCCGCTTGTTTCATTTTATTTTTATTTATACAAGTCTCTTGTTAATATTAATGATACATACAATTATCACGTTGCAAGGAATATTCTTCTGAATGAATTAAATAATGTCTCCAAAGAAGTCAGGTCTGATCTTTTAAATTATATTATTGACTATAATATTTATCGCCTTAATTCCGAAAACAATACTTCAAGCAGGGAGCTTTTTTACTTTATAGATTTGAAAATCAGGGAGAAAATTCTTGAATGTGATATCAGAAATGACAGTCAGAATTTCAGGTTTATTACTATTGTTATGAATGCTCTTGCTTTGAAGAAAATAAGCTGGGCGGAAAGATTTGTAAAGAAATTCGGCAAACTGCTGCCTGTTTCAGGCAGGGATTACGGAATTTCACTTGCCGGTGCTTACATTGCATATTATAAAAATGATTTTCAAACCTGTAAAAAAATTGTGGACAGAATGAAAAGCCTGAATGCATACGGCTATATTGATTCGGCGAAGCTCAATATGCGCGTCAGCTTCGAACTCGGTAAATTTGAGGAAAGTTTTGATATAAAAAGAAGGCTGGAAGAATTTCTGCGCGTCAGAAAAAATATTACCGAACAGTATTTTATTACTGCTAAAGAATTCTGCACTTTGTTTAATCTGCTGTTGAAACTGAGAGGTTTCCCCTCAAAAGAAAACCTGTTTAAACTTGAACATGAACTCAGCAAAGGAAGCCTTTCCGGGAAAATGTGGATCATGCGAAAAATGAAAGAGATAAAAGTAATTTAAATGCAGAGTGTAATCTCAAAATTCATAACTTGTTTATCTTATCTGAATTTATTGAGTCTTCTCTAAAATCGAACAGTCAATTCATTTTCTGTATTTAACTTTTAATAACCCGTCAGTTCTGCATACCCCCTTCCTGAAATATCAGTGTTGTTTTTCTTTCCTTTAACAGTAACCGAGCCTTCCCAGTATTTTACCGTGACATCTAGAAACTGATCTCTGACCGCAGGTATAATCTTCAGTTCAATTTTTTCCGAAGGGATTTTTAAATTCCAGCCGGAAGGATATTCTATTCCCGATGAATTTTTCCGGCTTTCTGTTACTTCTAAATCTGCTTCTTCTCTGTTTATCTGACGTTTCAAACCCGCTTTATCTATGATAACTCCGCTGCTGTATTTGTCCGGTGTCCCGTCCTTTTTCCTCATCTGATAATACATTAACTCTGTGCTGTCATCAAGCTGAAGTGAAAACCAGTCCCATCCTTTCTGATCTTCGCTCAAAGCGCTTGTGCTCCACTCCCTGTCCATCCATGATTTTCCGTTTACTTCATATTCTCTGTCTTCCGTAATTATTATTCCGCTTGTCTTTAAATTTGTATATGAATAATAATATGAAGCATTTCCAGGCTGACTTCCCTTCTGACTTAATCCTTCGTTTCCCTGAAGTATAAGCGGCTTTACTGACTCAAGCCATAATCTGATTTCGGTTTTGTCTGATTTTGCTTTTATGCTTATAACAGGAAGATCAAATGCTTTCCTGTTTTCTGATTCTGTTATCTGCCAGTCTTCGAGCCATACTTTTAGAGGCTCTGCCTGAGCTCCTGCGAGTTCATTCCCGTCACGGCTGAATCTTTCATCAAAATAGAATCTGCCGTTTGATATATCCGTGACTGTAAAATGCGCCATGTAAATCTGATCCGACCTCCATTCTGATACTCCTGATTTTCTTCCCGAACTTAGTGCGGTTCTGAAAACGGTAAACTGATATCCGAATTTCTTATTATCCGGAGTCGTCAGATTTCCCGTGAAATACCACCACTCCGTTCTGAATCCCGGATGAGGTCCGTGATCTTCCGGAAATATAAATTTCCTTTTATCATACGCCTTCTCGAATTTTTCATCTTTTACTTTACCCATTGCTTTGGATAAATTTATGCCGCTGTCTTTTTCAGGATTCTTCTGTCCGCCGCATCCGGCAATAACAGAGATAAAAATCAGTATTATAATATAGTTTTTCATTCTTCTCTTAATGCATTTGCCGGAGATGTTTTTGACATTTTGTAAGCCGGATAAATTCCTGCAAGCAATGCAGCTGCAAGCGAAAGAAGCAGCGCCTCTGCAAGTATGCCGGGTAATATTTCAAACTGCATTGTCCAGCCGAAAGATCTTTTGTTTATTATATAAATCAGTATCGCTGCAAGTATATTGCCGAGCGGCAGAGCCGTCAGTCCCGCAATAAGCCCCATCAGCAGTGTCTGAAGATTTACCATTAAAAAAAGCTGTGAAGGCAGTAATCCGTTTGCCCGCAGTATGCCAAGCTCTCTTTTGCGTTCAAGCTGAAGCGACATTAGCGAACTGAGTATTCCGATGAATGCAACTATTACCGAAAGTATCTGTAATACATTTGCTACTAAAAACGTACGGTCAAAGATTTCAACCGAAGAGTCACGAAGGAATTTATATGTTCTGACTACAAGCTGCTGTCCGCCTGTATCAAGCGACTGTATTCTGTCTTTCACGGTTCCGATTGCTTTATCATCCTTTACAAATACTGAAATCCCTGAGTAACCCTTCGCATTCCAGTATTCCTTAAAGTGCCTGTACTGAATTGTTATCAGTCCCTGATCCGATGCATAATCGTAATATACTCCGGCTACCCTGAATTCACGCATCCCCTTGTCTGTTTTCAAAACCAGCTTTGAACCGACCGATAAATCATTCCTGTAAGCAAACGGCTCGGATACAAATATCTCGCCTTCTTCAAAACTTTTCCATGCATCCTCAGGATTTCCTTCCTTGAATTTAAATCCCTTATAACTCCTTTTGCTCAGCCCCGATGCAAGCAGATGATATCTTTTGCCGTCCTGAAATATCTCAACCTCCCTGTAAAAATTATAATCCTTTACTTCTTCAATCGCTTTTATTTTATCAAGGATCTCTTCATTAAGTACAGCATCATTTCTTCTCGATATAAGACTCGGCGCTGAAATAAATACATCGGCATTCAGCCGCGTTTCAAGCCAGTCAATTACGGTGCTTCTGAAACTGCTTACCATAGTTCCCACTCCGACCGTTGCTGCAACTGCAAGGGATAACGCAGCAATTGCAATATATGTCCTGCTTATGTTCTGTAGAATTGACCGTGAAGACATTTTTCCGGTAATTCCGAAAAGCTTCTTATATACCGGTGAAAAAATCTTTTCGACAATTATTATTACTAAAGGTGTCAGTAGTGAAAATCCGGTTATTACGGGTAGTATTCCGAAATAACTCAGCCAGATATTTTTTGACGGAATAATCAGCGTCACCGCTCCTGCAATGATAAATAATATCCCCGCAATTGTCATTCGCGGTATCTTTTTAATTATTGACGATTCCTGTTCCGAACGTATCATTGCCGAACGGGGATGAACTCCGGATGCTTCTTTCGCCGGCTTAAGCGCTGACAAGAGTGTTGCAATTACTCCGAGCGAAATTCCCTTTATTATTATGAACGGCGAAATGTAAATCTCTCTAACAGATACTACATAATAGAGGTCGTTAATTGTCCTGGAAATTATTATAAGCAGGTATTTCGAAATGAAGTATGCAGCTGCGAATCCTGCTATCGTGCCTGCTATTCCGATAATCAGGGATTCCTTTAATATAAGCCGTGATATTTCACCCGATGTAACGCCGATCGAACGTAATGTCCCGATCAGTATTCTTCTCTGTATCACGGAAAATGTCATTGTATTATAAATCAGGAATAATCCTACTATCAGCGCAAGCAGACTGAGTGATGTGAGATTGATGTTGAATGCATCGAGCATCTGCTCCGCTGTCTGTGACCTTGAGCCTGATTTCTGAAGCGCAAATCCATCCGGAAGAAGGCTGTTTATAATTTTCTCTTCAGATTCATTGTTAATAATTACATCAATGTAATCTATATTATTCTTCTTTTCCGTTAACTCCTGTGCAGATGCAATGTCAGTTATAAAAAGATTTTCAAGCGCTGATCTGTTGTTGTCATTCTCTTTTATGAATCCCGCTATATACAGATATTTTTCTTTCCCGTTTATCAGAACCTTTACCGAATCACCCGGAGATAAATTCAGCTTTTTCATATTCTCTCCGGAAAGGATAATGGAATTTGGCTTTGTAAAAAGTTTATTGAATACATCACCGGCAGAAGAATCTGTTTCGGAAAAATAATCCCTGAACGGTCGCTCTGCAAAAAAATCAACTCCGAGCAGTTTAAAAACTCTTCTGCCGGAATCCTGAATGCTCACGTATGATTCAATTACCGGAGCAATGTTTCTAATACCTTTGTCTTTTCTTAAACTTCTGTAAAATGAATCCGGAATTCCGTCTGAATTTCCCGTGATCTGATGCGTCGCCTTTCCCGCAACTGCGTCAAGGGACAGGTTGAATGCCTTTGATGAACTGTAGCTTGCGATGTCTATTGATACTACAATTGCCACACCCATTGCTATTCCGAGAACTGACAATCCGAACTGCCACGGATGTTTCAATAAATATCTTATGCTTGATTTGTTCAGGCTATTCAATCACGGAATCCTTTTTAGTTTCTGTAAGTTTTCCTTCTCTTAATGAATATACTCTGTCTGCCAAACCCATCACATCTTTACTGTGAGTGACCATAATCATTGTCTTTCCCTTCTGCTTGACTACTCTGTCAAGCAGATCAACTATCTGAAGTCCTGTTTCATAATCCAGATTTCCTGTCGGCTCGTCTGCCAGAATTATATCGGGATTATGTATCAGTGCCCGTGCAACCGCTATCCGCTGCTGCTCGCCTCCGGACAGTTTATCCGGATATGAATCCGCCCTTTCAGGAAGTCCAACCTCCGATAAAATTGTATTTATTCTTTCTTCCTGATTATCTGAATTTGTTAGCTCAAGCGGAAGTTGTAGATTTTCCCTGACTGTCAGTGTCGGAATTAAATTAAAGAACTGAAATATGAATCCGATTTTATTTCTTCGTACAAGTGTCCTGTCTTTTTCGGAAAGTTTTGTTATATCTTTACCTGCAATTGTAACTTCACCTTCATCAGGTATATCTATACCGCTGATAATATTAAGGAGTGTCGATTTTCCGGAACCGCTTTTTCCGAGGAGAATTATTATTTCACCTTTTTCAATTTTTAAATCAAAATTTTTCAGCACGGCATGTTTTGTGTTTCCTTCCGTAAAAGACCTGCTTACTTTCTTTAACTCTACCATTATTTATATAAGATTTTGTATTACAAATAACGCAAGATTAAATTCAAATTTATAGTTAAATATTTTCACAGTATTTACTGTAATAGCTGAGATAATCCTGTCAGGCTGTAAACTAACTAATACCATTTTTCTCTTTCACATAACATAAATTATGAGTGAAGCAAAGGATGAACCTCAAAGCCTCAAAGATTCTAAGTTACAATCCTTCAAAATTAGAATCTTTGAGGCTTTGAGTCTTCGAGGTTATTACCTTAATTTCGTTCTCACAAAGTCTCTCCGGCTTGGGAAAGTGAAAATTTACTGTGGCTTATTTAGATGTATATTTAAAGACAGGATCTGATCATCTGGTTTTAATTCTCGGTGCGGGATGTTTGCTTTCTTCACGGATTCTCGCTGCTATTTTTTCAATTTCAGGAAGCGCATGACTGAAATATTTTTTAAGTCCGGAGCAGAGATAATTCAAGCCGGGTTCACCGTCCTCTGTTTTTATGATTCTGTTCTTCGGACATTCGCCCCAGCAGTCAGAGAGGAACTCACACTTTCTGCAGTATTCCGGAAGAAGGTCGGCTTTATCATAGCCGAACTTTACCTGAGTCTGTGAAAACACCATCTTTGAAAGATTGTTATGAAGCACATTACCGAGCCTGTATTCGGGATAAACATAATGATCGCATGAATAAACGCTGCCTTCATTTTCAACCACAAGTCCTTTGCCGCAGAACTCACTGTAAATGCAAATCTGAGAAGGCATTCCGAGATGCTGCGCTACCAGCGTTTCAATATGATTGACCAGAACTTTTCCGTAATCACGGCTCAGCCATTCGTCGAATACTTTCGAAAGGAAATATCCGTAATCATCCGGATCAACGCTCCAGTCTGTGACTATTGAATCAGGATGCCCCGGCTTTGATTCAGGTGTCCCGGCTTTCGGAAGAAATTCCGGATTCCATGTATGCGGAGCTGTCGTTTCAAATCCCTTGTATTCTACTATCGGAATGAACTGCAGATAAGTCGAGCCGATTTCCCTTCTTAAAAAACGGTAAACATCCAGCGGACGCTTTGCATTAATGCGGTTTACACAGGTAAGTGTATTGAAAGCAACTTTATGCTTTTTTAAAAGCTTTATGCCGTTCATCACCATGTCAAATGTCGGCTTTCCGTTTTTTGTAATTCGGTATGCGTTGTGAAGATCTTTCGGTCCGTCTATGCTGATTCCGACCAGCCAGTCGTTTTTCTTCAGGAATTCACACCAGCTGTCATCCAGTAATATTCCGTTAGTCTGAAGATCATTTGATACCTTAAGCCCGGGTCTCGAATACTTTTTCTGAAGTTCTACTATGTTTTTGTAATAATCCAGACCAAGCATGGTCGGCTCGCCGCCCTGCCATGAAAACACAATTTCATTAGCATTCACTCCTTCTATATATTCTCTTATAAAACTTTCCAGCACTTCATCAGACATTTTGCCTCTCCCCGGTCCGCCCGGCAGATGTTCCTTTTCAAGATAATAACAGTATGTACATCCGATGTTGCACACAGAACTGCCCGGCTTTGACATAACATGAAATCTTCTGATTCCGTTATTCATTAAAATTTCACTCAGGTCATATTTGTTTTCACTGCTCATATTCTGGTTTTGAACAAATTAGATATTGCGGATTCTATTTTCTATATAAAAATTTTCTGTAAACTTTTTCTGAAACCAGTTCAGTCCAAAACGATTTCAGGTTTTTTATTAATAAAATTTTTAATTTATTTTCCATTGGAAACATAACAAATCCTGACAAAACCCTCCCAAACCTTCCCATTTTCGAGAGTGTCTTAATAAATACATTTTTACCGCTAAGCCACCGGGTCACAAAGGAAAAAGTTTTTAAATAGTGATCTTTGTGCCTTCGTGACTTCGTGGTAAAAGCTTTTATTAGTTTATAGACACCTCCAAAGTGGACGGATGTAATGCACAGGATTATATTAAAACCTTACAATAGTTGAAATAAATAACCAGTAAAGTTATATTATGTTTTAATTTTAAAAAAAACATCTTATGAAAAAATCACTTCTTCTGTTGGCAGCATTATGCTTTTCAGTAACATCATCAGCTCAGACAGTTCCGGATAATGCTTTCTACGGCGGTTTGGGAGTTAACTTTAACATCATTAATTTTAATGCTGCAGATGCAAATACACTCGGACTTTCTGATGTGTATTTCAACGGTAAATTAGTTTCTTCCGGAAGCGCAGGAGGTCCTTATGAATTTCCTGCTTCTACCGAAAACATATTTGCGCCGTCTGCACAGTTAGGATATTTCAGCCGCTTTAATAAAAGCAAATGGCTTTGGGGCGCAAAATATACATACAGTTATGTAAATTCGACATCGACAAGCTCGGAAATTCATATCCCGCAGTACGGTTCCGTCGGTAAAACCACTTTTACCGGAGATGCTGTCGTACAGTCATTCGAATACAGCGTTTTCAGCCAGATGACTCTGACTCCGTATTTCGGAATATCAACAAAAAAAGCTTTCTTTTATCTCGGCGGCGGACCGTCTCTGACTCAGACTGAAGAAAAAATCAACAACGTTGTCGGTTATGCATTCATCGGTGAAAAGGAAGTTAATATCTCCGGAGCTCCGATTAGTTTCTCGGCTGAAGACTGGACAATAGGATATGCTTTAACTGCCGGAGGAACTTACTTTTTTAATCCATCCTGGTTTCTGGATTTAAGCTATACATTCTGCCGGACAGGAACTCAGACAAATAATTTTATTGCGCCTTTTTCACATTCCCAGGGAATTGTTGCAACTACAGGAGATTTAATCGGCAGGACAAGCACTCATCAGACTTTAAACTCTTTTACTTTAACCATTAACAGAACTTTTTAATGCAGCATTGAAATTCAGCAGATGTTTTTTTCCGAAAAAAAATCCCTGCCGGAATTAACAGGCAGGGATTTAATATTATAAAATAATCTGATCTTTATTTTACCAGCATCATTTTCTTTGTCGAAGTAAAATTATCCGCGTTGATTGAATAATAATAAACTCCGCTTGATAAAGCTGAAGCATTGAAGTTTATCGAATAATATCCCGCAGTCTTTGCTTCGTTCACAAGCACTGCAACTTCTTTACCTGACATATCAAAAACTCTTATACTTACTTTTCCGTCCTTCGGAAGATTATAGTTTATTGTTGTCGAAGGATTAAAAGGATTCGGATAATTCTGTGATAATTCAAACTGAGCAGGAATTCCGATGTTAACTTCACTGCTTAAATTGAAATACTCAAAGTTTCCGTTGAAATCTATCTGTTTTAATCTGTAGCTGTAACTTCCTGAAGCTAAATTTCTGTCAGTAAATGAATAGCTGTTTGAAACTGTTGACGTTCCGTTACCTGCTGCATATCCGATTTTTGTCCATGTTCCGTTTACGCTTCTTTCTATATCAAAACCTGTATTGTTCAGCTCTGAAGCTGTTGTCCATTTTAATGTAACATTGTTGTTTGAAACGGTTGAAACGAAGCTTGATAATTCAACCGGCAGAGGAACATCAGTGCTTACATTCAGAGCATCAATTCCGATATAGTTGCTGTTGTCGCCGAAAGGTCCGCCGTCAACTACACAGTATCTGATTGCAAATCTTCCCGTTAATCCGCTGGATGCAACTGTATATGCTTTCAGATGCCATGTGCCGTCATCGGCAGCAAGAAATCTTCCGAGCTCAACCCATCCTGCAGCTTCTGGTGTCGAACCGCCTGATGCATTGTACATTACTCTTAAAGAATCCGGGAACGGATTATTTAGAACTGATCTGCATCTGAAACTGATTTCATCACCTGCTAATACATTCAAAGCAGGCAGCACTAACCAGTTGTCAATGTCATTTGCGCCGGTTACAGAATTAAAGTTTGAACCTACATAACTGGTGTCTGCGCCGTTGAATGCATTGAACACCGTATTATTTCCCTGAAACCATATTGGCGCAATACCCTGTGGACCTGCCCCTCTGTAATAAACAAGATACCCTCTGGATGTGAGTCCTGTAATATCATTTGCAAGATCAAAATTGTCTGTGTAATAGGGTGTAAATGTAGAAGTGGTATTGTTTCCGTTGTCGTCTGTTGCTGAAGTACCGGATATCTGAACTGAATTATCCGGGTTAAATCTTGCGTTTCTCGGATCATCGCTGTTCGCTGAACCGCTTTTTACTGTTGCAAATAAAGCAAATACTGAAACAAGAACTAAAGCAAGTAAAGAGTTTTTCATTTTTTTCTCCTTTGATTAGTTTTGGTTTATGAAAAAATACAGCCTGCTTGCCAGGCGAAATTGTATACAGCGCAATCTATGAAAACTGATTAATTGATTCAATATTTATTTAAATGTTTTTTAAGTTTTCCGGAATGCCGGAATTTCCTCTGTCATGCTGATTTTATGATCTTAATAAATTCACACCAGCCTCCTTTAAGCAAAAAATCAAAACACAGACTTTGTCATTAATTATTAATCTGCATTTGATTTTATTACCCCAAATTCCAATTCTTAATTCGTAACTTGAAACTCGTAATTCCTAATTCGCGATTCGTAATCCCTAACTCCATTTAAGGCGTCACAGCATAAATCCCCGCAGCTGTATTGTTTTCCGCTATGCTCAGATCATTTGCATCTACGAAATCATCTCCGGTCAGATCCGTGCGGATATATCCGCTTGAAGAATTCGCGGCATCGTTTTCAATTTCACTCAGATCCGCTGCATCTATTGCGCCGTCCTGATTCACATCACCGCTGTATATCGCAAATCTTAAAGGCGAAACGTCTATCTGTTTCATGTTATTGCCGTATGCGTTTTCTGAACTGCCGGTAAAATTATATTCTGTTGTATATCCGTTGTTAAAAACTTCCCCTTCAAATTTACTCCATGTTTCTATTGAATTTCTGTGCCTGACTTTTATGTAATATTTTCCCGACCGCAGGAAATCTAATTTTATCCTGCACATGAATGAAACGGAATCTATTATTGAAAATGATGAATCAATAATATTATAAGGGAAATTTATATTCGCCAGATATAATCTTACTGTATCCTTCTTATTCAATATTTCTGTTGTCACATTATATAATCCTTCCGGTATTACATTTAAATACAGGACTGTCTTTCTTAAAGCCAGCGCATAAAAGGAACGTGTTTCCGACCAGTCTCCGAAACTGACTGCATTTTTCCCTCTTACTCTCCAGTAATATTTTGCCGAGTCTGATAATTCGCTTAAATCATTTAATTTTATGTTATTTCCCGTAACATTAGTGTTCTGATAAACTATATTCTGAAAATCTGCATCTTCGGCAATCTCAATGTTATACGCAGAAGCAAAATCAGCATTATTCCATCTGAATGTTGATTCGTATTTTGACAAATATCCCGATTCCGCCGGTGAGATTAATGTTGTAACCGCAGGCAGGTTTAATTCTCCTCCGACAGAAAAATACAGCGTATCATATTTGCCCCCGCAGTTTAATACTGCAAATGTCTCCCCTTCCGAAACAGCCGTAAATGATTTATCCGAATTACTGAAACTGATCACTGACGGATTCTGAATCATTGCGTTTATTTTTCCGGTAGGATTCCGGTAAATAAAATCAGAAAATATGATTCTGTAATCCGGATAAAACTGCTGGTCTTTAATCAGATTTACTACATCATCATTTACATCAAAATCAGTAACAGGCAATTCTGTTTTTACAAACAGCTTTATGTATTCTGTCGAAAAATTTACATCTGATCCGTTTATGTAATATGCCGTTGCTTCCAGTACTGATGTATCCAGCTTATTTCCGTTTACAAGAATATTGAAATTATAATTGAAGGATTTGTTTGTGTCAGTATAGTTTTCGCCCTGAAAAGAAACACTTACATATTTTAGATTTGCTGTATCATCAAGAGTAAAATTAAAATTCAGCTCGTCGCCTGTCTGTATTTCAGTATTTTCTGCAGGTGAATTTATTGTAATATGATTTAATGTATCGGAAAGATTTAAATATTCCGGTGAATAATTACCCGGGATGAAATTATCTCCGTTAACCGGGGTTGCAGGAATTTCCGTCTGAAAGTTCGGATTGTTTACGGGCAGATTCAGATATTTCATTACTGTATCAAGAATATTTCTGTCCTTATAGCATTCGTTTACAAATGTATGTCCGGCTCCCATTGAACCTGAATTATTGTAATTGTCAAAAACATGGATTCTGCTGTAACCTGGATTTGCAAGCTGGCTTTTTAAAGGCACTACTAAGTCTCCGTTTGTCAGAAAATCCTGTACTCCGAATAATTTCCTGTATATAAAATTTAACAGCTTAAACACTCTTTCCCTTGTGTTTGTAATTCTGTATGTATCGGTAATTGAATTTAAATCTCCTGTCAGGAAATAATCAGTTTTGTAATATCTGTAAAGAAAATTAATGACTTTATCCAAGTAATCGATTAACTCCAGTATTTCATTTGAGTTAAACTGATTCCATGCAATGTCGTTGATGTTATTCGTCGGACCAGGAATAAAATCTCCTGCTATCAGCAGTGACGGAACTCTCGTTAAATTTAATTTTCTTCCGCCGGAGTTGCTCTGTAAATTTCTCAGAGCATCTGTACTTTCCATCTGACCGATGATATTCAGTTTATATGAACTTTTAATTAAAGAATTTGCTGTCAGCTGACTTGCAAGAACTACACCTTTAATTAATTCTGAAAGTATGTTACCTGAAGCATTTACTAAGTATGGTATAACAGTAAAAAAATCCGCCAGCGGGGATCCGTTATGCGGTGTATCTATTGTAATCAGACGGTTGATATAACCTTTGCCGTAGTTAAGTTCGCATTTATAAGCCTGGAACTCGAAACAGGCTCTTGCAATATCTCCGCCCATGCTGTGGCAGACATAAGATACCTGATTGGCTGCATATCCGCTTATCCATGCTGTGTTCAGAGCATGATCAAAACTGTTTTTATTGTCGGCAACAGATGTGAAGCAATATTCCGTGTTGCCTTTCAGCAGCACTGCCGCATTAAATTCAAATGATTTGTTTGTCTGGAGATTAAGCCGGGAACCAAATCTGTATTTGTTTTTAATCTGAAGATAATCTGTCAGATTCTCCCAGATTCTTTCATCCGAACCAATACCGTGAACAAGCATTATAGGTGTTCTTGCAACGGATAAATTCACGGTTCCTGTTTCGGAAAATCCTCCGGCATAATTGATATTAACGGTTACCTTTACAACCCGGTCGCTTTTGCTTTCATCAGAACTGTTCCTGACAAAATCATCCGGTGAAACATACCAGAACCAGCATTCATCCGGATTATTGCCTGTCGCCTGAACAGAGTTTGCATTATCAGCTTCGCTGCTGTATGTCAGATTATTTCCTGTCGCTTTCTTGACTTTCCCGAGAGTTCTTGTATCTGTACTGCTTAATTCATCCGACAGTTTTACGGTAGCGCTTAAAATATCCGGAGAACTCAAATGATGCGATACTTTTATGAATATTCTGCTGACTCCGTCTGCGCAGACTCCGACGGGATCGACGGGTATGAACCTTTGCACGGTATTATTATAATCCCATTCAAGAGAAATAACTGTATTAAGGAGCACCTCTGACTTTACCGGCAAAACAGCAGACATGCAATCTGTTCTTAAGGGATTTAAATCATCTTTCACCCTGAACTTAATAAATGTTCCGGTGGAAATTTCGTCTGAACCCGGCAGACTTATGTTCAGATAAAAGTTTCTGATTTTGTTTATATAATCATAGCCTTCAAGAAAATAATCCGCAGACCATGTTGCGCCGCCGTTTAATGTGTAATTTACTTTATATTTATATTGTCTTTTATTTACATTTTCAGGATAAAAGAAATCTTTATACATTTTATCTTCCCACATTATAGTAATTTCTTTGCCGACTGAATCTGAAGACGGATAAATGAATTTCATATCAAATGATTCTACAGGACTGCTGATATCAAAATATTTATACGGAGCGAACTGATAAGTGAAAATGTCATAAACTGATACAGTATACATGCCTGTTGCAGAATTCATGCCGGAGAAAAATACAGCATTAAAACTTCCTGAAGCGTCTGTAGTTCTTATCTGAACCGATACAATTTCAGAATTGGAATTAATTACCGAGACTTTAACCTGAGTGTTATTTCTGAAATTTATTCCCGTTATATTCAGACTTCCCCCGGGATTTATATTTACAGCGGAAAGTGATATTGAAGCCTGCAGAACAGGCGCACTGCCGTTAACATACTTCACGGATAAAAAATCGTAGGTATTTCCCGTCCCTTTGCTTCTTCCCGTTACAAAAACATTTCCGGAATTATCCAGGCTTAATGATGAAGCATAGTCATCATTGTTAAACTGTCCGTTGTATTTCTGAATCCACTGCTGTATGCCTCCCGAATTATATTTAATGGTTGTGAAATCATTATACAATCCGTTCATGCTTTTACCGGTAACATATACATTTCCGTTTTGATCGGTTTTAACCGAATTTGCAATGTCAGCGCCGTTCCCTGTGCCGTTGTATCTTTGCACCCAGAGCTCATCTCCGGAAGAATTATACTTTATTGTGGCAAAATCAAAACCCGAACCGGGACTTTCGCTTTTACCCGTAACAATAACATTACCCGAAGGATCTAAAGAAATTGAATTCGCTATATCATCTTTAAATCCCCCTCCGTTATAAGATCTGCTCCATAATAAATCCCCCGAAGAATTGTATTTATTTGTAAGATAATCTATAGCGTAGTAATAGCTTTTTCCGGTAATATAAATATTTCCTGCATCGTCAGCAGCGATTGAATTCGCAACATCAGCGCTGTTTCTGATTCCGTTAAATCTTTTTTCCCACTGAAGATTTCCCGAATTAGAATATTTTAATAATACAAAATCAGTGCTTGCCTCAGCGCCGATTCCGCCTCCGGCGACATAAACATTTCCGTTTATATCAGTCACTACCGCATTTGCGCCGTCATATGAATTAACCGGACCGTTAAATCTTCTGACCCATTCCATTGTTCCCGAACTGCTGTATTTTACCGTTGCAATGTCCCTGTCTGTTCCGCTTCCCGTACTCGATCCGGTAACAAAACAGTTTCCCGAATTATCTACTGCAACGGAATTCGCCCAGTCAATTCCGTTGCCTGTTCCGTTGTATCTCTGAACCCATTGCTGAATTCCGGATGAATTATATTTTAAGGTTACATAATCAATATTATTTAAGTTATCCATACTTCCGCCGGTTACAAATACATTCCCGGAGTTA
>JAEUSI010000229.1 GCA_016788375.1 Ignavibacteria bacterium | reverse complement strand
TGCAGGCGCATTCAATGAAATGACTGCATTCAACAATCTTTCACAGACAACTGAAGAGATGCTGCCGCGAATAAATGAGCTCGGAGGAACAGCATCTTACAATCATTATCCGTGGGGATGGGCATGGGCAGGAAACACACCGTTCAGAAGATGGAAAAGAGAAGTTTACAGGGGTGGATGCACTGATAATATGATTATTCACTGGCCTGCCGGAATAAAATCAGGAGGTCAGCTTAGAAAACAGTATGCGCACAGCATAGATTTAATGCCGACAGTGCTTGAACTGCTGAACATTCATCCGCCGGAAATGATAAAAGGCGTAATACAGTCTCCGGTGCAGGGAGTTTCATTTGCGGAAACAATTAATAATCAGGATGTTCCATCAAAGCATATAACGCAGTATTATGAAATGTTCGGCTGCAGGGCTATTGATCACGACGGATGGCGCGCAGTCTGCGGCTGGCCAGGTCCTGATTATATTGAAGGAAAAGCGCGCGGGCATAAAGCGGGAGACGAGATCACGCCGGAAATACTTGCAGAGCTTGACGCAAAATGCTGGGAGCTTTATAATATAAAAAATGATCCTGCCGAGACAAAAAACCTGGCGGCTGAAAATCCGGATAAACTGAAAGAGCTTATTTCGCTCTGGTGGACTGAAGCGGAAAAATACAACGTACTCCCGCTTGACGGAAGCATGCTGATGCGGTTTAAGGCAGCCCGTCCGAAACTTTCGGAGAAGCTGAAGACAGACAACACATTTTATCCGGGATTATCTGTTGTACCCTTAGCCGGCACGCCGGCAGTTTACAACAGACCGCATACAATCACAGCCGAACTCGAAATTCCTGAAGGCGGTGCGGAAGGCGTAATCATTGCTCACGGAGGAGTAGCGGGAGGATATACATTGTTTGTACAGGAAAACCGGCTTCATTATGTGCACAATTACCTCGGGATAGAAGAGTTCGAACTCGTTTCTGATACTGACATGCCTGCCGGGAAAGTCAGTGCAGAATTTCATTTCATGCCGACCGGACTGCCGGATATGAAAGAAGGCAGGGGAGCGCCGGGCAGGGCAAAGCTTGTAATAAACGGAAAGACTGCAGGTAAAATGAAACTGCCGCATACGGTTCCTTTCACATTCGGAATAGAAGGACTGAGCTGCGGATATGATTATGCGGATTCAGTCAGTAAAAAATACAGACCTCCGTTTACATTCACGGGGAAAATAAACAGCGTGAGGGTTGAGGTATCGGGTGAACTGATAAAGGATATCGTATTAGCCGTAAATGAAATATTTTCGAGACAGTAAATTAAAAATAACTTATTCACTGCGCAGGTGATAATAACATGAGATAAAAAAACGGAAATCATATACTGACAGAAGTTAATAAAAATATCAGGACTAAGCACTGCGGCAGAGAATGTAAAAATTTCACAAAGACAGTAAAATCCGCAGCAAAGAAGAAAGGAAATTATGCAAAGTGACAGGAATCTGAGACAATAATCAGTGAATTCACGGCAAAACGGCGTGAAAGTATTACAAAACTTAGATAAAGTGTAAAGAAGCATTGAGAAAATGAATCATAGCGTTGAGAATGTGCTGCAAAGTGGATAAAATATGAATCAAAGTTATTAGAAAATAAATCAAAGTGTCGGCAATAAGAATCAAAGTATCGGGAATATGAATCAAAGTATCGGGAATATGAAACAATGTGTCCGGAATATGAAACAAAGTGTCCGGTATATGAATTAAAGTCTCGGGAATATGAAATAAAGCGCAGAAAATATGCAGCAATGAGTGGTGAATGGGTTAAAATTTTATCTGAATGCGATACAATGTGATCAGAATGCGTTACAATGCGTTCACGATGTGAAGCAATTTTCACTGAATGACGTTACAATGTAGAATGACAGCATTACAATGTAGAATGACAGCATTACAACGTAGAATGACAGCGTTACAAAAGATAATGACAGTGTTACGATGGAGAAAAACATCCTTGCAAAGAAGACTGAAAGCGTTGCAAAGAAGACTGAAAACGTTGCAATGAAGAATGAAAGTGTTGCAAAGAAGAATGAATGAAATGCAAAACAGACTGTATGAGTTGCAACGAAGACTGACAGAGATGCAAAACAGACTGAATGAGTTGCAACGAAGACTGACAGAGATGCAAAACAGACTGAATGAGTTGCAACGGAGACTGACAGAGATGCAAAACATAATGATAGAGTTGCAAAATGCACTGATACAGAATAAACTGAAAAAAATGTCACAGGAAATATCAGTATCAGCTGTAATTCAGAGAGGCTGCAAACATTAATGTATAAATAAACCTGAAAATTCCCATATACAATGAAATCAGTAATATCCCTCCAAAATCCCGTAAAAAGTCATGAAAACCGCAGGAAAGAACGAAAAAATCAAAGAAAACTTAACATTATCAGGAACTTCTGTACTGATGCGGAATTGTTCAGGGTGAAAGGGTGGGGTATTGTTAGATGACTTTCCCTTTAAAAGAAATATGACTTGTTAATCTGAGTGTTTTTATTAAAGGTAACTAATTCTTCAATTTCTGAAAAATTTTGAATTAAGTCTCTTTAAGAAATTCCTGCTTTTTTTACGATTCAAATCAAGAAAAAGCTAATTAACATTGAATATATTCCATGCTTATTTTAAATTGAAAAAAGTAAAATATCAAATAGAAATTAAGTATGAGAGATTGCATATTGAAAAGTCTTTCAATCTATTAATACAATATTCTTTTAACCCATAAAA
>JAEUSI010000228.1 GCA_016788375.1 Ignavibacteria bacterium | reverse complement strand
GATTCGAAGACAATTACAAAGCTTATTCTTGAACTCGCGGATTTTGAAAAGCTTACACCTCCGGGGAAAAAAGGCAGAAAGAGACTTATCAGACATGCTTTTTCAAAGAATCCTCCGTTTAAAGTTCTGCTCGCGGAAACTGAATCCGGTACAGCAGGATATGCTTTTTACTTTTTTACTTACTCATCGTTTGTTGCAAGAAGAACTCTTTATCTTGAAGATATTTTTATCTCTGAAAAGTACAGAAGTAAAGGCATCGGAAAGATGTTTATGGATAAACTGAGGGATATTGCTCTGAAAAACAAATGCGGAAGAATGGAATGGGTTGTGCTTGACTGGAATGTAAATGCAATTAATTTTTATGAGAAATACGGAGCAAAAGAGCTTTCGGAATGGAAAACTTTCAGACTGACTTTTGAAAACCCGTAATACTAAGGGATTTTTTCAAATCACTTTCAAACGGTTAAACCTATTACTGTAAAATTTGTCATACTAATGTATAAAAAAACCGATACGTTGCGAATATACTTCATCTGAATATGTTTTATGTTTAAATATAATACCAATTGTCTGCTTATTTGTACGAAGAAAATTTAAATATAAAAAGCGATGATTCCGAACTGATTGAATCATTTTTAAAGGGTAATCATGCTGCATTTAATATTCTTGTCAGGAAATACCAGGAAAGGATTTATTATACCATCAGAAGAATGGTTCTGAATCATGATGATGCAGACGACTTAACTCAGGAAGTATTTATTAAAATCTTTAATTCTCTGAGTGAATTCAGAGGCGAATCAAAGTTTTTTACTTACTTATACAGAATAGCAGTGAATTATTCGCTTAATCATTTAAACAGAAATAAGAAAACGGCGTCGAAGACGGTGGATGCGGAATCACGTGAAATTGAATCCTCCGACATGAGAGCCGATGAGAGCATAGATTCTAAAGAAAAATCCAGACTGCTCGAGGAAGCAATTGAATCTCTTCCCGCACAGCAAAGGGCGGTGTTTAACATGCGTTATTATGATAATCTCAGCTATGATGAAATTTCAGGAATACTGAATAAATCAACCGGCGGTATGAAAGCAAATTATTTTCATGCGCTGAAGAATATCCGGAAATTTCTTAAAAGCAGCAAAATGTCCGAACTGCTCGGGCAAAATTAAATTATTACTGTTATGAAAAACAAATACAGCGCGGATGAACTGAGATTCAGTCTTCCGGATTATATTTCGGGAAGGATCAAAGACAAAGATCTTTCGGAAGAAATTGAGAAAATGATTTCTTCAGACCCTGAGTTTAGTAAAGAAGCTTCTGAATTAAAATCAACATTTAATTTTCTTGATAATGCAGATCTTGAAAAACCGCCCGATTTTTATTTTAACAGTCTTTCGGCAAGAATAAATGAAAAAACCGGTCAAAGAAAAGAAAAGGAATTGAATTTCTTTGAGAAATATATATTCAGCAGGAAACTGCTTATACCGCTGATTCCGGCGGTTTTAGTAATTGTATTCCTGATTGCTAAACCGGATAACAATGACAATAAAATTGCAGTGAATACAATCCCTGAAACTATTCAGCCTGCAGAAAAGAATAATGCACCTGCTGAAATCAGCAGAGACGGTAATTTTGATAAAAATATTCCGGAAGTAATCCCGGAAAACAAAACAGAAGTTAAGTATATCAGGGGAAGAAATGCAGTTAAGCAGAGAAAAATAAAAACTGAAAGTAATTTTGAAAATAAAAAAACAGAAACTGAAGAAACTGAACTGAAAACGGAAAGTATATCTGAGCCTGATTTTACGGGAAGTTTACTTGCGGATAATATTGAAGATAATGATAATGCAGATGATGATATAAATTCCGAACTTACTGATGATGAAAATATAGACGAAATAATTGATGATGAAATATTTGACGACGGAAATCTTGAGAATGAGTTTATGGAACTATCACCACAGGATCAGAAAGAAATACTTGAGACCCTTAAAGAATCTAAAATTTAAATTAAAATAATAATGAAAACTATCGCCTGTTATCTGATACTTGTTCTGTTTCTTTTTACGGAAATGTGCAATGCGCAGAACGGAGACAACCGCAAGAAATTCAGAAATGAAATAGATTCTGTAATGAAGCAGAAACTTATTACCAATCTTCAAATAAGCGATGCTGATGCGGATAAACTGATGAATGCATTTAAGGAAAATAATAAATCCGTAAAATCCCTTGCAAAAGAAAGGAAGGGAGTTATGGAATCAATCGAACTGGATCCTTCAGCAGCCGATATAGAAACTAAGCTGGATAAGTTAAGCGGCATTGATACGCAGCTTATCGAATTAAGGCAGAATTTTTACAGAAACCTTAAGACATTTCTTACTCCGCAGCAAATTGCAAAAACATTTGTTATAAAGAAAAATTTTAACAGAGAACTGAAACAGCAGTTAAGAAAACGCGGAAACAGGAACAAACAGAATAAACCGGATAATCAGAATAATCAGAATAATCAGTTTAACCGGAATGAAGATAACGGTACAGATAAATAATTAAAACTTCTTTATATCCGTTATAATTTATTCCGAAATTGATGTTTAAAGCCATGTAATCAGCTAAAAACTTTACTTAATAAAGATTTTAAAATTTTTAAAAGAGACATTATCTTCAGATTATGTCTCTTTTTTCATAAAATGCTGCTTTTGCATAAACAAACTTCACCGGGAACCTCTGTAAAAATGACAAATCTGAAATTGAACCTCCATTTTGCATTATAAAATTCATT
>JAEUSI010000227.1 GCA_016788375.1 Ignavibacteria bacterium | reverse complement strand
AAAAATAATTCCAAAGAGGATTATAATCTTCTGATTAAAAGAATTCTGAAAAATTTTAAACCTGATTCGAGACTTCTTGTGTTAAATGATGAAGCTCATCATTGTTACTTGCCTAAACCTCAGAAGAAAGAGAAAAAAGCCGAAGAAGATGAAAATATCGGAGAAGAAAACCAGAGAGCCTCTATATGGATAAACGGAATTGCAGAAATTTCACAAAGATTTAAAATTAAAAGCGTATATGATTTATCTGCTACACCCTATTATTTGAGCGGTTCCGGATATGAACCATATTCACTGTTTCCATGGACAGTTACAGACTTCGGTTTAATAGAAGCAATAGAATCCGGGATAGTAAAAATTCCTTTATTACCGGAATCAGATACAGCTCAAAATCTTGAAGAGCCTGTATTGAGAAATATATATGAACATGTGAAGGATGATTTACCAAGAAAGGGAAAAAGGGGTTTAAAAAAATCCGGAGAAGAATTATCGGGTGATCCTCAGCTTCCCGAGTTAATTAAAAACGCATTATATCAGCTATATTCAAATTATAATACAGAATCCGGAAAAATAGGAAAGCTGACGGATTATTTGCCGGTATTGATTATTGTATGCAACAATACAAGCTTATCCTCGGAAGTTTTTAAATATGTTGCAGGATATGAAAAAGAATTTCCCGACGGCAGAATTGAAATTGTAAACGGTCATTTTGAATTATTTGACAACTATACAAAAGATATACAGAAACCAAAATCAAAACCTCCGTCATTGCTGATTGACTCTGATGCTATAGAAAATTCAAATCAGATAAATGATTCATTTAAAAAAATCTTCGAACCTGAAATTGATAAATTCAAATCCGAATACAGAAAGCTACATCCTGAAAAATCAGTAGAAAATATTACGGAAGCAGAAATTCTAAGGGAAGTAGTCAATACTGTCGGTAAGCCGGGAATGCTCGGCGAACATATAAGATGTGTTGTCTCGGTTTCAATGCTTACCGAAGGATGGGATGCGAATACAGTAACACATATTATGGGAATAAGAGCATTCGGATCACAGCTTTTATGCGAGCAGGTAGCAGGAAGAGCCTTGCGGAGAACAAATTATGAAATCGGGAAAGACGGTAAGTTTTCTCCGGAATATGCAGTGATAATAGGTGTTCCGTTTAAGTTTTTTAAGGGCGGAAATGTAACTCCTGCGCCTCCGAAAGAAAGAACATATATTTATGCTCTTGAGGAAAGAGAAGAAAAGTATGAAATTAAATTTCCCAATGTAACAGGATACAGAATTGAATCAATTGAACAAGAAATTACAGCTGATTTTTCAGGGGTTAAAAATTTTGAAATTGACGGCTCTAAAATTCCTGTCGAAACATATCTTGCGAATGCATTTTCACCGTTAAAAGAGAAACTCACTCTTGATGAAATCAGATTAAAAAGAGAACAGGAACTGATATTTCTGATTACTAAGTATTTACTAAGTTTAAAATACAAAGATAATGACGGTAATATTCAGATTCATAGATTCAATTCGCTCAAAAACATCGTGAAAATCTGGCTTGATACCAAAGTGAAATTAATCGGAGATGCATTTAAGAATATGCTTTTCTTTACAGATCCATTATCCGTGACTGAAAGCATTATGAAAGGAATAAATGCAGATCAGAAAAAAACAGATAAAATACTGCCTGTACTGAACTATTACAATAAATTCGGATCAACCAGATATGTAAACGGTTCAACTTTAAAGAATGTATATAAAACTACAAAGAGTCATGTAAACTATGTCGTTGCCGATACGGAAAGCTGGGAGCAGATAGCTGCAAAAACACTTGAAGAAATGCCTGAAGTAATTTCATATGTAAAGAATTCATTCCTGGAATTTACGATACCTTATATACTGAACGGTAAGGAAAACAAAGATTATTATCCGGATTTTATTGCAAGATGCAAAAAAAAAGACGGAAAAATGATTAATCTTATTATTGAAATTACCGGAATGGAAAGAGATAAAGGCGATAAGAAGTGGTATCTTGAGAACAGATGGCTCCCGGCTGTGAACGGAGTGAAAGATGTTTATGAAATGGATGAGTGGGGTTTTATTGAGATTGCGGAAGATATAAGGGATATAAAGAATGAGCTGAGAGAGAAAATAAAAGGAATTTAACATTTTGTCATTCTGAACGAACGAGTGCAACTAGTGAAGTGAAGAATCCAATAATCAATCAAAGATTCCAAATTAAAAAGGCTGATTGGATCCTTCGCCCAAAGAGCAAGGCTCAGGATGACAAAGAAAAAAGAATGACAAACATTTATTTTGTCATTCTGAACGAGTGAGCGAAGCGAGTGAAGTGAAGAATCTAAACAAGTCAGTTTACAGTTAAAGTAAAATAAGGATGATTTGATCCTTCGCTTTGCTCAGGATGACAAAGGATGCTTTTTGTCATTCTGAACGAACGAGTGCAACTAGTGAAGTTAAGAATCCAATAATCAATCAAAGATTCCAAATTAAAAAGGCTGATTGGATCCTTCGCCCAAAGAGCAGGGCTCAGGATGACAAAGAAAAAAGAATGACAAACATTTATTTTGTCATTCTGAACGAGTGAGCGAAGCGAGTGAAGTGAAGAATCTAAACAAGTCAGTTTACAGTTAAAGTAAAATAAGGATGATTTGATCCTTCGCTTTGCTCAGGATGACAAAGGATGCTTTTTGTCATTCTGAACGAACGAGTGCAACTAGTGAAGTGAAGAATCCAATAATCAATCAAAGATTCCAAATTAAAAA
>JAEUSI010000226.1 GCA_016788375.1 Ignavibacteria bacterium | reverse complement strand
AATCAGTATCTCATTTTCTTTTCTGAATGCAATATCATTGCAGATTTTCTCTTCTCTTTTTATGAGCGGATGTCCGAGCTTTACGGCTTCAAATGAGCTTTTGCCGGTTTCCGCAACTTCCGGGAATGTGTAATCCGGATTAAGATATGCAAATCCGGAAAGTGAAATGTAACTCTCAAGTTCGTTGAATCTTTCAAGCCATACAGGAATTTCTTTTACGAGACGGGATTTCAGACGGACAAGTTTTCTGCAGAAGTAAATGTCATAAGGAAATAAAACATTCAACAGAATTCTCAACACCGGATTTTCTCTGAGAAGCAGCGCCGATGTGATTTTCTCAAGACTTCTGAGCTCTTCGGCAGCTTTGTATAAATCTCTGTCTCCGGACTTGTCCCCGAATGAATTCACTAGAAAGCTGTTTAATGCCGGGCTGTTCCTGAATTTAAATCCGCTGATTGTGTAAATGAGTATTGAAAATTTCCTGATATGATTTTCGAGATCCGAACATTCGCTGATAATCCTGCCAGATTTTTTACTTACCGAAAGATAGATTAAAAAATAAAGCATTAAAAAAGGAAGCCATACGGAAGGCGATATTCCGGTAACAGAAAGAATAAACAATGTTACATAGATTACCGTTAAGGCAAACGAAAGCGGCAGTATAAAACCGGGTAAATTTTCATCGGCAGTATTTTCAATCCAGTTTGTAATTCTTCCGCACTGAAGATGCTTCTTTGAAATCAGTCGCGCTTTAAGCAGAAACCTTTCGCGGAATGCAGTCTGATTTTTTAATTCACCGATTATCTTCTGACTTTCCTTTATGAATCTATAATCCGGGATCAGATTAGTCAGTCTGTTTCTCAGAAAAAGACTTCCTTCCTCCGAAACAGATACATCCGTTAATTGATGCAGGGATCTGTTTCCTGTTAAGTCAAGATCTTTGCCTGTTGAAATATCATCCGGTGATTTGTTTGCAGGAGGTTCGGGTATTCCGTCCCAGCTGAGTTTCATTCTCGAGATGTTTTCATTTATGATGTTCAGATAAGTATGAAATCTTTTTATTCCGGTGATGAGTCTGTTATGAAGATGAACTGTAACGCTGAATGCAGCCGTTGAAATTATTAGCAGAGTCCATCCTGCTGATTTATCTGCAACAAATCCCGTTATAGTGAGTGTTGTTCCCAGCGCGAATATAATAAGTCTGTAAAAAGAAAATCTGCTGCTCTTTGCATACAATCTGTTTATTCTGCTTTTGAAAACATCCGCTTTATTCTGTAATTCTTTTAATCTTAAATTGTATAAATTCATACATCAATATAATTTTTCTTAAAATCAATTTATACGAAAGAAGAATATTCCGTTATTTGTTAAGATTTTTAGGATTATTCAACTGATAATTTCCTTTACTGAACAGTGACCTGGTGACACACAGAGCCGGAACAATTATTTTCCGCAGTCGTTGTTTTTGCTCCGCCTGCCAACGACAAATCTTAATTTCTTTCTGTTCCCGCAGAGTGACTTCACATGATTCTGTCCCCGCAGGGTGACTTCGCAAACGTAAAATTGAATGCCTGAGTAAACTTTTTGCGGAGCACCCTGCGGAAATGGGAAGAGTTATTATTAAAAAATAGTTAAAATTTGTAAGGGAATAAGCGAGAATCTTTCTCCGGGAAAATATACAATAAAATTCAACGGAAGCAATCTTGCAAACGGAGTTTATTTCTGCAGAATGGAATCCGGGGAGTTCAGAGACATCAAGCGTATGGTGCTGATCAAGTAAGTTAAAGTTGTCAAAACTCCACCCGGGAGATTTGACAACTTTATTCAATGCGGGCTTTTTTGTTTAATGAGTGAAGTTTATACAGCAGGTAGAATATCTGCATTACAAAAGCTGTTATTTGTTATTAACTTTGTATAAAATCAAACCGAAGGAAAACAATATGAATTTCAAAATCCTTCATAGTCATACTTCTTACAGTGCTTCCGGGAGAATTCTAAATCCGTTCTATAAATGGGTTCTAACAATTATTTATTAATCAGTAATAAATTCTGTTTATGAATAAATTCTTAAAAATATTCTTCATTATTGCAATTATAACGACGGATATTTCTATTCTAACTGCTCAGCCGATAACATGGCAAAGAATATTCGGTGGTCCGCAATCGGAATCAGGTCGATATGGTATACAAGCATATGATGGAGATTATGTAGTTTTAAATTTGAAATCTGATACATTTGGTGGCTCCTTTTTGCTGGACATTGATCAATTTGGAATTGAAAAGTGGAATAGAATTTTAGATACAGGAGCTACTTGTACATGCATGCAGCAAACAAAAGATAGCGGATTCATTGTGTCTGGCTCTAAAAATAGCCAAGGTTTATTAATTAAAACTGATAGATCAGGAAGCGTAATATGGAAGAAATTTTATTCTATAAATAATTTGATAACTGCATTTACTAAAGTTAGGATTATTGAAAATGGTAATTTAATAGTTTGTGGAGATGCTTCCTTTTTTCCTACTAAAGCTTTTGTTCTGAAAACGGACACCCTTGGAAATATTATATGGCAAAATTTTCTTATTTATGGAAACAATGCTGATGCGGAAGATTTAACTACTGATAATCAAGGTAATATTTATTTTACAGGAGGCATAACTGTAAATAATTTTATCAAAACTTTGTATGCTAAGTTGAACTCTAAAGGGGAATTTATTTGGTGCCATAGTTATGGTTCAGAAGGGAATGGTGACCTCCAAGCTGGGACTTCAATTGTTTCTGAATCTAATGAAGAGTTAT
>JAEUSI010000225.1 GCA_016788375.1 Ignavibacteria bacterium | reverse complement strand
CCTTGATGAAAAAGCCATAAGAGACTATAAAATAAGGCAGATGTATAAAGAGATGAGAAGAGAAATGAGTGCCGGTGAAGCAATAGATAAAATACAGGAATTATTTCCGTATCTGCAGTTTGATACAATCAGGAAAATAGTTTACCAGGTTTCTAAGTAAGTTTTGAAGAAAGATTTTTATATTGAGCCGATTCAGTTTTTGGGTCGGCTTTTTTTATTAATTTTCAGAAAATGAAATTATCAAACGAATATACAGAAAAAATTCTTACGGGTTTTATAAGAAATGAAATGCATCGGATCGGAATTAAAAAAGCCGTTATAGGACTTTCGGGGGGAATTGATTCGGCTGTCGCAGCTTATCTGACTTCACTTGCAATCGGAAATGAAAATCTTACATGTCTTCTTATGCCCTATAAAACTAGCAGTGAAGATAGTGTTTCTGATGCGCTGAAAGTAACCGAAGCATTGAAAGTAAACAGGAAAAAAATTGAGATTACGGAAATTGTGGATTCATTTTCTAAATCAATAAATGATAAGAATATTTCCAGAGTAAGACTCGGAAATCTTATGGCAAGAGCAAGAATGATACTGCTTTATGACGAATCTGCTAAAGAAAATGCGCTGGTAATCGGCACAGGGAATAAATCCGAGATATTACTCGGTTACTCAACAATATTCGGAGATTCTGCAAGCGCAATTAATCCTGTAGGGGATCTTTATAAAACACAGGTGATTGATCTCGCACGGCATCTCGGAGTTCCGGAAAGTATAATCATGAAAAAACCGTCTGCTGATTTATGGGAAGGACAGACAGATGAAGATGAACTCGGGTTTACATATGAAAAAGTCGATAATTATTTATTCAGGAAAATTGATGAAAGAATGTCTGATGAAGAACTTATGAAAACTGGATATACGGCTGAATTCATGAAAAAAGTTGATAATCTTGTCATGAAAAATCAATTCAAACGACTTCCCCCGCTTATTGCAAAAATTTCCAACAGAACAGTTAATATTGATTTCAGATATAACAGAGACTGGAATTCATGAAAAGATTTGTATTCCTTATATTATTCTTAATATCTTCTTCCGGGAATTTACTGCCGCAGACAGGATTTTATGAAAACGGCGTTGTAAGTTCGGCAAATGAAATAGCATCACAGGTCGGAATTGATATTCTGAAAAATGGCGGAAATGCAATAGATGCGGCAGTGGGTACTGGTTTCGCCCTTGCTGTGGTGTATCCTCAGGCAGGAAATATCGGAGGTGGCGGATTTATGGTGATTCATTTGTCCGACGGAAGAAATACCTCGATAGATTACAGGGAAAAAGCGCCTCTGAGAGCTTACCGCGAAATGTATCTGGATCAGCAGGGAGATGTGATAATGAATTTAAGCACACTGGGAAATCTTGCTTCAGGTGTGCCCGGATCAGTTGCAGGAATGCTTTATGCACTGGAAAAATACGGCACAAAGGAGAAGGAAGAGGTACTGAAATATTCATTTGAGCTTGCAGAAAACGGATTTCACATAAACAGGCAGCTCGCCGATAATCTGAATTCTTATCAGAAGGATTTTCAGAATTTTTCCGGAACGATGGAAGTCTTCGGAGGTAATTTCAAAGAAGGAGATTTGCTGATTCAAAAAGATCTGGCAAAAACACTTAAAAGAATTATTGATAAAGGAAAAGACGGATTTTACGGAAATGAAACAGCCGCTTTGTTAGTTGATGAAATGATAAATTCAAACGGAATTATTTCGTATGATGATCTTGCCGGTTATGAAGCAAAGGAAAGAAATGTCATCGAGGGAACTTACAGGGGTTATAAAATTATTTCGATGGGACCGCCGAGCAGCGGCGGAATAAGCCTTGTTTATCTTCTGAATATTCTTGAAAATTTTGATCTGAACAAAAACGGTTACGGAAGCGCGGATAACATAAACATTATGACAGAAGCAATGCGAAGAGTATATGCAGACAGGAGTGAATTTATGGGTGATGCGGATTTTGTAAGCGTTCCATTTGATATACTTACGAATAAGAATTATGCCGTAAAAAGAATGAGTGATTTTAAGGAAGGTGTGGCGGGTTCAAGCCGTGACGTAAAGCACGGAGACGCATATTACAGGGAAAGTGATCAGACTACTCATTACAGTGTTGCTGACAAATACGGAAATCTTGTTTCTGTTACTACAACTCTGAATGACGTATTCGGTAATAAAGTTGTTGTAAAAGGCGCGGGATTTTTTCTTAATAATGAAATGGATGATTTTGTATCGAAACCCGGAGCTCCGAATATTTACGGACTTGTGGGCAATGAAGCAAATTCAATTCAACCCGGAAAAAGAATGCTGAGTTCGATGACTCCGGCTATAATTTTTAAAAATGACAAGCCTTTTTTAATACTCGGATCGCCCGGCGGAGGAAGGATTATCACAACAGTTCTTCAGACACTTGTAAACATTATTGATTTTAATATGAGTCTTCAGGAAGCTGTTGATGCGCCGAGATTTCATCATCAGTGGCTTCCTGATGAAATTCAGATCGAGAAAAATTACACGGACGGAAATATCACAGATCAGCTTGAAAAAATTGGTTACTCTGTAAGAATAATAAATGATTTCGGTAGAGTGGATGCAGTTCAGTTTACGGAAGACGGAAAGATGACAGGATATTCGGACAGAAGAGGTTCCGGAAAAGCAATTGGATATTAGTTAAAAACAGATTGTAACAACAGATTAAATAATTTCTTAAGCCGGTTAAATTATAAAAATGAAAATTAAATTACTTTTGCTTCTACTTGTACTTCCGGTTC
>JAEUSI010000224.1 GCA_016788375.1 Ignavibacteria bacterium | reverse complement strand
ACAAATATTCTTTTATCAATATTTATATCTGTTTATGAATAAGTTCATAAAAATGTTCTTCATTATTGCAATTTTAATGTCTGATTTTTCAACTCTAACTGCTCAGCCGATCACCTGGCAGAAAACATATGGTTATGGAAGCATAGAGTATGGATTTTCAATAGTGCAAACAGAAGATGAAGGTTTTATTGCTGTTGGAAGAAGAAGGATTATCAGCAGTAATTATCTTTTTGCAATGCGATTAAATAAATTTGGAGACACCTTATGGACCCGCACTTATACTGGGTACAGATGCTTACAAATTGAGAAATGTTCTGACAGTAATTTTATAATAAGCAGTCTTGATTTTAATGAAGAAACCTCTCTTTTTAAAATTGATCTTAATGGCAATATTTTATGGAGAAAATACAATGTTGGAACAGTTTTTAAAATATCAGCTGATTCATTTATATATGTATGTAAAGACACAAAGAATGTAAGAAAGTATAATCTTAATGGAGATAGTATCTGGAATAAGAATATGGGAGCACATATTACTTTAAGGGCAATATTTGTTCAAAATAATAACGAAATAATTTTACTTGCCAGAACACAAGATTCTTTAATCAACTCATTGTCAATTTTAAAACTCAATTCAAAAGGTGACTTAACTCATGAAATAAATTTCAATTCAATTTTTGAACCATATTGTTTTGTCTATGATCATGATAGCTCATTTGTAGTTTCGGGAACATATAATTTTTCGGTTTATTTGGCAAAATTTAATTGTATGGGATCATTATTGTGGATAAGAGTTTATGATTACGGCTCACCTGAATATGGATACTGCTATGATTTAATTAAAACATATGACGGAGGATATGCTTTTTCTGGAACATATCATAATGGAAATTATAATTATTTTATGCGATTGATCAAAACTGACCAAAATGGAATTGAACAGTTCAGGAAACTTTATGGATTTAATGATAACGACCAGGCATTTTGCCTAAGACAAACAACTGATTCAGGTTTTGTTTTAATTGGCATTAGAGATAATTTTGATTTGGGGGATATTTATGTAGTTAAAACCGATAAATTTGGTTATGCAGCTCCGCCGGTTTCTATAAATAGTTTAAACGAATACATCCTAGAGAACTATACTCTATTTCAGAATTACCCAAATCCTTTTAACCCCCAGACTATTATCAAATTTCATATACCCACTAAGGATTTCGTTGAAATAAGGATTTATAACTCTCAAGGTTTATTAATAAAATCAATTGTAAGTAAAATATTTGAAATAGGTAACTATGAAATAAAATTTGATGGAAGCAATTTAAATTCCGGAGTCTATTTTGCTCAAATAAAAACAATCAATTTTATTAAAACTGTTAAAATGTTATTAGTTAAATAAAATCTAATATGAAAACTAAATACATATTAATTTTTATATTAGTTATGCACACTTTTAAATTATCATTTGCCGTAAATCCAAATTGTGAATTGTACATTAACAATCGTGTTTCAGGCATCAATTTATATGTCAAATTTTATCCTGTAAGCAGCTTATATAATGGGAATGCAACTGAAGGTGATTTATTAACTGAATATACAGTTAGAAGTGAAACATATGTTCCCGGTGATTCAGTGCTAAGAGGGGTTCAAAGAAGAGGTGATAGTCTTGATATTAATAAATTAAAATACATTATTGGATTAGATGGATTTGCGTTAAATAACAGAAGTCCTTATCCGGGATATTTTGAGTTAAAACCTGATTCATCTGGAATTCACTATGATAAATGGTTGCTTTTGGGTAATGATGCCTCACTTAATACTAGATAAGATGGATTATTTGGTTATGGAATATATAATTTGGAAATTTATCAAACTACTAATGGTGGATATTCTTTTACTCAGGTTTGTCCAACTATCACAATAGATTGGATAGATTTCAATTATCCCTATTATGAGAATGTAAATGGAGGTGAAGATCTTTTTATTTTTATAAATTCAGTTGAAAATATTTCATTAAATAACTTTCAATGGAGTTCAAATGCTGATGGAGAATTAATTAAAATTTTTGGTGAAGATTCTCCGCTCTATCCTGAAGGTAATATTCAAGTTTACAAACAATATCATAGTTTCGATACAGTTCGTAATGAATGGGTGGGGTATAATTTACATAATGAGCATCCGCGTTCACTTGGTAATTCATTTTCTGACAATTATTTCCTTGATTATCCAGTAGATGGCAGAAATCTTCTTAGTCCTTATACTATACCCACTCATCTAAATTCTGGTGAAATTAACGGGAACCTAACTTTATTACAAAATGTAAATACTTTGCAAACACTTTTGGATTACCCAACTAATTTTACAATTAAAAAGAGATCTTATTTTAAGATAAGTTCCGGTAAAATATTTAATCTAATTACTCCTACAAGCAGTTCTGTAAATTTTACAATTGAGGATTCTGCTTATATAAATTTAGGTTCAGATTCTAAGCTAATAGTCGAATCACTGAATAAATTGATTTTGAAGAATAAATCTAATTTGATCTTGCAGACAAATTCAGAAATTCGATTTAAAACAGGTTCATTATTTTGCAATGAAGGCGCAAGAATAGTCGGCAACGGATCAATAGTATTTGAAAAAGGATATCATCAGTTTAATTGCACTGAACTTGCAGATTTTATGTTTGAAGACAGTACAAGAATTATCCTTGAAGACAGTGCAGTAGTTGAAATTCCGGATAATATCAATTTTCATCTAAAAGGAATTAATACAAGCCTTATTATGAATCCTAATTCAAAAATTAAGTTTGGTGAAAATGCAAAGATATTATGTGATAACGGAGCAAA
>JAEUSI010000223.1 GCA_016788375.1 Ignavibacteria bacterium | reverse complement strand
TATCATAGTAAAAGAAAATACTGACTGTACCTGTATCCGGATCTACGATTTTGTAATGATTGCAGTAATCCAGTTCTTCCACAATTCTTCTTGTGATGCTTGTGTATTTCATTTATTAACCTGCTTTAAGTATTCTTTTAGATTATCCATGAATAAATCTACCATGCCACTTGAAAACTCTTCTTCGGTAATGCCCAGATAATCAAGCTTATCATTAAGAAAATCTTTAAATTCATCTGTGTTAAATTTATCTCCCATTATTCAGTTTCCTCCTTTGCTTTAAGAACTTGTTTTCCCGTGACAGACCTGATAAATGAATCAACTTTGTTTTCAAGATATTTGGCAGATACCAGATCGTCTTTGCTTCTGGTCTTGAAATAGTTATTCTGCGCTTCGCGCATTTCTTTTACTAATACCAATAAAGTTGAGGCTATAAGTTCATTCATCCCGCCATCTCCTTTGACTGAACAGGTTTATCTTTCCATGATTCGATCAGCTTTCGCATTGTAATGTTAGCCTGCTTTATTTTTAATTGTCGTTTTAAAAATTTCTCGCTGCAAGGCTTGCCGTAATAAGCCGCCTGTTCATATTCATATTCACTGCAGGATTGCCATTCGGGAGATCCGTTGTTCGGACGACAGAAATATGTAGTCTTCATGTGGTCAACGTATTTCATATATGCATCTCCTTTGTAGAAGTAGAACTTTGGTAATTTCATGATCTTTACCCTCCTTTGTTAATTATTTTTGAAATATTTCTTTGATCTGCGTCAGCTCTGAAAGTAGTTCGGGATTTACTTTCTTCACTAACCTTCTAATTCCTCTCAGCTCCATCAGAAGAGCGTGACCCGTACTGTTAAGCTCTTTAAGTTCTTTCTTCATCTTGTTCAGTTTCTTTACCTGGTCAGTTTCTTTAAGAAGTCGTTGAAGCTCTTTGATTTCGTTTTTTCTTTCATCAGCTCTGTCAAAACACTTCAGAGCTTCTGAGGTGATAGTCTGAACTTCAGAGATGATTACCTGTCTTTGTTTTCTTTCCGGAAGCTGTTCGATCGTTGCGATCATTGTTCCGTTTCTTTGGATTACATCATTCATTGCTTTTTCTCCTTGCCTTTCGGCGTTTAGTTTGTGTTGATTAATTTTTAGTTTTACTATAGTATTTCTTCCCCTTCGACTGTCAGTTTCATCACTTCAGATTTATCTTCATCTATTCCGTTGTAAGTAAGTTCCGTACCATTGCTAATGGTCTCTGCTTCGTTACGGATGAATTCAGCAATCGAATTCAGAGGTGTATTTTCGTTAATGCTGTTCATTCTTGAAAGAAGCTGCTTCCTCATGTCAATCGCTTCGCCATTTACCGTGATATATGTATTTACTATCGGGATAAGATCAGGGAACTGAAGCAGAGCTGTTTCGAGCAGTTTTTCTTTGAGTTTCCTTGCCAGATTTTTCTTTTGAGTGTTATTCCTGAATACCTGCTTCTGTCTTTCTGAAGCTGGCAGAGCTCGCGTGGAATGTAGTGTTGTTACATATTTACCGCGCTCATAGCTCTCGCCGGTGGAAGTGTCAACAAAATCTTCCGTCGCGTACAGATCAATCTTTGCAAGATTTGAGGGGAGCGTAGAAATAATGAACTTTCTTCCCTCCAGCGCCGGGCAGTAATCTGCGGGCTGATAGTCAAATCTGACACCGTTTTTATTGATAGAAATTTTTCCGGAGAATGTTTTTATCTGTGTATCTTCCATCAAAGCCCAGCGGATTGTTTTCTCACTTGGGTACCATGCTTTATATTCGTTCCAAAACTTTTCAAACAGATCATTTATTGAAATTTTATGCATCTTAGACTTGATGACTTTTCTGCGGACACGACTGACGCAGTCACCGGTAAGGTATGCATCAGCTTTGCTGATATATTCTGAGACTAAATGATCGCACTCTTCCGGCATGAGACGTTTTCCTGAATTACGAACCTCTTCCCTCGACCCGCCGACATAATTCTTATACCAAACATCAAGTTCTTTCTTAATGTGGCGGTTGAACAGTTCAATATTTGATTTGTGAGTCGGCTCATACGGCGCAACCGGCATGTAGTCTTTTTGGAAATGTCCCGAGCCGGCGCATTCAAGCTTTATCTTTGCCATAAAGTTTTGAATCCTCTCCGAATTACCGATGCCGTTGTCAAAGAGATAACCTTTTTTAGGCAATCCTACTTTAAGCATACTCTGCGTGATCACTTCTATTACATCCTCGCTATTCGGTTCCCTGGGCAGTATCACCCAGCCAACAGGCATCATAGTCAGCATCTCAATCGCTATCCAATACCATACCTTGCGAAGCTCCCATTTGGATTTTGCTTCATTCCAATACCATGAGCCGGCAACGTCCGCCTTGCGATCGTCAAACGCGATGTAGTCCATAAATTCTATATCGTCCGTAAATGCACCCTGAACTTTCGGAAGACTCTTTAAAAAGGCTTTGTGATTATTGGCATAATCCCATACGCTCTCATACTGAGATAGATAATTCTTAACGTATCTGTATAATGTAGGCTGCGGGATCGCCGCTACTTCGTATAGGGCTTCGCTTTCTCTGGCAAGCTCTTGAATTCTCGTTGTAACGAATCTGTAATTTTTTTCGCCAAGTTTCATATAAAGATGTCCGGCTGCTGCTTCGATCTTTTCCCTGGCTTTGGCAAGGTTCGGATTTTTTGCTGTTCCTGCATCTTTTCTTTTCCTGTGAAATACGGCTCTTTTGCCTTCAGCAATCCCGTACAGCGTCCTGCCGGACAGACCTTTCAATTTACAACCGGAAGCTTTCTCGTATTCGGATATTCTTTTCAAAGCTGTCTTAATATAGAGCTTGCCAACCCTTTGGACGAAAGCTCTTATTTCTGCTTTGAATTTTGCAGGGGAGAGAAGTTTGGAAGTATCATTCGT
>JAEUSI010000222.1 GCA_016788375.1 Ignavibacteria bacterium | reverse complement strand
ATCAATTTTACATTTTGTAAAATCAACTGCACCTGCCGATAACGGAAATAAATCTTTATTAAATGTCAGATTATAATCGTAAACATCCGGGAAATTCTGCGATATTGTAAATGATAATTCTTTATTGTTTTCTAAAATTGTAGTATTTTCGCCGTTCCAATACATTGAGAATTTAGTATTCTCTAATTTTTTTCCGTCAGTTCCGCCATAAGTTACAATCTCTGTATAAGTTGTTCCGTCAGTTGATAAATATAATTTGTAGTAACTATAATAAATAACATCCGATAAATCAAATTCTACTGTATTCGGATAGCCTGAAATAAAAGTTCCCTGAACTGCTGAACTACTCGAAAAATCATTATACCTTAACTGTGCATGTGTCCATAATGACGGCGTTATATAGTTTGGATTATTTGCCGGTATTTTTTTTCCGTCGGCGTCTAAGGATTCTATATTTACTATTTCAATCATACATTTATATTTAATGTTGCTTGTGAGTTGTTTTCATTGTGGAAATCTGTAATTAATAATTCTAAATTAATGCTCGGTTTATAAATATCGTTATCAAATAAATCAGCATTCACAATATTTACATTCATTATATCATTTATATTTATACCGTAGGAAATATCCGAATCATTAAAAACAGTAACCGGCGTTTGTTGTGTTTTCAATAATCTTCTGAAATTCCACACATACCGGTCAAACATGTTTCTATATGTTTCGTAATTTTTATTTACCGTTAAAAAAAAGAAATCTATTCTTAGTGTTACATTGTCTAAGCCTTCAAATTCGTGTTCGTTTGATTTTACTGATTCAAGATAAATTTGATAATTTAAATATTTTTCATTATCTGCAATGTTCTGAATATCCATGTCAGATACTATTCTGTTTAGCTTGATAGTATTATCAAGATTTAAATTTAATTCCTCAAATTTTAATTCAATATATTCTGTCAGTAAGTCTATTAACATTTTTATCTTGTCAGATTAACAGTATTATTATTGTAAGTTGATAACTGAGAAATGTCGCCTGTCCCTTGCGAATCGTAATATATTTTTAAGCTATTCCATTCAGAATTATATTTATCAATAAACGACTGTAATAATATCCAATACGGCGAATTTATTTCTTTTGCGATTGGAGTTAAAATTATTGTAATCCACTTAAAAGCATAAAGTAAATCGTAACTTGTCTCAGTCAGATAACTTGAATAATCAATAGTCCCGTCGGATAACTCGCAAGTTACTTTATAATATTTGTAAAATTCTGAAATGATAACATTTGTAATCCCTGTTTCTGTAATTTCCTGTTCTGTTATCGCTGTATATGTTTCTGCATCATTACTTCCGGATAGATAAATTGTTTTGCTTTCAGTTCCGGTAAATACTTTTGTATCAATCACCCACCGCATACGTGTTATTGTATCTTCTAAAGAAATACTTTCAGCCGTTGTTTCTGAAATAGTTGTCCCGGATTCTCTCAAAATTAAATCATTCCGTAAATAAATCGCTTTGAATCCTCTTTTAATAAAATCATTCATTACCTCTATTTCAGCCTGTTGCTTTTGTAAATCAAAATTATCTTGATTAGTATAAAGTAACGTTTCAAGTTTCGGTATGTATGCTTCTAAATCTGCCTGAACTAAATAATTTTTTACCATTATTCTAAAATTAAAATTTGACGGGAGAAAGGAGAATCCAAACCCCCGCCAATCCCAAAAAAATACTATCCTGTATATGCAGTAAGCCACGCCGTCGCTGTGTATGACGGTGAGCCTCCGGATTCAGTTACAAATAAATTAAAATATCTGCTTACATTTTGTGGCAATGTATAATGATACTGCCCCGTTGCTGATATCGTTCCAAGTGTAACCGGGTTATCAGTCGCCGCAACACTTGCAGAAGTCTTTGAACATGCTTTAACAGTAAGAACATTTGAACCGCCTAATGTTGTAACGTCAATTACTAATTTTATCGGCTCACCTTCACCCATTTTAGTGCTACCTAAATCAATTTCAGAAGTTCCGGCTGTGCTGGCTGTTGTCGTTACCGCACTGAATAATATTGCTAATTCTTTATCATAACTTGTTTGTGCCATTGTTATATTTTTTTAAAGTTTATAATTTATGAAATTGCTGTTTCAGAATCTGAAATATTCTCATCTACTAAAATCGGTATTCCGTTAAATACAGAAGCTCTTTTAAATATATCATCCGATTCATACGGCGATGTTTGCTGAAATGCTGAACTACCTTTTAATAATTGAACATAATTAAAAGTAGTTTTGCTACAAGTAATCAAATCAACATTATACGGCATCATTGCAGTAATTACTTCGTTAATCTGTGCAACTGTCGGCTTATGTGTTGAATCTATATTTGCAAGTCTCCCCACACTTCTTGTATCATATACAGCTAATCCAGGACAGAACTCAAATATTGTAGTATACGCCGGATATTTTGCGGTTGTGCTTGATGTTTCATATACAAGCTGAACTCCTAAGTCAGTGGCTTTTGGTAACATTCCGTTTGCTATTGGAACTTCTACGCCCGGCAATCTTCCCTCAATTCCTACTGCATCTGTAAATGAAAAGAAATACATGCTTGACCCTGTTGAGCCTCCGGCACTAACTGCCGTTCCTGTTACTGTATTAAGTATAGTTCCGATTCCGTCAATTTCTGCCGGTGTAGTTGCTGAATTACCGTAGTAAACTTTTGAATTAAAAGTATTTGCTGCTGCGGCTAAAAATCCCGCATCTTCAATAGCTCTGAATGCACTCGCTCCGTCTTTGTAACCGTCCGCTAATGCTTTATCAACTTCCGAAGCTCCGAAATTATTTTTACAGTCTACTTTGTTTTTTTCAATTTCTGATTTACTGGGATCTAGTGCCTGATTAGGTCCTCTGAAAGTTACGGTCGGTAATGATTTTCTTCTCGCTTATTTTTAC
>JAEUSI010000221.1 GCA_016788375.1 Ignavibacteria bacterium | reverse complement strand
ATATGTGGTGATAATGGAACCATACTTGTGTTATCAAACGGTAATTGGGTAACAAGTAGTTCCGGTGTAACTAATGATTTATTAAGCGTAACAGATTATATAGAAGATTTCTGGTATGCAGTTTGCGGAAAAGATGGTATAATATTAAATTCAAGTAGTGGTGTTTGGGAAATTGTCAGCTCAGGAACAACCAATGATCTCTATACAATTATTGGTATCGATAACTTTACCTCTAATTTTTTGCTTTCAGTTGGAAGCAACGGTGTTTTCACGATGTCACCTGATTACGGACAACACTGGGAATCTATGAATCTACCGACATCACTGAATATAAACAGCGTTTTGTTTATAGATTCATTCACCGGATGGGTTGCAGGAAATAACGGAACCATTCTTTCAACTAAAAAGCCGAGAGAATTCTTCCCTGCAAAAATTGACGGGAATAATATCAGGACATGGTATTTTCAAAGCGGATTATTTAATTATTACAGGAATAATCCTTACAATTTCGGATTTGAGTGGCCGAAAGGTTCCGGGAAATATGCAAGGTTCGCTTCTAGTTTTCTCATTGGTGCAGAAGTAAATAACGAAATTCGTATTGCGTTCGGAAATGCATATGGCAGCGGGGAATTTCTTCCCGGTTATACATCTAACAGCGGACATGCATCGGGTTTTGAAGATTCGGCATACAAAATTTATGAACTGAAAAGCGGAGTTTTAGATAGCGGCAGAATCTATTGGCCTAATTCAATTCTCTTCAATTCCGACCAGGGCGCTCCGGTTTATTACAATAATTCTTTCGGAATGTGGGAGCCAAATGATTATGGAAATCAAACAATGTTTTTCAGAATGACTGATTCATATTTTCAGTCACATTATTTATCCGGAGGCGGAACATCTCCGCTTAAAGCAGATGTTAAGTGTATTAATTTTTGTTTTCATACACAGGACGTCTTGGACAATGTGATTTATTCGGATTATCAAATAATTAACCGCAGTAATAACATTTGGCGAAATGCATATTTTACTTTTTATACCGGCGATGACACTTATACAACAGGATATGTTGGTTCGGATACTTTAATTGGTTTAGGCTATAGTTATGGACGAACAAGCGACCCTGTCTATGGGACTAATCCTCCTTCCGTTGGATTTAAAATTATCCGCGGGGCAAATTATTTTACCGGAAATCAAAATGATTCTGTTTCCTATTATGAAGGTAAAAACAGAAAATTAAAAACAGGATACAAAACCAAAGGTATGCATTCTTTCAACTGGTTTATTGATGACGGTCCGGGAGATATATACTCGGTTTACAATTCAATGAAAGGAAAAAACTACAGAAGTGGTCTGCCTATTATAACTCCTGACGGAGACACTACAAGATTTTATTTTTCCGGCGACCCGGAAAGCAACACCGGCTGGACAATGATTGGATCAATCTTTAGTTCAGGTTACAGAAACACATTTACAACAACCGGGCCTGTAAATGTCAATCCCGGCGATACTCAGCATATTGTCATCGCTCAGGTTATTGCACAGGGAATAAATAATTTAAACAGTGTAACAAAATTAAAAGAAACTTCTCTTATTGCTCAGCAAAATTATGACAATTATTTTGAAAATGTACCCATTGGAGTAAATAATTTTTCTTCTGAAATTTCTGAACAGTTTTCTCTCTATCAGAATTATCCAAATCCATTTAATCCTTCTACAACTATCCGGTTCGAAATTCCAAAGCAATCCATTGTAACTTTAAAATTATTTGATAATGCAGGACGGGAAATTTCTACTCTTATGAATCAAAATATCAACGCCGGCTATTATGAATATACATTATTTGCTGACAAATATAACCTTTCGAGCGGAGTTTATTATATTACACTAAAATACGGCAGTCTTGTAAAATCAATGAAGATTGTTTTATTGAAATAATTTTTCTGTCATTTCAGTTGTATTCCAAATAATCAAATAAGAGTAATCCTTTAATCAGCGCACTCTGCGGTTCAGAAAGTTATTTGTCAGATCCAGTGATTTATCTCTGTCTGGATTGATACTGTATATGCTCATTCTTAATACCCGGTTACTCAGCCGGAATGTATCAGCTCATAAAGCAGCTCAGAAGCTTTAAATATATTTGTATTCAGTCCTTTCTCTGATTCAATCGCATATTCTCCGTCGCTGAAACTTTTGACGTATATTTTTATATTGGTGAACAATGTTGAAAGCATATGCCATGGTACAAAATTATATTTTGAAAAAATATTACTGCAGATGCCCGACAAAAGCATTCCCCTGGAATAATCATTTATCCTGAAATAATAATAAGCACAAATGAGTAATATATATGCTGTAGCTTCATTAAACTTTTCATTCCTGATTGTTTCCGAGGATTCTTTAAGCAGATCAAATGCCTTTTGATTTTCATCCATTTCTATATATGCTAGGGCTTTCATTGCAGTAAAGTATCCTTTAAGCGAAAGACTTTCCATTTCTTTAATCAGCTTTATGCAGATATCAAAATCTTCAATTGCTTTTTTATAATTTCCGTTGGTCATATGAAAAGCCGCTGAATATTGCATGGCAACGCTTTCACCCCATTTATCCCTGCTTATTCTGAAAAGTTCAGCCGAAGAAATAAAAGCAGCAGCCGTTTCAGCAGCATTTTTTTCCTTGTCTGAATCACTTTTCAAACTGCTTATAAGAAGATTTGTCCATGCTATTCCCCTGATATTCTCTGTAAGCTTAAAGAACCGGTTTGCAGTCCGGAACTTTTCGCCTGCCGTGTTAAGATCCCCTTTTTCCATTGCTGCAGAAGCTTCAAGCCAGTTCAGCTTTCCGTACAGATCATCCGAAAGACCTGTTCTGTGCTGAAAAATAAGGCTGAGATCTGTTCTCCTTTCGAGAATATTGTCATGGTTGAATATCCAGAATACCGGCCATAATGCATATATCATCTCAATAAGATCTGTATATCTTTTTTGAATAAATAAATTCTC
>JAEUSI010000220.1 GCA_016788375.1 Ignavibacteria bacterium | reverse complement strand
TTTGACGGGAACAATATTACATCTATGCCTCTTAAGGAACTCAAGACATACAGGAAGCAGATGCAGATTATTTTTCAGGATCCTTATTCTTCACTTAATCCGAGAATTACGGTCGGAGGAATGATTACCGAGATTCTTAAATTTCATGAAATAGCTGAAGGAGAAGCAGCAGAAAAGAGAGTAGAGGAACTGCTTGACATTGTCGGTCTTAGAAAAATTTACGCAAGAAGGTATCCTCATGAATTTTCCGGCGGACAGCGACAGCGTATCGGAATTGCAAGAGCGTTGTCTGTAGAGCCAAAGTTTATTGTCTGTGACGAGCCGGTTTCAGCTCTTGATGTCTCCATTCAGTCACAGATCATTAATCTTCTTCAGGATTTACAGAAAGAATTCGGTCTTACATATCTTTTTATTTCACATGATTTGTCAGTAGTAGAGCACATATCTGACCGGGTATGCGTAATGTATTTAGGCCAGCTTGTCGAAATAGCTGAAAGCAAAGAACTTTATAAAAATCCGAAACATCCATATACACAAGCGCTGCTGTCGGCTGTTCCGGTTCCTGATCCGAAAAATAAATCAAAGAGAATTATACTTACCGGAGACGTTCCGTCTCCCGCCAATGTACCCACGGGATGTTATTTCCATCCGAGATGTCCGAAAGTATTTGCCGACTGCAGTACAATACATCCTCAGCTTGCCGGAAACGATCTTCACAAACAGAGCTGCCTGCTTTTTACAGAAAGTTATCCCAAAAACTCTAAAGCAGCATAAAATTCAATCAACAAATCAGGAATAATTTTAAAGCATTCAGGTAAATCTGAATGCTTTTTTTTTCAGTAACTTAGCGGTTTTCATTGAAACTTAAAGAATTTCAATTCCGTTATGAATACTGTAAATTAAAAAACAATCTATAATCAGACATTTGAATGCAAAGGATAATTCTTACAATATTTCTGCTCACATTCTTTATTAAATCTGCAAATACACAGGATATCCCTGATACAATTTCAGTCCGCACAGAAACCGAAACTGTCATAAAAGGTACAATAAAAAGCGATAAAGATTCTTTCCTTTCTGATATAACCGTAAAATTTTCAGGCAATAATATAAGTTATACGGCTTCTTCCGATAAAAACGGAAAATTTGAAATTACGGTCGATCCGGGAACATATAAGATTTCGGTTAAACAGTCCGGATATAATCTATATGAATACAAGAATTTTACTGTAAAGGCAGGCGAAACTAAGACAGTTGACATTTACCTTATAGAAAAACTTGTTACAACAGATGAAATTGAAGTTGAAGGTGTATTTAATCAGAGACAGGATGATCTAAGAACGAGTGTTTACAACATACGTCCTCAGAACGTAAAGATACTGCCGGGAGCAGTGGAGGATGTGCTTAGAACCCTCAAATCACTTCCGGGAGTGACATCGCCGAATGATTTCACATCACAGATGATAATCAGAGGTTCGGGTCCGGATCAGAATTTAATAGTGATGGATGATGTGGAAATATTTAATCCTTACAGATTATACGGCCTTGTAAGCATGTTTAATCCTGAGACACTGAGTGATATCACATTAATTACGGGAGGATTTCCCGCAAAATACGGAGACCGTTTATCAGCAGTGCTGGATGTTATGAATAAAGAAGGTGATAATACAAGAGCTCTTAATGCAATAATCAACACAAGCATTTCAAATGCAAATCTGATTTTCAACGGAAAGAATCCGTTTAATCTGCCGGGTTCATGGCTTGTTTCAAGCAGAAGGACTTATTATGATCTGGTCATTGGTCCTTTTGCAAAAAGAGCCGGGCTTATAAGCGAAGATTCTTCATTTCCTTCATTCAGGGATCTGCAGTTTAAATTTGCCGTCGGACCATTCACAAAAAGCAAATTCATTGCCAACGGAATTTTTTCAAATGACGGAGTGGATTTAATTCCCGGAGAAGACAATAAGAATCCGGACAGCATAGCCGTAACGGATGTCACAAAGAACGACATGCTATCACTTGCATGGCATTTTATACCTGACAAAAATTTCTCGTCAAGAACAACAGTTTCATGGTACAGAAACAGCGGGGATAATGATTTCAGCAGTGAACTGCTTGACCCGCTTATTGACGGAGAGAATTATACTCCGGAAAAGAGAGACAGTCTAAGACAAATAGGAGCGCTGCTCGGTCTTGACTTTGACTCGAAATATACATTTCAGAAGTTTTCAATCGGAAACAGGTCATTGCTAAACAGCAAAAATTCACAGCAGGAATTCGGCGGCGGAGTAGATATCGTTGGAACGGATCTTTCATATAATCTAAAGATTGACGATAAACTGAGATCTTTTATAACAAACTTTCCTACAGCTTCCGCTTTTCTGAATAATTTCGAACTGGAAGGCGAAGATAATATTAGAGCTTATCTTTACGGACAAAGTATGTTCAGGATTAACAGCAGGTTTTTTGTGCAGCCTTCTCTGAGATTCGATTATTTTCAGATAATACAGAAGCCTTATCTTGCTCCGAGAATAAATATAGGATTTGCATTTAACTCAGTTACTACATTGCGGTCTTCAGTAGGAATATATTATCAGTCACCAGGACTTGAAAAGCTTGTTGACGGCAGAACTTTTTATGATTTAAGAAATGCCGACGAAAGAAATCTGAAAGCAGAGCAGGCAGTGCATGTTATTGCAGGACTTGACAGATGGATTGACAATGAATGGTTCGCAAAGATTGAAGGATATTTCAAGCAGTTCAGCAATCTTCTCGAGCAGGAAAGACTAACCGGATACAGATACAGATATTATCTTAAGGATCCTTCTATAACTGATCCTGCATATATAAAAGACTATGCAAACTGGGTAAGAAGTCCGGAAAAACTTCCTTATGATTCTCTTACGACAAATCCCGTGAATGCGGGAAGGGGAACTGCATACGGAATTGAGATAAGTCTTGAAAAAAGATACACAACATCTGCTTCAAGATTTTCCGGATGGATAAATTATTCGCTTTC
>JAEUSI010000021.1 GCA_016788375.1 Ignavibacteria bacterium | reverse complement strand
TCTAACGGAGGAGTGTGGATACATACTGAAGGATTTATTTTAAGCGTAAATAATTCAGGCAGTGAAATTACAGGATATACTCTCAGTCAGAATTATCCGAATCCTTTCAATCCTTCAACAACAATTGAATTCTCTCTTTCTGAAGATAAGTTTGTTTCGCTTGAAGTTTTTGATGCAACAGGAAAAGAAATTCTGACGCTTGTGAATAATTTTCTTCTTTCCGGAAAATATTCTTTTGATTTTAATGGAAATGATCTTGAATCCGGAATCTATTTTTATAATCTGACTGCCGGTAATTTTAATTCGGCAGGGAAAATGATCCTTATGAAATAATTTTATGCTTTTCAAATTATTAATAATTCTGAGCTCTCTTCTGACTGTGCAATATTCTGCAATATCTCAGATTTATCCGGACAAACCTGTTTATGAAATAGAACGTGAAGCAAATGCGGCTTATTTCCGTTCTGCAGAAAGTAACTATAAAAGCGATACGAATATTGACGTAACTTTTTACAGACTTTCACTGAATGTTTCCATCAGTCCGGATTATCTTACGGGAAAAACTTTCATCACAAGCAGAAGTCTCAAAAATAATCTCGCACAGATTTTTTACGACTTCAGCGATAATATGCAGGTGGATTCGGTTACAGGTAATAACATGCAGCTTTCATTTCTTCACTTTCAGAATAAGATATATATTACTTTAAAGGATACTGTTAATTCCGGTCAGGATATTTCTCTCGAAATATTTTACCGGGGTATTCCCGTACCGACAGGATTCGGAAGCTTTGTGTTCGGTTCACATAATAACAATCAGCCGGTTATCTGGACAATCAGCGAGCCTTACGGAGCTATAGACTGGTTTCCCTGCAAAAACGTACCAAACGATAAAGCCGATTCTTCCGATGTGCTGATCCGTTGTCCTGTAAATATGCAAGCTGCTTCAAACGGAACTCTTACCGGGATTGAAATCAACGGAGACGGCACTCATACATTCAATTGGCACAACACTTATCCGATAGTCAATTATGTGATTTCAATTGCAGTCTCGGATTATGAAATTTACACCACTTATTTCAGATATTCCGGGGCCGATTCAATGCCGGTTGTAAATTACATTTATCCTGAAGATCTTGAGGAGTTAAAGCCTCAGCTTGAAAAGACAGATTATATGCTTGAACTGTTTTCACAGAAGTTCGGATTGTATCCTTTTATAAATGAAAAATACGGTCATGCGCAGATGGGCAGGATTGCCGGAATAGAAAATCAGACTATTTCGTCAATGGGAGCTTTCGGTGACGATATTATCGCTCACGAACTCGGTCATCAGTGGTTCGGCGATAAAATAACCTGCTATGACTGGCAGAATATCTGGCTCAACGAAGGATTTGCAACTTACTGCGAAGCTATATACAATGAATCGGCATTCGGTATTAATGCATATAATGATTTTATTAAATCAAGAATGAGTATTTCCAAAACCGCTGCCGGAACAATTTATGTCCAGGATGTAAACGATATTTATCAGATATTCAGCGGAAACAGAAGCTATGCAAAAGGTTGTATAGTTCTTCATATGCTGAGAGGTGTCACGGGAGATTCGCTCTTTTTCAGAATTTTGAATAACTATTCTACAGACAAAGCTTTTGAATACAGAAATACTGTCACTGAAGATTTCAAATATATCTGCGAAAAGACTTCCGGAACGGACCTTGATTATTTCTTTGATGAATGGATTTATGGAGAAAATTATCCGGTTTACAATGTAAGCTGGTCAACGGAAAATGTAAGTTTGAATCTCTATAAAGTTTCCGTAAATATTAATCAGAATGTAAATACATTTCCACTTTTTTTCACAATGCCTCTTGACATAAAGATTTCATTGCAGAGCGGTGATACGCTGTTCACTGTGTTCAACAATGAGCAGACTCAGACATTTGAATTTATTGTAAACAGCAAACCTGTTAATTACAAAATTGATCCGGAAAATAAAATACTTAAAACTGTTTACGGGGAAGGGATCATACCCGTTGCTTACGAACTCGGTCAGAATTTTCCGAATCCGTTCAATCCTCTGACAACAGTCAATTATCAGCTCGGAAGACCTTCGGATGTAGTGATTAATGTTTATGATCTTCTCGGGAGAACTTTAATTTCATTCACGGAAAACAATCTCCGCGAAGGAAGTTACAGCATAAAAATTAATATGAGTGAATATGCTGCTGGTGCTTATTTTTATTCAGTCACTGCAAGCGATACTGAAAATCAGGAAGTTGTTTTCTTTGAAGCAAAGAAAATGATTTATCTTAAATGAAAATTGATTTGTAAAACCAAACTTTTATTATTGTAATGTTTAACCGCAGACAGCATTTTTTCCGTACCGGATTTCTGAATTTTCAGACTGATTTTACAATTGATAATTTTGCAAAAAACGGACTTTGCATGGAATAAATTTTCTGAATACCTTAGATAAAATATTTATTAATAGAATTAAAAGAATGAGTTGATTTATTCATGCCGGTTTGAGCTTGCATCTGATCTGTCTTTCTGTTTTCTTTCCCAGGCTTTGATATCCAAATGGAGTAAAAATTTCCACATTAAATCTGATAAATGATCAAATGCTGATTTAAAAATAATATATTTGTTGTCCGTTCTGAATTCTCTTCCGTCTTCGCAGATAACTGTATATTCAAATTCGTATTCAGACAGTTTTCTTACTTCTGCAACAGTCCCCTGAATAAATCTGAAGATACATTCATCCGGACAGTATATTACTTTGTCCCCGGCTTTATGAACAGGATCTTTTAAATCTTCAGGCATGTATTCTTCAATGTTCATTTAATTAATTGTTTTATTTTTTAAAATTTTTGTTTCAAAAAAATCCGACAATTCATCTGACATATTCTGTGAATCCGATAATTCTTCCGGCAGTTCACCTTTATTGGTTGCTTTTACAAGTTCTATGAAATCTTCATACTTTCTGACTATTTCTTCCCTGCCGGATGTATTAATAAGATTATTTAATTCGGCTTTCATTGTGAGCACTTCCGTCAGTTTATTAAGCAGCATACAGAAATTTTCGTGAATGTATGCAAAAAGTAAATCAATGTTATCTAATTCTCCTTTGATGATTTTTTTATCTTTTCCCATTAAAATTACTCTCCTTTCTTTTTGCTTAAGTTTTGTAACAGAAGCTGTTTTAGTTTATTTAAAATTTATTTTTAAATGATCCCCCACTATATAGGAAAAATTTTATGAATTGTGTAAATTTTTAACAGAATTGAGGCTTTTTGATGCAGTAATTTCTTATCTTAATCATGTGTAAATTCAGTTTTTAAATGTGGTTTGAGAATTACAGACCGGTTTAGATTTCAGAAAAATATCCGGAAGAGTCAAAGTTTTAATAATAACAGACTTTTGGAAAGAATATTTTTTGCAGGTTCACATTCAGAAATTGTTCAAATTCTGAAATTTGATTCATAAACTGCATATTTAGTTCGCAATCTAAGAATCAATTTAACTTTTCCATTCCGGTTGTGTATATCAGGATTAAAATAGAAAAAGCCCTGAAAATTTTTTTCAGGGCTTTATGTAAAATAAGTTATAGTACTTAATTCAGCTGCTTAATCTTTTTTCTCATCAGCTGATGATTCCGGTTTCGGTGCTTCAGCTGGTTTACCGGATGAAACAGTTTCCGGCGCTGTAACTACTGCCGGCGGGTGATTAATTTCCGGCACATCTTCTCCGATTATATCTTCAATCTTGAAATCTATCTGTTCGGACTCAAAGCTTCTGGTTTTTTCCTGTATATCCTTGGAAGTGAATTTCTTCGGAAGCTTGAATCTGTTAATGTATTCTTCAATTTCCTTGTCGCCTTTATCTTTCAGGTATTCAATTACTGATAAAACGACTTTTTTATTATTCTTGTCGAATTCGATTACCTTTGCCTTAAGCTTATCGCCGACTTTGAACAAATCACCGAAATTCTTCATCGGAACGGTTGAAAGCTGCGACGCAGGAATAAACGAATCCACCTGATCGGGAAGCTCGACAATGATTCCTTTTTCAATCGGTTTAATAATTCTGCATTCTGCTTCTGTTCCGACTTTGTATTTTTCTTCGAGATTATCCCAGGGATTACTGAGAAGCTGCTTTCTGCCGAGTGAGATTCTCTGATTTGCTACATCAACACCCAGTATCACAACTTCAAATTCGTCGCCTATCTTTACAAATTCAGTAACGTCAAGAATTTTCTTTGTCCAGGAAAGGTCGGATATATGAACAAGTCCGTCAACTCCTTCTTCTAGCTCGACAAATATTCCGAAATTCGTTGTATTGCAGACTTTTCCCTTATGCTTGGTTCCGACCGGAAATTTATCAAGCAGACTCTGCCACGGATTCGGAGTCAGCTGTTTCATTCCGAGAGAAAGTTTTTTGTTATCGGAATCAATTGTAAGAATCTGCGCTTCGACCACCTGTCCCATTGAAACCATCTGTGTAGGATTCGTTATGTGCTGTGTCCATGACATTTCGCTGATGTGAATAAGACCTTCGATTCCTTTTTCAATTTCAATGAATGCTCCGTATTCCGTTAATGATACAACTTTTCCTGAAACTTTATCACCGATTTTATATTTATTCTGCACGTCATCCCACGGATGTTTCTGCAGCTGTTTCAGCCCGAGATAAACTCTCTGCTTCTCCGGATCAAATTCCAGCACATAAACTTCAATTTCCTGATCAAGTTTTACTACGTCACTCGGATGATTTATTCTTCCCCATGAAAGATCGGTTATGTGAACAAGCCCGTCGAGTCCGCCAAGATCCACGAATACTCCGAAATCCGTTATCGCTTTTACAACGGCTTTAAGAGTCATTCCTTTCTGAATTGTCTTAAGAAGATCATCTCTCTGACCTGCCATTGATTCTTCGATAAGAACTTTGTGCGAAATGATTATATTTTCATTCTGATTGTTAACCTTTAAAACCTTGAAATCCATTACTTTTCCAACATACTCATCATAATCCCTGATCGGTTTTGTATCAATCTGCGAACCCGGTAAAAACGCCGATAATCCGCTCAGGTCAACAACAAATCCTCCCTTGATTCTTCTGATACATTTACCTTTAACTATAGTTCCGTCCTTCTGCGCATCCACAATTCTGTCCCACATCTTCATTGAATCAGCTTTCTTCTTTGAAAGCACAAGCTGACCTTCCCTGTCTTCGATTTTCTCCAGGAAAACTTCTATTTCATTTCCGACTTTAATTTCCGATACGTCATTAAATTCATTTACGGAAACCCTTCCGTCGGATTTTGAGCCGATGTCAATGAGTACATCTTCCCCGTTTATCGCTACAATCCTCCCTTTTACAAGTTCATTTTCCTTTATAACATTAAATGTCTTCTCGTACAGGTCAAGCATTTTCTTATATTCATCCTCTTCGTAATCGCTTACGAGAATTTTAATCTTGTCTTTCTCTTCCTTCGCAGTGATTTCCTGTTCTTTTTTCTCTGTCTTATTTTTCTCTTCTGTCACTAAATCTGCTGTTTCTGATTCTGTCATTTGTGATTATTTCCTCCGCATCCCTGATGTTTCAGGGATTTCCTTTTTTAACTTCCGTTCTGAATATTTTATTCCGGAAGTGTTTAGTTTATAAATTCCCTTTCGGGCTTTATTTAAAAAATATCTTTATATTAATTTCCGGATTAAATTTTTTAATCCAGACCTTTTATCTTTCTGTATAAAAAATTCACCTGCTCTTCAATAATCATATTTGTCGTATTAACTTCAATCGCATCTTTTGCTTTTTTCAAAGGGCTTTCCTTTCTTGACGAATCGATTTTATCCCTTTTATTCAGTTCTTCCATGATTTTCTCTACCGGGATTTTAAGCCCGTGATCAATGAAATCCTGACGCCTTCTCTGAGCTCTTGTTTTAAGATCACAGACAAGGAAGAATTTGAAATTTGCATTCGGAAATACTACGGTTCCGATATCCCTTCCGTCCATTATCACGCTGCTGTCCGCTGCAAATGCCCTTTGCTTATCAACAAGTATTTTTCTGATTTCCTTTATTGCACTGACGCTGCTGACTTTATTTGTCACTTCAAGTGATCTTATTTCCTTCGTAATATTCTTTCCGTTAAGAATAAACTCCTCTCCATCAAATGTCATATTTGCGTTAGCAGTAATCTCGGTAATTTTTTTTAAATCCGTTGGTTTTACATTGTTCCTCAGCAGTTCAAATGTGATTGCCCTGTACATCGCGCCGCTGTCTATATATAAAAACCCGAGTTTTTCCGCAAGTATCCTTGCCGTTGTGCTTTTACCTGTTCCCGAAGGTCCGTCAATTGCCACAATTGTTTTATCCATAAATTCTCTGTAATCTTACAGTAATTTGTTCTGAAAAATTAAAAAACGTTAGGTTTTACATTAAAAAAACAATTCCTCTTTTATTACTGTATTTAATCAATAAAAGGGAATAAAATAAAATATCAATTCTGCAATAATTCGAAAATGCAGATACATTTTTAGAGTAACTGAATCTAACTAACTGATAGAAGAGTATTTTTGCGGCTGATGCTTGGGAAAGCTTTGACGCATTGAACTTTAAAAGTGATTTTCTTTCTGTTAAAATTAATTACTCTGCCGGTTATTTAAAAGAATTTTTTTCTTTAAACCGATGTAAAATCGTAATTTTTATGCTTAGTTTCAAGATAAAAGAATTTTTCGAAATCATTATTAACCGTTCCTGTATAAAATCTGAACAAAAGCAGATTAATATTTAAACTTTTTCCGTTAAATTTATCCTAAAACCATTTATTACTATAAACTTTTTGGAATAAACTGATATTGATCCGATTTGAAAACTCCCGTTTTTTATATTTATACAGATTTCTGATTTTTGATAAAATTTATTTCAATAAAATCATTTTTCTGGTTTCAGAATATTTGATTTTTGAAAAATCTCCTGCACTAATGATTATTCTGTAAAAATATATTCCGGTAGCAAGATTTCCTCCGGAAAAATCAACGGAATATCTTCCCGGTTTCTGAATTTCATTCACAAGTGTTCCGGCTTCGTTTCCGCGTATGTCATAAACTTTTAGAGATACATAGCTTAAATCCGTTAGTCTGTATGAAATTGTTGTATTCGGATTAAACGGATTAGGGAAATTCTGATTCAGATAATAAGTCTTTTCAGCCTGCAGGTTATTTTCGCTAATTCCGACATTTACATCATTGTAAAATTTCAGTTTGTAGAGACCGTTATGGAACATTGCAATCAGATAATCCCTTTCGGGATACAATACAGCCGACAGAAATATTGAAGCGGACGGATTTGAAATCCATATAAAATCATTTCCACCGTTTGTTGACAGAAATCCTCTTCCCGAAAACCTGGATGTATATATGCTTGTCGGATCTTCTTTGCATTCATTCAGAGCCCATAATGATTCGAAATTGTACGGTAAACTTGTCCATGATCCTCCGAAATTATCAGAAATATGAAATTTATATGTTGCAAGAAAAGCTTTATTGTAATTGAAAACTGAATTTTCTACAGTAGGTATCTCATTATCCGCTACTCTGTAATTCATATTCCAGCTGAATCCGTTATCCGTGGATTTGAAAACTGTGCTTGAATCATTCACCGGATATGATGCATCGGCAAGAAGTATATTGTTTGAATTATTGTATTGAACTGTTAAATCACAGGGATTATTAAATCCGTAACTGCAGATTTTTATAAATGTACTTCCGTTATCAGTCGATCTGAAAAATCCGTTTGAAACCGGCGCAAAGTAAAAATATCCGGGAATATTCTGATCCATTTCAAGAGGATGAGAATAATCACCGATTTCAACACTGTCTAAAACTATATTCCAGCTTACACCGTAATTTGTCGTTCTGATTAAAGGACAATCCGCAAATAAATTTACACATGCAAGCCAGACATTAGTATCGGCAGAGCTGACGTAAAACGCGCTCATTCTTGAAATTCCGGGAATTGAAATATGTGAAACTTCCGTCCACGTATCACCTTTGTTTCTGCTTACAAATACTTTATCCGTGAATCCGGCAAAAAATGTATTCCTGTTGAAAGGATGCGGACAAAGAGTATTGCCGAATCCGTTTACCTGTCCTGAAATTTTATTTTCCCATGTATAGCTGAATGTTACATTGTTTGTAAAATTCCAGACTTCTCCGCCGTTGTTGGTTTTAATTATATTCTGATTCTTCGAGTTAACTGCGAATCCGGTATTTGCATTAATATAGCACAAATCAGTTAATTCTGAAAGCACCGGGTTTGCTTCAAAATTTAAAAAATCCGGATTTCCGTTCCTGTTGTTTCTGATAAATCCGTTTCCGCCGCAAATATGTACTGTATTAAAATTATCTGCTGATATACCTCTGATATCACTGCTTATTCTTGTATTAATATTTGTCCAGTTGCCGCTTCCCTTCTTAAGTAATGTTCCGTATTCTCCGGCACAAATCAAACTGTCTCCGAAATATTTTATCTTCAGCAGATTTCTTTCTGTGTTTGTATTTTCCTGTATCCAGTTTATTCCTCCGTTAACTGTTTTGTAGATCATTCCGTTGTCTCCGGCTGTATATCCTGTATTATTGTCTTTGAAAATTATAGAGTTTAACCGGATAATTCCGATGCCGTTGTTTATTAATGTCCAGTTTAATCCGCCGTTAACAGTTTTAAAAACATTTCCACCGCTTCCGCATATAAATCCGGTATTTTCATTTACAAAGAAAATTGAATTTATATCAGTATTAAATCCTATGTTTATACTGTACAGTACTGAATCTCCTGAGCTTAATTTATAAATATTTCCTCTTTCACCTGCTGTCCAGAAGTAAGTATTAAATGAGCAGACTGAATTTAATCTGTCAGCAGATATTTTTTTTAAGTGCCAGTCATTTCCTGAATTTGCTGAGATTTTTATATAACCTGAATCTCCGCAGGCAATGATATTTATGCCGTCAGAAGTTGAAATACTGTATAAACCCTGCCCTTTTACAGAATCAATTGTTAAAAGCATCAGTCCTGCGGAAATTATCAGAGTAATTATTAATTTGATTTTCATGATAATTTACCCCCACAATTTTATTGATTGAGTTTAAAAATTATTAATTCTCTTCAGGTCTGTATGGGTTGCAGTTGCTTCCTTAAATTTAATTTTTACATTTAATATTGCTTAGAACATTTTAAAAAATAAATGAAAAAATAGTATACAATCTGTTATTTCTTCCTCCCGGATTAATTCTGAAATTTTAAAATAAGTTTTAATTTTATTTCTTTTAAATTAGATTGCAAAAGACACAATATGAGAAGAGATTTCATTCTAATATTAATATTTTTCATTCCTTTAAATTTTGCATTTCCGCAGACAAGAATAACTTCAATTGACATTTCGGGCAATAGTTATCTTACCGCCGGAAATATCCTGAATCTTATGGTCACAAAGAAGGACGGGATTTTTAAGGAAGATCAGTTTAAACTTGATCTGAAAACGATCCGTGACAAATATAAATCTTCGGGTTATCTGTATATGAAATTTGACGAAGAAAAAGTTGATGTTACAGAGGATTCATCTTTTGCGGAAATCACTTTAAAAATAAATGAAGGGAAAAATGTAACAGTCGGTAAAATAAATATTGAAGGTAATACTGTAATTCCGGACAGTCAGATACTGAAACTTTTCACAACTAAAGAAAACGAAGTTCTTAATGACAATGTGTTGAATGAAGACATTTCCGAACTGCTGAAGTTATACGAATCAAAAGACCTTCCTTTTGCAAAAATCAGCATAAATGATATTTCAGTTTATCAGGATAACGGGAAAGACAAGCTCAGAATTGATCTGAAAATAACTGAAAATTCCAAAGTCAGAATCGAACAGGTAAAAATCAAAGGAAACGAGACTACACATGATAACGTAATCATCCGCGAACTTAGACTGAGCAAGAATAAATATATAACTTCAAAATCAGTTCAGGAAATGAAAGAACGACTTGACCGTCTGAACATCTTTGAGTATGTGGACGAACCAAAAATCTATTCGACAAAGAATAAGAATGAATCCGGCCTGCTGATTGAAGTAAAGGAAGGCAATACAAATACATTCGACGGAATCATCGGTTACAATCCTCCTGCAAATGAAAATGAAAGCGGATATCTCACGGGATTAGTTAATGTTTCCCTGCGAAATCTTTTCGGAACTGGTAGGAAGATTTTAGCGAGATATCAGCAGGAAGTAAGGGTTACACAGGAAATAGAGTTTGCATATTACGAACCGTATTTTGTCGGTCTGCCTGTTAATTTAAATCTCGGATTCCTTCAGAGGATTCAGGATACGGCATATACTTCGAGAAATCTCGATTTCAAAGCAGACTTTCCATTTTCGGATTTGTTTACAGTATCAGCCGTCGCAGGATACAACAGGGTAATTCCGTCAGATGTAATTAATCCAGCTTTTATTGTTGCAGATTCGAGGATTTTATTTACCGGGCTTGAATTAAAATTCGACAGCAGGGACAATATTTATATTCCATCCGGCGGATTCCTGTTCAGAACTCTTTATTCATACGGGAATAAAACAATTTACAATCTTGCATCGCTGCAGAATTTATACAACAACGACAGTTACTCTATTCAGCGGTATACGCTTGATGCAGACTATTATTCATCTTTTGTAAGCCGTCAGACAGCATTGCTGAGATTTTCCGGCGGTGCAATTAATTCAGATCAGCTTGACGATGCAGATCTTTTCAGAATCGGAGGATTTAAATATGTACGCGGTTACCGCAACGAGCAGTTTCTTGCTTCACAGGTTGCAGCCGGCAGCATTGAATTGAGATATGCAATCTCAAGGAGAGGATTTCTTTTCGGATTTTTTGATAACGGATATTATCTTAAGCCTTATGATCAGCTCAATAATTTTCCCGAACAAAGCGGGTATCTTTACGGTTACGGAATCGGAATCAGGCTTGAATCGGGGATCGGAGTTATCGGTGTAAGCTATGCTCTCAATAAAGACAGCGGGATTCTCGACGGAATACTTAACTTCGGGCTGGTAAATGATTTTTAAAAAACAAAAGGATATTCATTTCTGAACATCCTTCTGCAGAAAATTACAATTTCCTTTTACTTATACTTTAATGATTCTCATTTTGTAAAATGATCTCCAAACAAAATAAAGAGCGATCACTAAGAATATTACACCTATAATCGGTGCTGAATCTCTGAACTGTTCCGTAATTGCAATTTCCATCGCAAGCAGACCGAATAAAGTTGTAAACTTGATAATAGGATTTAATGCAACCGATGAAGTGTCTTTAAACGGATCACCTACCGTATCGCCGATAACCGTAGCGTCATGAAGAGGCGTTCCTTTTTCCCTCAGATCAACTTCAACAACTTTCTTTGCATTGTCCCATGCTCCTCCTGCATTAGCCATGAATATCGCCTGAAACAATCCGAATACGGCAATTGAAATAAGATAACTTATAAAAAAAGCAGTAGGCGAATTATCGTTTTCAGATGGAGCAGACATAAATGAAAATGCTATTGCAAATGAAAATATCGCAATAAAGATATTGAACATCCCCTTCTGAGCATATTTTGTGCAGATTTCAACGACTTCCTTGGATTTTTCGGTAGATGCGCTAAGTGAAGCATCATCGTCAAGATTAATATTTTTCTTAATATATTCAACAGCACTGTATGCTCCGGTCGTAACAGCCTGTGTTGAAGCACCGGTAAACCAGTAAATTACAGCACCGCCGCAGAGAAATCCGAGTATTGAATACGGATTAAGCAGGTTTAAAATTGTTTCAGGCTCGACTCCGAGTACATTTTTTACAAGTAGTATAAGGGAAAAAATCATGGTTGTAGCTCCGACTACAGCTGTACCGATCAGAACCGGCTTAGCAGTTGCTTTAAAAGTATTTCCGGCTCCGTCATTTTCCTCGAGATAAAGCTTTGCTCTTTCCCAGTCAGGCTTGAATCCGAAATCTTTTTCAATTTCTTTTTCTTTTTCGGCTTTGTTTTCTTCTATAAGAGATAATTCATATACTGACTGAGCATTATCTGTAACCGGTCCGTATGAATCAACAGCAATTGTAACCGGTCCCATTCCGAGCATTCCGAAAGCAACAAGTCCGAAAGCAAAAATCGTGTGATAAACCATCATTGGTTCCGGAATATACTGAGATGTAAAATATGCTCCGAACATTAAAGCAAAGAATACCATTCCCATCCAGAAAGCGCTGAAATTTCCGGCTACGAGTCCGGATAAAATCGTAAGGGATGCGCCGCCTTCCCGTGAAGCAGTCACTACTTCATTTACATGTTTGGATTTCGGCGAAGTGAAAATTTTTGTGAACTCGGGTATTAATGCAGCTCCGAGCGTACCGAAACTGATAATAATCGATAAAGTAATCCACAGATTTTCCGGCAAGTCGCCAATTAAAAGATAACTTATAATAAATGTTACAAAAATGGATAGAATTGAAGTTGTCCAGACTAGTGATGTCAGCGGAGCTTCAAAATCAAGTTTGTCTTTTCCGGTATATTTTATTTTGGAAATAAATCCGTTAATATAAAACGCGCCGATGGAAGTTATAATCATTAAAATTCTCATAACAAAAATCCATACAAGCAGCGTAGCCTGAAGTTCAACTCCGGAAACTGCAAGCACGATAAAGCTTATAAGTGCAACGCCTGTTACTCCGTAAGTTTCAAATCCGTCAGCAGTAGGTCCTACGCTGTCTCCTGCATTGTCGCCTGTACAGTCAGCGATTACTCCCGGATTTCTCGGATCGTCTTCCTTGATTTTAAAAACAACTTTCATAAGATCCGAACCGATATCGGCAATCTTTGTAAATATTCCGCCGGCTATTCTCAGTGCAGAAGCACCAAGCGATTCGCCGATTGCAAATCCTATAAAACTAGCTCCTGCAAATTCTCTCGGTACATAAAGGAAAATTATTATCATCATTACCAGCTCAACGCAGATTAGCAAAACCCCTATGCTCATTCCTGCTGTCAACGGAATCGTAAGAAGCTTCAATGGTTTTCTTTCAAGAGATGCAAATGCCATTCTGCTGTTTGCAAGAGTATTCATTCTGATTCCGAACCATGCAACTCCGTAAGAACCCAGTATACCAATGACAGTCCAGGAAAGTATAAGAAGTACTCCGCCGATTGACTGATGCTGTAATACACCGAAATAAAATCCTATACATACAGCAATAAAAATAAATAATATTACCAGGAACTTCCCCTGCTGAAGAAGATAAGTTTTACATGTTTCGAAAATAATTTGTGATACATCCAGCATGGATTTATGTGCCGGTAGTTTTTTTACAGCAACAAACTGGTAAATTCCGAATAATATCCCTATTAAGCAGACAACTATACCGTATATAAGTAACTGGTTCTGCGCTGCGCTTAATTCGGGAATCTTTAAATCCGCCTCACTTGCAAATGTCATTACCGGAGCAATGATTACAAGCAGGATGCTTAATAAATATTTCCGCATTTTCTGTTTTTAATTTACTGAATATTTTTATGAAAAATCCCAATAACAGTTTATTATCGGGATGTATGATTTATTTAATTACTTTATTTTAATCACCTGGTTTTATCAGACCGGAATCAGCTTTTTCGAAAACCTTATTGAATTCATTCATTGTTTTTGTTATTCCGTGTATAATGAATGATAAAATGCATTCACTGTACACCGGCATCATTTTCCGTAAAATTTTTATCTCGTGTTCGTCAAAATCTCCAAGTACAAAATCTATATATTCATCTTTTTTAAGTACTGTGTTCACTCCTATACCTGCCCTCATCCTCGGAAACTCATCCGAATTCAGATGATAAATAATGCTTGAAAGCCCGTTATGCCCGCCGTCACTTCCTTTTTTTCTGACTCTTACGGATCCGAGAACTATCTGAAAATCGTCAACTATTACAAATATATCCCTTAATTTTATTTCTTCTTCACATTTTTCTATGAATTCCTTTACAGCAACTCCGCTGTTATTCATATAAGTAACCGGTTTTATCAGGCAGATTTCTTCCTCATCAATTTTGAATCTGCATTCATACCAGTCGCCTTTTCCGGTTTTGAAACTCATTCCGCGTGTTTCTGCAAAATTATCAGAAATCAGAAAACCTATATTATGTCTGGTTAATTCGTATTTCCTGCCTGGATTTCCCAGACCGATAATCAGTTTCAATTCTTACTAAAATAAGATTCGGAAAATTATTCTTCTTCCTCTTTCTTTGTTTTGGAGATAACTTCCGGTTCTGCTGGTCCTTCTTCGGCTGCTGCAGGAGCTTCCTTTTCTACAGTCGGTGCTAATACAGCTACTATTGTTGCATTCTCATCATTAATTATCTTTACATTTTCAAGTTTAAGGTCGCCAATTTTTACAGCATCCCCTATATTCAGACCCGAAACATCAACATCAATATGAGAAGGAATATCTTTAGGAAGACATTCTATTTCCAGTTTATGAAGAATATGCTGAAGCACACCGCCTTCTTTTATTCCGATTGCATTTCCGGTAAGTATAACAGAAACTTCAATATTTATGGCTTCGCCTTCTTTTAATGCAATTAAATCAAAATGAAGAGGTCTGTCCGTTACGGGATGGAACTGAACATCTTTAAGAATACAGCTGAGAGGTTTATCGCCTTCTATATTCAGATTTACAATGTTTGCTTCGGAAGTATAAATAACCGGTCTTAAGTCCAGTTCATTTGCAGCTATACTGATGTTGTCTATTCCGTGACCATAATAAATTCCCGGTATCACGCCTTTTTTACGTAACTGATTAAGAGTTGATTCTTTATAATCCTCTCTTCTTTTTGCCTTTAAGGTTATTTCTGACATATTTGTTAAATTTTAAATACTAAACAATAAAAATAGCTTATTCCTGAAAATTAATCAATTGAATTATCAATAAATTATCAGTCTTATCTGTCATTGATTCGGATTTCTGTATTCCGGCGATAAATGAGGGGAAAACTGATTTTTTGTACCGGGAGAGGGACTTGAACCCCCGACCTGCGGATTATGATTCCGACGCTCTAACCAGCTGAGCTATCCCGGCGTTTTTTCAGATAATTTTTAAATTACGTTTAATGATAAACTTATTCAATACAATTTTGAATGAAATTATTATTATGTGACATTGAAATTGTCAGATTTGTCAGGAAAAATTGCCGGAATCTCTTTCGTTTGATTTTCTGAACAATTCATTCTTGTAAATTGCTTTAACAGATGAAATTTTTTAATTTGCTGTAACCTAATTTTAAATGAGCAAAAAGTTTCTATTTTTACTTACCCTGACTGTTTCAGTATTTTTCCTTTTCAATATTAACTCATATTCACAGGACAAATGGTGGAAAGATAAAAAGTATAAAAATGACGCTGCCAGACAGAAACATGAACTCTGCAAAAAAACATTTAAGGAAATCGGAAGCGGATTTTCTAACAATAATGTAAACTCCATTAAACTTTATTTTGATTCTCAGGTTTATCTGAATATTGCCGGCAATGAAAAGGGATATTACAGTTCAAATCAGGCCGAACTGATTCTGAATGATTTTATGGATTATTTCAGAAATGACAGTTTCAGATATATACATTCAAACAAGTATAACTCTTACGCCTTTGCAAACGGTATTTATACTTACATTTCCGGATCCCGGAAACTGGATTTGAAAGTTACTGTTTCTTTAAAATATTATGCCAGCAATTGGTACATAGATCAGATTTCTATAAATTAATTCCAAACTTCCTGCTCATATCTCTTTGGCGGATTTTCAGATGAATGTTTTTTCCGGTGGACAGAAGATTTTATTAAAAAATATTTTACATCCGGTATAAAATGCTGAAATCAAATCCCGGTTCTGAATTCATTTATAAAAGAAGATTAAAAATCCTGTCTTTAATCGCTTTATTAATTTTAATCTGGATTATAATAATCAGATTTTTTTCGGGGTATGTATCTTCCGGAATTGACAGTAACTGGGATGCCGTTGCAGATGAAAAAATAAACAAACAGAAAGAAGTAATCCTTAATCTTTACAGCGGATACTGTGAAGATATAAGCAACCTGTCAAAATTAATCTCCGAATCCACAGAAATCCGGAAACAGATTCAGAGAAGCGATTCAAAAAAACTCTTCGAAGAAATATTAAAGTTAAATATCGACAAGAATTATCAGGTTGAAATTTACAATACAAGACTCGAACTGCTTGCTTTCAAGGGAAGGAAACTGGATTCAGATATTTTTTCACTGCAGAAATGCCTGAACGGAAAAAATTTTTCCGTCATAAAGGAAATCGGATTTTATACTTTCCTGATTGAATATCTTCCGGTTTATGACATAAAGGATAAATCTCAGATAACAGGAGTGGTGCTTACTTCAAAGTTTATTGATATCAAATATCTTATCAACAACAAGTTTTTTCAGAATGCAGGTCTGCTTAATGATATCAATAAAAATCTCGGATTTATCCCGCAGATTTTTCCGGCAAATGTAATCTCGGGCAAAATCAGTATTGACTCTTCCCTTATTTCCGAAAATGAAGAAATCAGTCTTAAAGGTTTTGACGGTAATGTTATCGGAATAATTATGATTCCGAAATTCGTAAAATCTGCACATGAAAAGGATATTGAGCTGCTTACCGACAAAATCATTTCGATGCTTGTTTTCGGAATGACTGTAATTTTATTTTTTGTATTTCTGATTCTTCTTACAAAAGTAAATTATTTATCCCAGAAATTTATTCTGTTTGTTCTTTTTCTTGCCGCTGTAAGGTATGCATGGATCGAATTTCATTTTCCGTCAAAACTTCTTGAAGTGGAAATATTCTCTCCGGTCAGTTATGCATCGGTTTTCGGATTCGGGCTGGCAAAGTCAATAGGCGAACTTCTAATTACTTCGCTGTTTTTGTTTCTGATTTCCGTTTACGGTATAATTTTAATCAGAAGAAAAACGGTGATTTATAACCCGCATAAAACCTCATCAGAAAAGCTGATTTTATTTTCGCTGAATTTTTCTCTTGCCGTTATATTTTTTGCTCTTGTTTATCTTTTCGGCACCTCAATACAGAGCATAATATTTGATTCCAATCTTAAGTTTTTTGATAAAGCGAGCATAATCCCGAATTTTGAGCTTTTCAGTATTCAGCTGATAATACTGATTCTTGCTTTCTCGCTGTTTCTCTTTCTTTCTTCGATAGTAATTCTGATTCTCAATAACTCAATTATCAGATATTTCAGCAAGAATTTTTACAGAAAATATTCATTTATTCTTTATCTGCTTTCTTTCATAATTATAAGCGAACTTGCATCCCCGTATTTTGATAATTTCAGAATAGATTTTACGGACAGAATTCTCATTATAATTTTCAGCTTCGGGTTTGGTTTTTTTGCCGGGATCCGCTTATACCTAAAAAAGGACTATGTTATTCTTTCAGCGAAAAACATTTCGGTTCTGATCCTTTTCTGCACGATTACCGTTCCCGGAATTCTTCTTGACAAGATTTCCTCTCAGGAGACCGAATTCGTCGAAATTATCGGCAAGAAAACTTCCGAAAGAAGCAGAGACAAGATAAAATTTATGCTGATGACGGAGCTTTCGGCATTATCCGATGACGTAAGATTTGAAAATGATATAATTAATAAAAGCAAAATCACCGAACTTGCTTTTTCTGTCTGGGCAGAAAGCAAATTCAGCGAAGAAAATTTTAATACGGCAGTCATAATTCTAGATACCAACAGGAAAATACTGAGTGATTTTATATTCAATTCGCAGTTAATGTATTCGGATTCTATTGTGAATTTTGCCGGCAATAAGCTGGCAAAGATAAAGATAAAATCGGAAACAAAGCCGGATACACTTTTAACAATCGATTCTCTCTTCAATGAAGATATTCTTGAGGAAGACGAGGAATATTATGAGGAGAAAGATATTACCGAAGAAGAGAACTTATTTATTTCCGATAAAATTCTTATTCTTGAAAACAACGAAGACAAGTATTATCTGGGAGTTGTTCCGATTGAAAAAGTCGGTCTGAAAAATACTGCATTCGCTACAATTATGGGTTATCTGATGGTAGCTGTTCAGTATGAATCAAAAAATCTTCAGGTACAGTCTTCCGTTCAATTGTTTAAAAATTATTCAAAAGACAATTTCTTTGAAAAGCTTATATCGGATCCTATTATAACAGAATATGTAAACGGTGAGATTGTAAGTTCGACTAATCAGGATTTATCCAAAACAAATACTCTGTCGCTTGATGCCTTTAGGGAATCGGTAAAAGACAGGAACGAGAAAAACATCTGGCGGTATGAAGTTATCAACAACGAGAAATACAGGACTTTTTACATACTTGCAGATCCTGAAGAGGAATCGGGAAACGAAAGAATTTACTCAATCAGTCTTAAAAGAAGCGATTTCAAGCTGATTACATTTTTCTATCTGAAATTTATACTTTTTTCGGTTTTTATTTACCTGATAATTATGTTTTTTTATTCTGCTTTTATGATATTCAAAATCAGAAAGTTCAGGCTGAATTTCAGGGAGAAGCTGTTTGCATCTTTCTTCATTGTTTCAATTATTCCAATCATACTCCTGGCATTTTATACACGGAGTTTTATAAAAAACAAATACGACAGTAATTTTCAGAATCAGATAATTTCCGACCTGAATCTTGTTTCACAGGGATTCAAAGGAATTCAGGTTGATTTGAATTCAATAGACACACTCAGCAAGGAAAGAAACAAGAATCTTACAAAAGCATTGTCAAATACTGACAAAAATTTCAACCTGTTTGTAAAGACCAGGCTTGTTTCGACTACAAACGAGGAATTGTATAAATCGGATCTTCTTGACACAAGAGTTGATGCCGATGCATATTACAATATCGTTTTTCTGAGAAAAGATTTTTATTCCAAAACGGAAGAGATCGGGGTTTATTCGTTTATTGTCGGATACAAGCCTTTTTTTGATTCAAGGAATAATATTGTCGGTCTGATGTCATCACAGACAGTTTATAAACAGAATGAAATCAAGGAGGAGCTCACCGAAATTCTGACATTTATATTCGGAATTTATTTAATTGTAATTATAGTGCTGCTGATTCTTGTAATTTATCTCACTGACAGAATATCCAAACCGATACTGCGGCTTCAGTATGCAACAGAAAAAATTGCAAAGGGAGAAAGCTATGCGGATCTGAAAGTTGACAGAAAGGATGAAATAGGGAATCTTATAAATTCATTCAATAAGATGACGCGTGAACTCGAAAGCTCGAAAGAGAAACTTAAAAAAGCCGAACGTGAAGCTGCATGGAGAGACATTGCCCGTAGAGTTGCGCATGAAATAAAAAACCCTCTGACCCCGATGAAGCTTTCTATCGAGCATCTTTATGATGTTTACGGAAGCAATAAAATTAATTTTGCCGAAATTCTGAAAAAGACCAGAAATATTATCATAATGGAAATCGACAAACTCAACAGAATTGCCACCGAGTTTTCTGATTTTGCAAAATTGTCCGGAAGAAATTATATGGAAACAAATCTGAATGAAGTAATAGAAGAAGTGGTCTCTCTTTACAAGCTTGCTCCTGAAATAGAATTTAAAGAAAATCTTGACAGGAAAATTTCACCTATCTATGCCGATAAGCAGGAGCTTAACAGAGTATTTCAGAATCTGATTAAAAACTCGATTCAGTCAATCAGCGGAAAAGGAAAAATTGTAATAAATACATACATGAATAAAGAATATGTCTGTGCAGAAGTAACGGACAGCGGTTGCGGAATAGACGGAACAATGCTGAATAATCTTTTTGAACCGAATTTTTCAACAAAATCAACAGGCATGGGACTCGGTCTTGCTATCGCAAAGAAATCTCTCGATGATATGAAAGCCGGAATCCGTTTCGAAAGCAAAATCAGCGAAGGCACAAAAGTTACTTTGACTTTTATTCCTTATAATCCTTCAGCCGGAAAGGAAATTAATTGAATAAAAAAGTGTATATAAATAAATTCTTTACGGCTGTTTTATTATCTGTGTCATTTTGTTCCTGCGCAAATCAGATCCCGCCTTCAGGAGGGGAAGACGATAAAATTCCGCCGAAAATAATTTCAGTATTTCCCAAACCGGGAAAACTTAATTACACTAAGAATTACATAAGACTGGTTTTTGACGAATATGTTGACAGGAGAAGCTTTGAGGAGTCGTTTTACATTTATCCTTTGACTGCCGGAAATTATAAATTTGACTGGAGCGGAAAGGAAGTTGAAATTGATTTCCCGGAAAATCTTGAAAAAAACAGGACTTATGTTGTGACTGTCGGAAGGAATCTGAAGGATTCAAGAGGAGGAAATGCAACCTCTTCCCCGTTTACATTTGCGTTTTCCACGGGAAGCAGTCTCGACAGCGGCAGGATTTCCGGGAAAGTGTTTTCCGATAAATATGACAAAGTAAAAATTCTGTTGTATCTGCTGACAAACAAACCGGAAGATATTAATCCTGAAATTAAAAGGGCTGATTATATTACTCAGCCTGATGAATCCGGAAATTATTACTTCACAAATCTACCCGAAGGAGTTTTCAGAATTTTTGCCCTTAACGACGATGACAGAAACAATCTGTACAGTAAACTGTATGATAACATTGCAGTGTATTCATCAGACATAAAGCCGGGTAAAAGTAACACTTCTTCTGACAATGTAAATTTAATTTTAACTGATCCCGGATTATCTGTTTCTGAAAACATTCCGCTGAAATTTCTTAAACCCGGAATTCCGGATAAATTATTTACAAACATTCCCGCAAAGGAACTTATCATCCCTCCGGATTACAAAATTTACTTTTATTTCAAAGACAATAAATTCACTAAATCCGAAATTGTAAATAATCTTACTGTTGAAGATTCTGCTTCCGGAACTCCGTACAATATGATATACAACTGGATGAGCGATTCTCTTCTTGAAGTTTTTTCTTCTCCGGAATTTCATAAATCTTCCGTGTTAAAAATCAGTCTTGATATCAAAGGAAAGGAAGAGAATATAGTTTTTGATTCTTTCGTTAAAACAGCAGGCAAAGAAAATTCGGGAACAGTTTCCGGCAAACTGATATCCGTTAAATCTCCTGAATTGCCGGTTTATGTATATCTGATTAACAGGAAAAATAATTTCGTCAGTTTCAAAAAAGAAATTGCAGACACTGCTGAATTCACTTTTGAAGATGTTCCGGAAGGCAGCTATTTAATGTTTTCATTTATTGATAAGAATGTCAACGGAAAATTTGACAGGGGAAATTACTTTCCGTTTTCATTTTCGGAAGAATTTTATTTGTACGGTAAACCGATTGAGGTTAAGGGCAAGTGGAAAACAGATAACATCTTCATTGAATATTAGCTTTTTTTCTTAATTTGGATTTTATGTTAAATACAAGATTATAGAAAATCAGATCCGGGAAAATATTATTATCCAGATCCCTGACAGCTTCTTCGGTGATACTGATAATGTCATAATCATCTGACTCAAAGTTTTCAGCAAATTTCCTGATCCTGTCGGCTTTATCCTTGTTAATAATATCCGATTCGTTGCCGCTTTTCATGCATATTATATCCCTGAACCAGACATTCAGCAGAATAAGGAACTGTCTGATTCTGTCCTTGTCTTTTTTTCCGGTAATAAAATCAATTTCATTGCCGAGTTTCAAATACTGATTTGTTATGAGATAAGCGAGAAGGTCTATGACTTTTTCTCTTAACCCGAGAAAATTCTTGCCCAGAATTTCATTGCATTTAGTAATGCTGCCTTCCGATAAATCCGCATAAAATTCCGCTTCAGCTTCGGAGATATTTTCATTACCGCTATTAATGAACTCCTTAATCAGATTTTTTTCAATACCGGCAAATTTTATTTTCTGACATCTTCCTATTATGGTAGGCAGCAGAGAGCTAAGCTTTGAAGTTGTAAGAATAAGCAAGGAATCTTTCGGCGGTTCTTCGAGTATTTTCAGAAGAGCGTTCGAACTGTTCTGATTCATTTTTTCACAATTCGAGATAAGAAATATTTTTTTCTTGCCTGTTTTCCCGGTCAGGTATATATCCTTTTTAATCTGTCTAATGCTTGAAATTCTGATGTCATTGGCACCCGGAAGATTTATCTTATGATATTTGTCATAAGTTTTAAATTCAATTTCATTCAGGTAATTGTTAAAATCCTCCCTGTCCAGTTTCTCAATGGGATTAAAATCCTCTTCTGATTCATTCTTCCCGGATGGAAGCGCAATTATATATCTGAAAAGAGGAGATCTGAAGGAATCCGTTTCTTTGCAGTTTTTACAGTTATCGCATGCGCCGGTTAGCATGTCCGGATTATCGCAGTTAAGGAGTTTGGAAAATTCAATCGCTGCAGCATCTTTACCCGTGCCTTCATTTCCGTAGAACAAATAAGCATGGGAGATTTTTCCGCTGCTGAAAATATTTCCGAGAATTTCCTTAACTCTTTGCTGACCGATAATATTTGACCACATAGATAATAATTAAAAAGTATTTCCTATTCCGAACTGAAAATTATACTTATCGTTAAAATTACAACCGGGTGCGAAAATCCAGTTAGAACCTCCTACAGGTCCCGGCTGAGGATCGTAGACTTTAAAACCAATATCAAATCTTATTGCCCCAATAATCGTGTAATATCTGAGCCCTGCGCCGGTTGCAAGCGCTATCTCATTGAATTTGAATTTTCCGATTTCAGACCATGCATTTCCTGCGTCAATAAAAGCGGCAAATCCGAGATCCCTGAAATAAGCATTCTCTGCACTAAGAAAAGGTCTCAACCGCTGTTCGACAGAAGTCTCAATGATAAAATTCCCGCCTATTGTTTTATTCAGAACTATACCGAGCTGATTTGCTCCCCAGCCTCTGATACTGGAACTTCCTCCGCATACAAATTTTTTATCATTGGGAACTCTGTCCGTATTAACTTTTATGCCGTTAATCAGAAAAGAATTATCACCGTATTCTATAATCACGCCTGTAGAAAATTTTGCAGCAAGCACGGAACCGACATTTGTCTTCTGATTCGTCAGGTTATAATAAACTGAATTAAAATTGGAAAGCTTTACATAACTCAGGGTATTGGTATTAAATATTTTTCTTACAATCCCGCTTAAAAGACCACCCTCTTCGATGCTGTATGACTGATAATTTCCTTCAAAAGGAAATTTGATGTCATTTGCAGTATTGTGAATAGCGTCAAGATTAAGCGTAGAAGTAAAATAATTATACTTAAAATCTTCAAGCAGCAGTGTATTTGCTTTTATGACAAGATTGGAGTTAATGACTTCCCATTTCAGATTCAGCCTGTTTAAGTATGTATATGATGGAAGTCCGAAAGAAACCCCGAATGAATTTTTAATCTGATTTATTTTCCCTATATCATAAAACCTGAATTCTGCGCCGATATTCCAGTTACCGGAAATGTTTCTTTTGCCGAAAAGAAAAGGCTGAAAAACAGTGTTTACAAACTCTATGCGGTTGTCATTGAAAGAATGAAAATAGAATCTTAGGCTTGAAGTAAGAACTCTTCCTCCACCCAAAAAATTGTTATCTGAAAATGATATACCTGTTCCTACATAAAATAACTGCTGGAAATAATATCCGAAAACTTCAGGAGTAAATTCATATTTATTTCTTATCAGCGCAGTTATTCCGAGATCTATTTTTTTCTCAACGCTGTCTACTTTTACAATATTAATTCTCGGGTTTTCTATTAAAGAAATTTTGGAAAGATTAATTTCGCTGTTAACAACTTCTTCCTTATTGTAAATCTGATTTTTTTTATATGTCAGTTCTCTCAGAAGGTCTTCCTTTGTTACATTGTATCTTTTTGCAGGGAAGGTAACGGAAGTAGTCCCGAAAATGAATTTATCACCGGATTGAAAATTCAAAATCACCTTTACCTTGTCAAGCAAATTTTCCTGATTCGTTTCATACTTCAGGATCACAGGATTGTCAGATGAAGCATTTGCATATCCATTATTGTAAAGAATATTCATTATACGGTTAACTTCAAGTTTTATCGTATCTTTGGAATAGAATCTTGCAACAAGAAGTTTCCGGTTTCCGGCAGAGAAAATTTTGTCTTTTACGTTTTCATCAAGATCGTCAAGTCCTTCATAATCTATAATATTATACTGATACCTTGTGTTTTCGGAAATAATAAACTTTACAATAACTTCCTTGTCACTGTGTTCAAAATAAAGACTCGTATCTACAACAGTATCAAAAAAGCCGTTATCGAAATAATATTTTTTGATTCTTTCGATATCCTGCAAAAATACTCCGTAATCAAAATCATGGCCATCTATCGATGCAAGAATTTGTTTAATCTGTTCTTCATCAAAGAAACTAATCTGTTTGAATACAATTTTTATTTCATCGATTTCATAAACTCCGTTTCCGTTTTTATCGTCAGAAAAGGAATAACATGCCGTAAACAAAATGAATATATATGCAAGAAAATATTTGTAAAAATCTTTTATCAATTCTTATTATAAATAAAAAAACCCAATAACGGATAATTATTGGGTTCAGAAAAGTGACAGCTGAATTTAAAAATCCTTACTTTCTTCATCATAGAAGAAATCCTCATCCGTTGGATAGTCAAGCCAGATTTCCTCTATGCTTTCAAACGGTTCATCTGAATCTTCAAGATCATTTAAATTGTTTATGACTTCTTTTGGAGCACCTGTTCTTGTAGCATAGTCTATTAGTTCTGACTTATTGGCCGGCCAGGGTGCATCATCTAAATAAGATGCCAGTTCTAGTGTCCAAACCATATTAAATTGCCTCCTGAATTTATTATTTTATTAAAATCGTTTTTTATTTTTCTGCAATATTAAAAATAGGTAAAACCAAAATCAATCTCTTAATCGGGGGTCTAATGCATCCCGCAAACCCTCGCCGATAAGATTGTAAGTGACAACGGCAATAAAAATCATAAATCCCGGAAAAATTGCAAGCCACCATGCATTTGAAGCTCCTCTGGCTTCATTCAGCAAAGAACCCCATGTGACAGTCGTTGCGCTTACCCCGAATCCAAGAAAACTCAATGCAGCCTCAGTTAATATAGCACCGGCAATTGCAAAAGCGCCGGATACAAGCACAGGAGCAATTGCATTCGGAATAACATGCCTGAAAATAATCTGTCTGTTCGGAAGACCGATTGAATTTGCGGCTGTAATATATTCCATATTTCTGACTTTAAGAACTTCACCTCTGATCAGCTTTGCATCACCTGTCCATGATGTAAGACCGATAGCCATCATTATATACCATATACTTGAACCGTAAATAGCAACAATGGTAATAATAAGAAAAAAAGTCGGAAGTGTAACCATGATTTCGACAAATCTCATAATCAGCAGATCTACTTTCCCTCCGTAAAAACCAGCAATTGAGCCGAGGCATATTCCTATCAAAAGTGCAATACCCGCGGCAATAAATCCGACAGAAAGCGAAACTCTTGATCCGTGAATAAGTCCTGCAAGAAGATCTCTGCCTATTCCGTCCGTACCCAGATAATGATCTCCTTCCGGAGGGCTGAGACTGTTGGAAAGATCGATTTCCCTTGAGCCGTAAGGTACCGGCGTCCAGACAACGCTTTCCAGCTTGTTATTGTCTTCGAGTTCTTTCCAGTTTATATTAATCATATCCGGACTCCATTTGCTGACTCCCATAGAATTAAGATAGTCTTTAACTACAGGGAAGTATGTTTCACCGTTGTAAACTGCATACAGAGGCTTGCTGCTTGCAAGAAAATCCGCCGTGAGAGCAAGAAAAACAAGAAAAACAACTATATACATTGAAATCATTGCAAGCTTGTTTTTCCTGAACTGATGTTTGACAAGCGACCAGTATGAAACCCCGACCTGCTTCTGAGATTCTAACTGTGCTTTAGTGAGTCCGTCAGATTCCTGATATTCTGTCTGTTCTTTTATTTTTACTTTTGCTGCCATCAGGTTTATGCTCCTTTTTTTGTAAATGCTATTCTCGGATCTACAAACGAATAAAATATATCTACCAGTAATATTCCGACAACCGTTAATATTGACGCGAGAACGAGCTCTGCCATTATCATCGGATAATCCCTGTCAAGTATAGCCTGGAATGCAAGCTGTCCGATTCCGGGAATTGTAAAAATAGTTTCCATTATAACACTGCCTCCTATCATTGCAGGCAGTATACCTCCTACAAGTGTAATTATCGGAATAAGCGAATTTCTGAGTGCATGTTTAAGCACAACTTTTCTTTCAGAAAGTCCTTTTGCTCTTGCAGTTCTGATATAATCCTGTCTGATAACTTCCAGCATTGAACTTCTCATCTGTCTTGACAAAAATGCAAAGCTTGTCAGGCTTGAAATTACGACAGGCAGGAAAAAGTGTTTTGCAAGATCTGTGAATTTTCCGAATGAAGTAAGAGATGCAAAGTCTTCCGATTTAATTCCGGAAGTGGGAAAAATTTTAATGTATTCTACATTGCACAAAAAAATAATTGCAAGTGTTGCTACCCAAAAACTCGGCAGCGAATACAAAACAAATAATATCACTGTCGTTGTTCTGTCTATAAAAGAATACTGCTTCGCAGCGCTGTATATTCCGATTGGAATTGCGATAAGATAAATCAGGGTAAAGGATAAAATGCTTATTGTAACAGTAATAGGAAGCCTTTCAATTATTTTATCAATAACGGGTCTGTTATCTTTAAAAGAATTACCGAAATCACCCTGAAGCATATTTGCCATCCATATAACATATTGTGTGGGCAACGGTTTATCCAGCCCGAATTTCTTTTTATAAAATTCCTTCGCCTGCTGAGTCATAAGATTTTTTGCATCGGACTTCTGAGCTTCTGAAGTTTGTCCGATTTTCATCTCTGTCGGATCTCCCGGCGCAAGCCGGCATACGAGAAACGTAATCATTGTAATTATGATCAGCGTCGGAATGAACAGCAGAACTCTCTTGATTACATAATCTGTCATCGGATTTTTAAATGATTGAAAATATATTTATTAACTGAATTTAATTCCTGTATCTCTGAGCCGAAACCGGAGTCCACCACTCATTAAGCAAAGGCGAATCAGGATAAGCATACCATCTGGTATTTTTAAATCTGTCGCTGTATAAATATCTTGAAGGCTCAGTCCATAAGAATGTTACCGGCTGATCTTCGTTTATTATTTCCTGCCATTTGTTCAGGATTTCGATTCTTTTGTTATCATCAAATTCAATACGGTTCTGCTCAAGCAGCTTATCACTTTCAGGATTATTGTAACTTATCCAGTTGCTTCCTTCACCCTGTGACTGTGATGAATGCCAGATCTGATAAGGATCTTCAGGTGTCACTGTCAGCTGCCATGCCGCATAGCACGCATCAAATTCATGTTTCTTCGTCTTATCCAGATATACTGACCATTCGTATTCCTGTAAATCTGCCTGAATCCCGAGCTGTTTCAGATTCTCGATTACAATCAGCATCACCTTTTTTCTTTTCGGGTTATTGTTGTTAATAAAAGTAAATTTAAAATCTGTTTTCTTTCCGTCAATAACTTTATCAAGTATCCCGTCACCGTCTGTATCCTTCCATCCGGCTTCAGCTAGCATCTGTTTTGCCTTCTCCGGGTCATACTTAATTTCCTTGATATTGTTGTTGTAATATTTGCTTTTGATAAATACAGGAGACTGAACGGGTGTGCCGAGTCCGTATATAATATTGTTGATTATAGATTGTCTGTCTACCGCATAACTCAAAGCAGTTCTGACCTTCTTATCGGCAAACAACGGGCTTTTGTTGTTCCATGCTATGTATGTATAAACCGGCTCTGTAACAAGTGATTTCTTCAGATTAAACTGCTCCGGTGCTTTTACATTCTCTACAAAATCTATCGGCTGAATTACAAACATATAGTCAACTTCCTTGTTTTTTGCTGCAACTATAGCCGCATTCTGATCTGTTATGGTTTTAAATACAAGTTTCATAGGGAAGTTGGGAATTTCTTTTTTATTCCAGTAATTATCATTTCTTAAAAGTGTAATTGACTGCCCTGTAATCCATTTTTCAAGTTTATAAGGTCCGCTTCCGATAACGTACTTCGGATCTCGTGATACTTCCTGTGAATTCAGAAAGTCAGCATACTTCTGCATTTCGGCATATTTCTTTGAATCCAGACTCTTTTGAGCTGCTGATAATTCCTCCCAGCTGAACTTATCATTCACATTTTCCGGGTCAAGTATATGTTTCGGAGTAATGGCAATATTTCCAATCGTATAAACTGTCTTAAAATAAGGTTTTGACATTGAAATCCGGACTTTGTACTTGTTTCCGTCAACAAGTTCGGCACTTTTAAAGTCCGCAAAGTAATTTCTTGTTGACTGTGCATCCGTAAACGGATTTATAATGCATTTAATTGTGAAAATTACGTCTTCACCCGTAAGCGGTTTTCCGTCTGAAAAAGTAACATCTTCCCTTAAATCAAAAGTATAAGTAAGGTGATCATCGCTGACTACAGGTACTGACTTGGCAAGAACTGGCTTTAATTCATATGTAGCTCTGTCTATATCCATCATCGGCTCAAAAATATAAATATAAATCCCCTGTGCCGATGCATCGTTTGTAACAGTCGGATTAAGTTTCTCGGCATCTGCCATTTCCTGTTTTACTACCCAATCCCCGATAACAGCATCTTTAACATCAGGTGGAGCAAGCGGCGTAAGGGAAAATTTTGCATTGTCAGTTTCTGTTGTTACTTCCTTTTTTCTTCCGCAGGAAATCAGTGTTACTACTGCTATAAGAATCACTAAAAATATTTTCGCATTGTATTTTTTCATATCTGAATTAATTTAAATTGAATTATCGTTATTTGTACTGAAAATAGTTAATTATTCAAAATCGTGTTCGAAATATTCAGTAGTTCTTTCAAGATTAGCATTTTTCTTTCTGCCTGAATTAAAACCTGTTTTTGAATCAATTTTATCCCTTAATCTTTTCTTGAATACTTCAGCTGCATTATAACCGTAATGTTTGCATAAATAGTTTAATGCAATCACTTCCGCTATAACAGTGATGTTTTTTCCGGGAAAAATGGGAAGCTTTATAAGCTCAGTTTCCACTTCCAAAAGATTAATGCAAGCACTGTCTAATCCCGTTCTGTCATATGCTTTGTCTTTATCCCAGTTTTCAAGCTCTACAATAACTTCCACTCTCTTCTGATATCTTATAGAACGGATTCCGAAAATTGTCCTGACATCAATTATTCCAAGTCCTCTGATTTCCATAATATGCTCGGTAAGAGAAGTTCCGGATCCCATTAACACTCCTTCACCTTTCTTTGTTACCACAACTACATCATCCGTTACAAGTCTGTGACCTCTTTCAATCAGGTCAAGTGCTATTTCGCTTTTTCCTATCCCTGATTTTCCGGTAAACATCAGCCCGACACCGTAAACATCCACAAATGAACCGTGAATAATTATCTGTTTTGCAAACTGATCATCAAGAAAATCACTTATAAAATATGCTAAACGGGTTGTCGGGTATGGAGTCCTGAATACAGAAATATTATTGATTTCTGCCAGTTCAATTAATTCTGAGGGTATTTCATTGTTGTTTGTAATGATTATACAAGGCACTTTGAATGAAAAAAATCTTTTTAAAGTCTTTTTTCTTTCTTCCTCATTAAGCTGTCTTAAATACAGTATTTCAGTATTTCCGAATACCTGTACCCTGTTATATGTAAACAAATCAACATAACCTGCAAGAGCAAGTCCGGGTCTGTGTATGTCTTTTTCCGAAATTATCTTATCCTTATCAATTCCGGGTTGTGTAACTTTTTCAAACTTAAATCTTTCACCGCATTCGCTGAAAAAAAAATCCACAGTTATAAAATCTTTTTTCAGCTCTTTCGTATTTTCAAATCTGTGCTGCAATTTACACAGTTTTAATTATTTCTTTTGCATGATCGTGTTTTACTTTCTTGTTCTTGTCTTTATATTTTAACAGCTGCTTTTCAATTTTATCAATGGCTTTGTCTATAGCTTTATTGAAATCATCCGAACTTTCCTTAGTCGTAATCATTTTATCTCTGAGTTTCATTATTATTTCACATGTTTTTACACTGTTTACGGCTTTTTCAAATGACAGTATTACATCGGTATGAAGTATTTCTTCATTATATTTGTTTAATGTTTCTATTCCTGCTTTTATGTATTCCTGTAACGTCTCGTGGGCTTTGAAATGCCTCGATGTAATGTTTATTTTAGTCATAATGTCTTTGAGATTTGATTTTATAAAATAAGGTTTGGTAATCTTTTTGCGAATATGCTAAACAATAAAATTAATTTCAACTGTAAATTTATGAGTATTGAGCCGATTACAGTAAATTTTCGTTTAAATACAACTGTCTGAAAAAGTATAAAAATTTATCGTTTGCTTTTAACCTCCCTCCTTTAAATTATAACGGTTCATTTCAGTATTAAATTGTAAATTTCAACCCGGTGATTCGAATCAGTTTTTATACAGCTGCTTTGATGAAGGAACCCACCATTCATAAAGCAAAGGTGAATCCGGATAAGCATACCATCGTGTATTTCTGTAACGGTTGTTATACAGATATCTTGACGGTTCAGACCATAAAAAAGTTACAGGCTGATCATCATAGATTATTTTCTGCCATTGTCTCAGAATTTCAGCACGCTTGTTTTCGTCAAATTCCATTCTGTTTGCTTCCAGCAGCTTGTCACTTTCCGGATTATTATAACTGAAATGATTGCTTCCTTCTCCTGTCGCCTGCGATGAATGCCAAATCTGAAAAGGATCATCCGGCGTTGCACTTAACTGCCATCCCGAAAAGCTGGCATCGAAATCATGTTTTTTGATTTTTTCGAGAAACACTGACCACTCGTATTCCTGAATCCCCGCTTCTATACCGAGCTGCTTCAATTGCTCTATCAGTATCAGAATTACTTTTTTCCGTTTTGGATTTGTATTGTTTGTAAATGTAAATCTGAAATCGGTTTTTTTGCCGTCAATAACCTTATCAAGTATCCCGTCACCGTCTGTATCTTTCCAGCCGGCTTCTGCAAGAAGCTGTTTTGCTTTTTCAATATCATACGGTATTTCAGGTAAATCTGAATTATAATACCTGCTTTTTGTGAATATATGAGATTGTGTCAGAGTTCCCATGCCGTATACAATTTTATCAATTATTGCTTTCCTGTCAATTGCATATGCCAATGCCCATCTTACTTTTTTATCTGAAAAAATCGGGCTGAGATTGTTCCAGGCAATATAGTTGTATGTAGGTTCTGTGACAAGAGCCTTTTTTAAACTGAACTGCTCGGGATTTTTAATATTCTCCACAAAGTCTATAGGCTGAATTACTTCCATATAATCAGTTTCTTTATTTTTTGCAGCAACCAATGCGGCATTCTGATCTTTAATGGTTTTAAAAATTAACTTCTGCGGATAATTCGGCAATAGTTTTTTATTCCAGTAATTATTATTTCTGTTGAGCGTAATTGACTGTCCGGTAATCCATTTTTCCAGCAAATAAGGTCCGCTTCCGACAACGTATTTCGGATCCCTGGAAACAATTTCAGAATTAAGAAAATCCGCATACTTCTGCATTTCCGGAAATTTCTTGGAATCAAATGTTTTCTGCGCAGATTCAAAGTCTGACCACGTAAACTTGTCGTTCATTCCTGAAACATCAAGAATATGTTTTGGAGTAATATCAAGTTCTCCGATAGCATATATAGCCCTGAAGTAAGGCTTAGACATATTAAACCTGACTTTATACTTGTTTCCGTCTACCAGTTCAGCGCTTTTCACATCTTCAAAATAATTTCTCGTTGCCTGTGCATCGGTAAACGGGTTTTTTACGGTCTTTAATGTAAAGATTACATCTTCTCCGGTTAAAGGCGTTCCGTCAGAAAATGTAATGTTTTCATTCAGTTCAAATGTATAGCTGAGATGATCTTCGCTGATTTCAGGAAGTGATTTTGCCAGCGTCGGTCTTAATTCGTAAGTTACCCTGTCAATATCAAGCAGACTTTCAAAAATGTAAATATAAATTCCCTGAGCTGTTGCATCATTAGTAACGGTCGGATTTAATTTTTCTGCATCGGACATTTCCTGTTTGATTATCCAGTCACCGTATTCCGCACCGCTTGTATCTGCCGGTATAAGTTCCGTTATCTTCAGTTCCGCGGCGTTCTCAGTAACTGTTTCGTTTTTTTTTCTTCCGCATGAAATAAATGAAATGGTGATTATTGCAAACAGAATAAGATTAAATAATACTGCCGGTATTCTTTCCGTAAAATATATTTTCATATTTTTAAAGTCTGTAGTTACATTAGAAATTCTTTTTACTGTAGTGCAAAATATTAAATATTCTAATTGATTTATTCAAGTGAATGTAATATTTTGATGCATGAACAGTAATGCCGGCCGTTATTCAGCAGATATAGACTTTTCAAGGAAAATATATTTTGCAATTCTGCTTTTAAGTCTGTTATGGAATTTACTCATATTTACCGCTCCTCTGCTTGCGGGAAATGAAGGCTTGCCTTCAGCAATATCTGATTTTCTTTATGTGTTTTTTTCAAAAGTTTGTCATCAGGAAGACAGCAGATCTTTTCATTTTTTCGGAAACAAACTCGGAGTCTGTTCCAGGTGTGTATGGATGTATGCCGGTTTTTTTACCGGTACTGCTCTTTATCCTCTTAAGTACAGGATTAACAATACCGAATCCCCTTCAACGATTTATCTTTATGCTGCTTCTGCACTTGTTTTGGCTGATGTAATCGGAGATCTTACAGGAATTATCGGAAATACTTTTCTTTCAAGGTCTGTAACAGGATTTATTATCGGTGCCGTACTTCCTTTTTTTTTAATTCCAGGATTTATTAAATTTTTTTATGAAGTTAACAGTTTTCTGAAAAATAAGATCAGCTATAAGAACTGATGGAACAAACAAAATCTCCCGATAAAATTACACCTATAGTGTACGGAACACTTACTATGACTCTTATTGCCGTTTTACCGGTAATCAATCTGATTAATGTTTTCTGCTGTGTCGGAATAACAGCTGGCGGATATGTCGGGGTTTATACATACTGGAAACAGCTGAATCTTGCCGGAATGAAACTTGAAGTTAAAGACGGCGGTATGATCGGAATTCTCTGCGGAATTCTTTCCGCAGTATTTGTTACCGGAACTGGCCTGCTGATCAGTCTCTTTTCTGATGTAAATCCAATGCTTGAAGTGATGAATTCTTTCGGTGAGATGGGATTTGATATGCCTCCGGAGATACTTTCCTATGCTGAAAAATTTTCAAACGAATTTAATGAATACGGATTTTCTCCGACGATTACGGTTTTTTCATTTATCAGCAATATAATATTGTATCCGCTTTTCGGATCAATCGGAGCTTTGCTCGGAGTTTCACTGCTTAACAAAAAAAATAATATCCGGCAGAATTGAAATTCATTTCTTTAAAAAAAATTTCGCCGGGAGAATCTTCAAAAGTAAGAATTATTCTCGCAGCTTCGGTTATTCTGATTTACCTAACGGCAGTATTTTACCCTTTAGACTTACTGAGCAGTTACATTCCGGGCTTGTTCAGAGAAGACAGTTCCTGCATATTGCTGAATTTAACGGGATTACCGTGTCCATTCTGCGGAATGTCGAGAGCATTTTCAGAATTTATCAGCCTGAATTTTTCTAGGAGCATTTATTACAATCCGTTTTC
>JAEUSI010000219.1 GCA_016788375.1 Ignavibacteria bacterium | reverse complement strand
ATTCTATTTCGGAACATATCTTCCGCATAAAACACCACACGAACAACACATGCTTCCATTTAAATCACGTACACAAAGAAAGAATCATCTTAAGGCAATGCTGACCTGCTATTTCTTCGGTTATCATTCCGAACATCACGGAAATCCCGGCACGCCATGGTGGAAACTGTATAAACTTAAATAATTTAAAGTATGGTTTATTTTAATACAGTTTAATATGTTGTGTAAACTTTTAGGAATTTAGTGTACAAAAATTGAAAAGAATCTGCCTCTGGTCAAGTCCGCGGAATATCTCCACAGCTCTAATGTATTCATTTGCGCAGAGATCAGACACAGTGGTAATAGATGAACCGTTGTATGCACATTATCTCATGAATTCTGATGCCGAGCATCCCGGAAGAGAGGAGATAATTTTGTCAATGGAATATAATCCTGAAAAAATTGTTAGCGAAATAATTCTCGGCAATTATGAAAAGGAAATTGTTTTTTTGAAACAGATGACTCACCATCTTATCAATATAGACGAATCATTTCTTTATGAAGTAGATAATGTATTTCTTATCCGGGATCCGGAAAGGCAGATAAGATCTCTTTCACGGGTTTTAAAAAAAGTTGAACTCCGCGATACGGGTATAAAAAGACAGTTTGAAATTTACGAAAAACTGAAATCCGGAAATCAAAATCCTGTAGTAATTGATTCAGGTGAAATTCTCAGAAATCCTGAAAACAGTATTTCAAAATTATGTTCAGCGCTGAATATACCGTTTGAAAAAAATATGCTCCGCTGGAATCCGGGTCCGAGAAAGGAAGACGGAATCTGGGCTAAATACTGGTACGGAAGTGTTCATAAATCATCCGGTTTTGAATTACAAAATACAGGCACGGAAGAACTGTCTGAGAACTTAAAGAGTCTCTATAATGAGTGTATTCAGTATTACTCTGAATTACATTCTGTTTCCATAAAGGCAAACTGAATTCAAATTCATTTTTTAAATTACAGCATTAAACTTCTGAGTTATGAAACAAAAATTTAACAGAAAAAACAGCCGGATTAAAATATTCATTAAAGACAGATTGTATGAGAGAAAAGATGCAAAAATCTCTGTATTTGACAGCTCCGTACAGGGAGGTGATGCGGTTTGGGAAGGACTTCGTGTTTATAACGGAAAAATTTTCTGCTTTGATGAGCATGTAAAGAGGCTTCGTGAATCTGCAAAGTCACTTTTATTCACTGAAATACCTGCACGGAAATTTATTATAGAAGCCGTTACTGAAACACTGAAAGCAAATAACATGAATGACAATGTTCATATAAGACTCACTCTGACAAGAGGGGAAAAAATCACGTCCGGAATGGATCCCCGGTTGAATAAGAATGGTTCCTGCCTTATAGTTCTGGCTGAATGGAAACCGCCTGTCTATGACAACAAATCGGGAATAAAGCTGATCACTTCACATATCTGCAGAAATTCTTCCCGTTCTCTTGATTCAAAAATTCATCACAACAATCTTCTTAACAATATTCTGGCAAAAATTGAAGCAAATATTTCCGGCGCTGATGATGCATTAATGCTTGACATAAGCGGATTTGTAGCGGAAACAAATGCCGCGAATATTTTTATGATAAAAGACGGTAATCTGAATACTCCTGCTGCAGACGCATGTCTTCCGGGAATAACCAGAAAGCTGGTTCTGGATATTGCCGGAAATCTGGGGATAAAATGCTTTGAAAAAAATTTATCTGTAACTGAGTTTTACAATGCCGATGAAGTATTTACAACAGGAACGATGGGGGAGCTGACTCCGGTAACTGAAATTGACGGAAGAAAAATAATTAACAATATTAATTCCGGTATTTTCAGGAAAATTGAAACAAAATTCAGGGAACTTACACTGAATTCAGGGTATAAGATTCAAAACTAGATCCATTTCTTATGTTTAAACCAGAACATCATAACAACCGCTGTAACAAACATTGAAATCAGACAAAAATAAAATCCGAAAGTGCTGTGAAGAAAAGGTATGTAATCAAAGTTCATACCGAAAATTCCCGTAATAAAAGTAAGCGGCAGTATTATAGTGGCTATAATAGTGAGAAATTTCATTACCTCGTTCATTTTATTATTGACAATTGAAAGATAAGAATCGAGTAATCCGGCGGCATAATCCCTGTATGATTCTGTTGTGTCTGAAACTCTGACAAGATGGTCGTAAACATTTCTGTAATAAACTGATTCGGAAGGTGAAATTAATCTGGAATCTCCCCTGGACAGTTTATACAAAACCTCTCTCTGATAGGAAGAAATTCTCCGCAGTTTTATCAGTTCTTTTTTGAAATTCAGAATCTGCACAAGTGTCCTGTTTGTGGGCATTTCCTTGAAAATTATTTTTTCAACACTCTCAATTTCATCTTCAAGATTATCAAGTATGGGATAATATCTGTCAACAATATTATCAAGTATCAGATTAAGAATATAGTCAGGTCCTTTTCTGAAAGAATTTCCAATCAGCATCGATTTAATATTATTGAAAATAGAGTTAGCAGGTTTCTCGTTATGAATAGTAATGAGAAAATTTGCTCCCAGAAAACAGCTTAATGAAAACAATTCGTATTTAGTTGAACCGTTACCTGCTGTTAAGCCGTTGAATACAATAAACAGATAATCGGAAAAATCATCTATCTTCGGGTGATGTATTTTATTTTCTCCGATATATTTTAAGCTGTCTTCAATTGCAAGCGGATGAAAATTAAAAACATCATTAAGAATTTTCTGGCTCTCTTCAGTGTCAGAGTTATAGATATCAATCCATAATTTATCGGCTGATTTAAAATCCCATGTTTTAAAATCGTCAGTCTTAATATTTTCAAGACCTTTCTCTTTACAGTATTTAATTATGTTGATCATATTCTTTGAATTCATTTTTATCAATTACAATTACGAATTCGCCTTTAAGATTATTTTCCCCGATTTCTTCCAGTATTTCATGAGCACTACCCCTGAATTTTTTTTCGTCATTCATTG
>JAEUSI010000218.1 GCA_016788375.1 Ignavibacteria bacterium | reverse complement strand
ATTTTAGGATCTGGTCTGAATGAATTCGAAAAGGAACTGACATTCCCGGAAGTGTTATATGAGGATAACAGCAGTTTTCACAGACTAAAAGTGATTTCTGGCAAAATCAATGAGACCGAAGTAGTTATTTTTTCAGGGAGAAGACATCTTTATGAAGGTTACAGCGTGAATGAAGTTCTGGCCAATGTCACACTTGCAAAAGAACTGAATGTAAATTTCCTTATTATTACAAATGCAGCCGGCGGAATTAACCGGGATTTTAATGTTTCTGACATTATGCTTATTACTTCGCATTATAATTTTACCGGTAAAAGAATTCCTGTCAGAAATAATCAGGGTTTTTATGACAGAAAACTGAATGAAATGATTTTAAAAGCAGCATCGGATAAAAGGATAATGCTTAAATCAGGAAGTTACTGCTGCGCTTCCGGACCAATGTATGAGACAAAATCAGAAATCAGGTACTTTTCAAAATCAGGGATTGATGCTGTAGGAATGTCAACAGTCCCGGAAATACTTACTGCCCGAAACCTGGGAATTAAAACAATAGCTTTCTCCTGCATTACAAATCTGTTATCCGAAAATTCTTCCGGGATAACTAATCATGAAGAAGTAGTTGAAGCTGGTAAGAATGCTTATAGTAATTTTTCCGGAATTTTAAAGCTTATTGTTTCCGAATCTTCCGTAATTCTGAACCGTTAGCTATTTAATATGATAACAGATACACATGCTCATCTTTACTATCCGGAACTGCTTCAGAATCTGGATGAAATTTTATACCGTGCTGAAGACAAGGGAATAGAAAAAATAATTGTTCCTGCAGTAGATCTTGAAACTTCAAGGCAGATTATAAGTCTTTCCGAAAAACATGACATGATTTACTGCGCACTCGGAGTTCATCCCTGTGATGCAGCAAAAAATGATTTAAACTCAATTGATGAAATCGAAAAACTGCTGTCTCATGAAAAAGCTGTTGCAGTCGGAGAAACCGGGCTTGATTATTACTGGGATATATCTTCAAAGGACAAGCAGTTGGAATTTTTCCGGCTTCAAATTGAACTGGCTAAAGCATATGAACTGCCTGTAATTATTCACACTCGAAATTCCGTCGATGATGCAGTCAGAATTATCCGGGAAAATTACTCTGAGAAGCTTAAGGGACAGTTTCACTGTTTCAGCGGAACCAAAGATCAGCTGTCCGAGGTGCTGAATTTTGAAAGTTTTTATGTATCTTTCTGCGGAAACATAACATATAAAAATTATTCTGACATTGAAATTATACTTGACTGTCCGGCGGAAAGAATGCTTACTGAAACTGACTCCCCTTTCCTGCCTCCTGTTCCTTTCAGAGGAAAAAAAAATGAACCTTCATATATCGTCCACACCATTGAAAAAATCTGCATGATAAAAAAGACTGATTACATAAGTTTTCTTGATACAATAAATTCAAATGTTCACAGAATATTTTCTAAACTTTAGATTTTAAATTTTATTATTTAGATATTTTAACTTTATCATTAAAAAATTATATTTGTTTAAACCAAAATCAGACTTAAAATGAATTCTTATACATTTTTCAGACAGGATACAGGAAGCGGAAATTTTCCGCCTCCGCCTCCAGCGAGTTTTAATCAGCCTCCTTCTTCAGGATACAGTACACCGCCTCCACCGCCTCCGCCGGGAATGTCCGGAGGAAGCGCAAGTTCCAATGCTATTATTGTACTTGTACTGGGGATACTTTCATATATAATGTGTCCGGTAATTCTTGCAATTGCAGCATGGATTATGGGAAATAACGAGCTGAAAGCAATTGACAGCGGTCAGTCGCCAGAAGCAGGCAGAATGCTTGCCAATATAGGTAAATGGCTGGGAATTGTTAATATCATATTGTCAGTCCTTGCATTAATTCTTTTCATTATTTTGTTTTCCCTGGGAATGATGGGATCAATGCTGAACTCAATACAGTAAATTTAATTTATGTTTAACATAATGCAGCTGAGGCTGCATTTTTTTTATAAAAAAGTTTGAATATTAAATTCAGGAAATATGATCCTTTAAAACCTCTGGTTATACCGGAATATAAAACAAAAGGATCAGCAGGTATGGATATATCTTCTTCTTCCGAAGAAAAAATAATTATTAAAGTATCTGAAAGAAAATTAATACCTACAAATCTTGTACTTGAGATTCCTCCAAAGCATGAAGGGCAGCTCAGACCCAGAAGCGGACTTGCGTTAAAACACGGTATAACTGTTCTTAATACTCCGGGGACAATTGATTCTGATTACAGGGGAGAAATAAAAGTTCTGCTTATTAATCTCGGTACAGAAGACTTTGAAATATGTTTCGGAGACAGAATCGGACAGCTTGTAATTACAAAATATACTGAAGCAATGCTTGTATATGCAGATGAAATAAGCGATACACACAGAGGAGACGGCGGATACGGAAGCACAGGAATAAGTCATAAGTAATTTTATTTCATATGTTATTTATCAGATAATTGACAGGACATCTTAACATAGTATCGACACCAATAGGTAATTATTCCGACATAACAATGAGAGCATTGAAATCTCTGAATGAATGTGACTATATTGTTTGCGAAGAATATAAGGAAGCTTCAAAACTTCTGAGATTTTTTGATATCAGCAAAGAACTTGTTTCACTTAATGAGCATAATGAAAAGGAATCAACCGGGGAAATTTTTTCTGATCTTGTCAGAGGCAAGAGAATCTCTCTGATTTCTGACTGCGGAACACCTTTGTTTTCTGATCCCGGCAGGCTTCTGATAAAAGACTGTATTGATGCTGGAATTGACATAGAATTCATCGGAGGAGCAGATTCCCTTATGGCATCAGTTGTCTTGTCAGGATTTGACATAGGCAGGTTTTTTTATTACGGTTTTCTGTCACCTAAGTCCGATATTCGATTCAGCGAACTTTCTGAAATGAAACAAGCAGATAAAGTTATTGTTCTTATGGATGCACCATACCGTCTTAAAAGTCTTTTAAAGGATATAGAGAAAGTTTTTCCCCTTAGAA
>JAEUSI010000217.1 GCA_016788375.1 Ignavibacteria bacterium | reverse complement strand
TCACATTCAGAACGCTTTGCATCACATTCAGAACGCTTTGCATCACATTCAGAACGCTTTGCATCACATTCAGAACGGTTCTTAATGAATTCTTGTCGCTTTGATTCACATATACAGTGTTCTGATTAACTTTTACATTACTTTGCTTCATTTATAAAGAGAATTGATCCACTTTTACAGTGCTTTGATTCGCATTTACTCAACACTGAATAACATTTTCAGCGCTTTGATTCGCATTTACACTTTATTGAAAAACATCTTCTCTACTTTGTAAAATATTCTCTCTGTTTTTTAACTTATTTAACAGACTTTGCATCAATTCTTCTATTATTTTATCAAAATTTCTATAACTTTGAATAGAATTCTGACTGCAGGGAATTGTTTTTCCGGTATTTGATTATGACGGAAATTATATTTTTCCTGAATTTGCTTGATTCTTTATCTGTTCTGATTTTTACTTAATCAAAAAATATGGAATACTATTGATTAAGAAAAATTACTTCAGTCAGTAAAATTGATTAATATAATTTTCAATTCTTCTTCTGATACAATTACAAGCTATAACTGCCGAAGTTCTGATTCACTCAGAAATAATAAATCCTTAATGCATTTTATACACATTAAGGATTATCATTTTTAATTTTAATTAAATTGTGACTCTTGTTTAGACTTTTAACCGAATACTTCTTCCTTTGTGCAGAAGTCACCGAACTTTGTTGTAGCTAATTCCTTCAGCGCAATCTGTCCCTGCTCTTTATTCGGAGGTACACCGTGCCATTTGAAGTTATCTTCCATAAACGAAACTCCCTTTCCCATAAGTGTCGTGGCAATTACAACTTTCGGCTTTCCTCTGAATGCCTTTGCCTTCTCAATCGTTTCTATTACATTCGGAATGTTGTGTCCGTCTGCTTCAAATACTTCCCAGTTAAATGCCCTGAACTTATCTGCTAAAGGTTCGATTTCCATTACTTTATCCGTTCTGTTGTCTATCTGACAGTGATTTCTGTCAACTATCATTGTAAGATTATCCACTTTATGATGCGCTGCCGTCATTATCGCTTCCCATATCTGTCCTTCCTGCAATTCACCGTCACCGTTTACACAATAAACATAATTATCCTTTTTATCCATCCGTAATCCGATTGCCGTTCCGACTGCTATTGACAGTCCCTGACCGAGTGAACCCGAAGCTATTTCAACTCCCGGAACTCCGTGTGTATATCCGGGAGCAGGATGTCCCTGAAGCCTGCCGTTAATTCTTCTCAAAGTCTTAAGTTCTTCAAGCGGAATAAATCCTCTTCTTGCAAGTGTCGCATACCAGACGGGTGCTATATGCCCGATTGAAACAAAGAAGTAATCTCTTTCTTTCATCAGCGGATTTTCATTGTCAAGTTTTAAACTGTTAAAATACATTGCGGTAAATACGTCTGCCATTCCAAGCGGTCCGCCCGAATGCCCTGTATTCGATATTAGCAGCATGTTTATTATATCTCTTCTGATCTGTCTTGCCATTTCATTAAGTTCTTCTGCCGATGTTAATTTTGGATTTGTGCTCATTATCTGTTTTATGTTAATTTAAGTTTTATTTGTTAAGTTTCGGTTTTTTATAAAATCTGTAATTGGATCTATATGTCTTATCAGTATTAATATACATATTGATGAACAGTAGGTGAATAAAAACCTCAGCTGATCATCATTGTCCGGTAAAACCGGATTACTGAATTTTAATACAAACTGCTGCAGTAATAATACGGACAGCGGAAGCATTATCAGAGCGATGACACTTGCAATATGCACATTGTTTACTGTCTTCTTTAATATTCCGTAAAATATCAGCCAAAAAACTACGACCGAAAAATTTACCGCAAGCATCATGCCGGCTCCTGTCGCCAGTCCCCTTCCACCTTTGAATTTCAGCCAAACGGAAAAATTATGTCCGGCAAGAAGAAACACCGAAGGTATTAATACCGACTCCGGAGGATAACCGCTGATATACAAAAACCATAATACCGGAATCAGTCCCTTCAGCAGATCAATAGTAAGAACGATTATTCCGTCTGTTCTTGAGTGTGTTACATCATAAGTATTCATCGCGCCGATATTTCCTGTTCCTTCATTCAGAAGGTTTTTCCCGTATCTGTATTTTACAAGCAGATATGCAGTCGGTACCGAACCAATAAGATAAAATGCTGCACAGACATATATGAGTGACATTAATAATTACTTTATTTCATTTACTCTTGCCACAATAATTCCGCCCTGCTTCGGATTTGACATAACATAATCCTGCAATTCAACCGATGATATTTCAACCTGCTTGTTTTTCAAAGAAGCATTCAGCAGATATGTTCCGCTTTCATCCTTATAAACATATCCCGTATGCGCAACGTCCAGCCCGTCGAGATTTGATGTTATTCCGATAATATCCCCCGACTGAAGCCTGCCGTACACATCCGATATATTTTCTTTCGGAATAAAATATAACTGACGCATATTTATATTCTTTTCAACATCCAGCATCCCGGAAATATTTTCTTCATTTCCCGAAAGCTGTTTGTATGAACCGGTGTGATTTGTCATGAAATCAATTGTCTTGTTATACGGCACGCCTCCGATTTCTTTTGTAATATCAGTAACGATTCCTTTCTCCTGATTGTCATATATCCAGTCTGAGAAATAATGAAGTCTTGAAGTATAGCCGCTGTTAACTCCGTTTCTGTATCTGATTTTTTCAAGTGTCTTTTTATAATTGTCAAAATCAGCTTTCCCTTCTTTTATTATCAGAGACATTACAAGACAGTTCTCTACAAATGTAACGCAGTCAAGTCCCGTTACACAGACAACGACAAGTTCTTCAGACGGATTTTCATCCAGAGTTCCCGCCACATATGGCGTGCCGAGAAATGTTTTCCCGACTTCGATTATTACTTCATTTACCGGAAGGGATTTCCAGGAAGTATCAAGCGAAGCAATTTTTTTTGAACACTTCATTTTCTCATAATCATCCGCAGGATAATAAACTTTTTTTTCTTCAGGTAATAAGAAACGGGGAGTGTTTGAGATAACTTTTCCTGATAATATAAATAACTGGATTAATGCAAAAATTAAAACAGAGGATTTATT
>JAEUSI010000216.1 GCA_016788375.1 Ignavibacteria bacterium | reverse complement strand
AACAACGTAGTAATGAAAACCACTAACGGTGGAATTTCTTTTGTTGATTCAATGAGAATGAATGGGGATATGCAAGATGTTTTTTTTAAAGATTCACTAAATGGAGTTGCCTGTGGAATGGTAAGTAATTTTCACAAAACAACGAACGGTGGACAAAATTGGAATAGAATACAAGTTATTCAAAATGGTCCTCTCTATGATTTTTATAGACTTTCAGTATTAAATGATAGCATAATTTGGCTGGCAAGCAGGTTTGTGTATAGATCTATAGATTTTGGAAATACATGGGACAGTTTATCACAAATCCCAATTGCAAATCAAAATAGCTCAATACATTGCATGAAATTTACAAGTTCACTAATTGGGTATGCCGGAGGTCAGTCTCTTGAGTTATTTAAGACTCTTAATGGTGGCTATAGTTGGATACCTCAACAGACATCTCAATTTCCACCAGGTTTATATTTAGGAATGTATGCAATAAATGATTCTTTGGTTTGGGCATCCGGCAGAAGAATTGTTTTGAATACAACAACTGGGGGATTAATGGGAATTAGAGAAGTGAATAATAATAATTTAAAAACGGATTTTATATTATACCAAAATTACCCTAACCCCTTTAATCCAAGAACGAAAATAAAATTTTCATTGGCAATAAATAGTAAGGTCATAATAAATGTCTTTGATGTTTTAGGTAATAAAATTGAAACTCTGATTCAGGAAAAGAAAAGATCAGGAAGCTATGAAATTACATTTGATGGAGCAGATTTACCAAGTGGAGTTTATGTTTACACGTTAGAAATAAATGATATCTTATTTGATTCGAAAAAATTAATATTATTGAAATAACAAAATACAATTTTATGACTCCACCAGGTTTATAAAGAGCAGACCGGAGAACTAACAATGCCTGCAAGCATATTTGAAAGTTAATAAAATCCCTTTCTTAAAAGGATTTGCTCCGTCTGCTTTATATTATAAGTGAATTATTTAATTCAATATTAAAAAAATTAAACTTAGAAAAGGAGTCATAAAAAATGAAAATTCTAAAAAATATAAAAATATTAATTTTCGTAATAATTGTAATTATTCTTACTCAGGATTCTTATTCTCAAATGGATTCCTGCGGAACCCTTCCATTTTCAGGAGAATCTTCATCACCTTCTACTTTTATTGGTGGAAGATATAAGCCTCACAGAACTGATATTGGAGGATCACAAACAGGTGAAGATTATTTTCCGATATTAGTAGTGTATATACAATATCAGGGTGAGACAGGTGGAAACTTTCCCGGTAATCCGGATTCTGTTGACGCATGGCCTGCTGGAAGGGCTCCCAACTTTATGAGCAGAACAATTACAAAAACTCGAGCTTCAAATAGTTCATCCTGGTGGGATTCTTATAACGGTTATGACATAAACGATTATTGGCATGAATTTTCCAGAGGAAAACTTCATGTAAGAGGGGAAGCTTTCTCAGTAATGCTTCCACACACAAAAGCATGGTATGACTCAAACGGTGGTCAGGGAAAAATGAATAAAGATGTTTTTGATTACTTATCAGATTCAACAAATATTGATTGGACATTTTATGATAAATGGACAACTGTAAGTGAGGGAAGTTTTTTATGGGAGCCTGATCAATTAGTAGATATGATTTATATGGTTTTCAGAAGCCGAATAAATGGATATTTAGGTTCTGCAGGCGAAGCTTCTATAGGTTCAATTCAAGGTGCAACAAGTAATCAATACACAGTTTATCAAAGCGGAAGTACTTTAGTGAAAGTCCAGGGAGGAGGTTTTGCAATAAATTGTTCAGGGCACAGGACAGAAGCAAGAGCTGATTTAATATATTGCAGACATTCATTTTTCGGAGTATCAACGCATGAGCATGGTCATTATTTATTCGGCGGTGAACATGAAACATATTCTCACATGACAGCAGGTCAAGGAGGTGAATTTAGCTTAAGCCCCTGGGAAATGATTAAGTTGGGTTATATACAACCTCAAACAGTTAATTATTTTAACCCTACTCATCTACTGTATGATTATTCTTCAAGATATGGAACGGCAGGATCAACAGGAGAAGTATTACAAGTTCCTATAACAAGTGATGGCACCGAATTTTTCCTGTTGGCGAACAGGAGAAAAGTATCTACTTATGATATAAGAATGTCCGGTGATACTCTTGCTGATGATGGTTCTTATTTTTTTAAGAATGTAAACCCACAGTTTGGAAAAGGACTTTATATTTATCACATAAAAGGCGGATATGAATATGGTCCGGGTGATGCAAAAGATATGGATTTGGAATGTGCAGATGGATTGTGGAACTGGGTATCTACAGGATTAACGAGACCTCCTATATGGAATCAAAATGGTTCGGTTCATATTTATAAGAGAAGTTCTGTGTCATACAATAATGACACACCTTATGTTTTATCTTCTTTAACCAGTAGAGATGATATAAGTTTTAGACATGAACCGACGTCTAATGATGTAAGGACGATTTGGCATAGTCCGGGGAAAGCTGATTTATTTAGCCCTGTACAAAGAGGAACTGACAGATTGTTTACAAATGATAAAGATTATTTATTTACTCTTCCCGTATATGGAGACAGATTTGATGCATGGAATGTAGGATACAATGAGGTATTTTCCCCTTATTCAAGTCCTAATACGAAAAACATGAGTAATGACTCAACTGGAATTTATATTTGGTACAAAGCTATAGACACATCTGCAAAAGAAGCAACTTTGATAATTTACAGAACAGGACAAGGAGGATATTCCAGAGATTCCATTTTACACTTAACTCCTCCGTCCCGCCCGATGGGAATAGTGGTTGATTATTATTTAGAAAGCGAAAACTATATGCGGCCAATCATAACCTGGAATCATAATCAGGAACCGGACATGCTGAGAATATCAGATTCAACAAAAAAATATAAAATATGGAGAGCGACACAGACGAGTATGTATTATATTCCGACAAATTACACTTTGATTGCTACTAAGGATATTTATTTTCAAACTCCTCCAAGCTTCATAGATACTTCAATTGTCGCATTAGGGAGCGCATGGCCCGGAATGGGTGAACAGATGGAGTATCCGGTAAGATATACGGTTCAGGC
>JAEUSI010000215.1 GCA_016788375.1 Ignavibacteria bacterium | reverse complement strand
GACTTCCAACTGGAAAATAATTGTGAACTGAATGTGTAACTATAGATTGTTGAGTTGCTATCCAAAAAAAGAAATCTTGAACGGAATCAAATCCAAGAGTTATATCTAAGTTTTCAATGTCAGAAAATTTAAATTTATGACCATATTGAAAATAATTGCAAATTGAGTAATGACGATCTGAATCGCATACTATGTCGGAAGGCTTTAAAAATTTCATGCTGTTGAATTTACTTACAACCGATCTCCAGCTAGAATTGTTTTGATTTTTGAGAATTGTATTCTCAATTTTTTTACAATTCGGAGTTGAGCATACCCAAAAATAAACATGCTGTTCTGAAGAACAATTTTCTTTGATTATCATTTTTGAATTACAATTTTTACACAGCCTCATTTCTTGGAAGTAGTTAGGTTGATTATTGATTCAAATTTTTCACCTGTAAAACTCCTCCTCGCTTATATCCTCCGCATCAAATTCATTATTCCGGTTATTGGTTATTACTTTTAATTCTAATTCATAACTCGGCACCTGATAACCATAATCTGTTTTCTTTAAAAAATAATCCAACAGATCATTTCCGATCTGATAATGAGCTTCTCTCATGAATTTTGCATAACAGAAATTCCCGTCTGTTTTTTTGCTCCAGTCATATCCGTAAGCTATCTTCAGGTAATATATGCCTTCGGGAATGTTGGTTATCTCGTAAACACTTCCGCCGCTTATATAAACACAACGAATACAATTTTCCGAACCTTTGTTGATAATTTTAACCACTACATCCGTCGAACCTGTTGCATCTATCCTAAGAAAATTATCAAGCTTTCTGTCATATAATACTTTACATGGAATGCATTCCGGTTTGTCACCTGTATTTATGACAATGCTGTAATAGTCATTTTCGTTATCCTGACAGTATAATGTGAATGGAAATAAAGTTGTAATAAGCAGAATGTAAATTGTCCTCATAAAAAATGCTCGGTTTATTAATTAAATTTCTGCAATGATCTAAAATAATAAATTTCTATACAATATATCTCTTCAAGTAGGATAATGCTTTCTCATAAACTCCTCATATGTATATTCTGTTACAGGTTTGTAATGCTCATATTCAATAACTTTATCCAGAATTCCGTTTTTAAAATGATAATCATAGTGTTTATCAAACTCAGGCAAAAAGCCAAATAAGAATACTTCTGATCCTTCTACTTCATTAACCATAATTCCTGTAAACCACTCGGCAAAAACTTTATCTTCATTTGTATTGAAAATTTCTTTGATGCCAATGAGATTTAAATTTCCGGTATTTGCTTTCAGTCCGGTTAGAAATAATTTGTTTTCTATCAACTCCCAATCAGCAAAATAACCTCTGTAACAACCTGTATGAAATGATCTGATTTGAAATCGGTTTATAATATCATTCTCTTCAAAATAACTATGTAATGGCAATCCCCAAATATCTCTTGTTTTATTTTTTATTTTTAGTTTGTCCGGCATTTGTGAAGTCATTTCTTGTTCACCTCCACCACCTTCATACTCTCCTCCCCAAACTGCGACACCACCTTCACTGCTATTTTCTGATCTTTATTTTTCACTTCTATCGGATGCGACCTGTGACTGTATACTCTCTCAAACGCCTCTTCATCTATCTCTATCTTTAATGTCTTTTGAAGCTTTTCAAGATTCTTCTTCATTTTTTCATATTCATCCTTCTCTCCTCCACAGAAGAATACCTGCCTGACCATGAAGTTATTTCCGTCGTAATCATCGTCAAGCATCCAGTATGCAATGTCGTTTATGTCTCTTGACTTCACTTCGTCTTTTATCGGATCGTAAATGTCTAATCCTTTTATTTCAACAATTACTTCCTTCTTTTCGGATTTGGTTTTTTTGTAAATGTCTTGCTTCTTTTTTGTCATGCTGAGCGTATGCGAAGCATCCATTGAACTTTTATTGGATTCTTCGCTTCGCTCAGAATGACAAAGAGTAAGGGTTACATCCGGTTCGCCTATCGTCACAAATGACGCCGCTTTCTTATCCTTCTTCAATAGTCCTTCCTGCATAAGATCATCATGCATCCGGACTTTCGTAACTTCAAATGTCCCGAGTGATGTGGTCTCGCTCTTATTCTCTATGTCACTCTCAAATGAAAATCCGAGAATTATCAACCAGTCCGCATCCCCTTTGTTTCGGCATTCTTTCACTGCTTCGTTTACACATTGTTTGCTGACTGTCCCGAATTTCGGACCGATATGAAAGTAAGCTTTTGATTCTCCTTTCTTCGTCATATAAAATCCTTCAGCATTGAGATACGGGCTGCTCAATTGCTCGACTCTTGTGAATACCGCCTGCTCATTCTTTATTCCGTTTTTTACTCCGGCTGATATTAAATGCTCGAAAATCGTCTCAATAAACCTGTCGTCCTTATCATAATATTTATCTAAGTCTTCGGGTGAAACAGGATCGTAATTCTGCAAGGTCTCAACTGTAAAAGGTCCTGCAACTCTCAATTTCTTATTATCCGTAAACGGCTGGTCAAATAATGTCTCCTCTTCCGCCGGCTCGTCATTTGCCAATGACTTCAGTGTAATATGAGGAACTTTCTTATATTCAAATCCCTGTCTTATGTCTTTGTCTTTTTCATCATGAAGTTTGTAATACGGATAAACCGCTGTCATAAGTCTCGTCTTTGCAATGTTCAATGCTATTCTCGATGTGTCTGTCGTGATCCATCTTCTTCCCCATTGCTCTGCGACAAATGCGGTAGTCCCCGAACCGCATGTTGGGTCAAAAACTAAATCGCCGGGATCGGTGGTCATTAACATACAGCGTTGAATAACTTTTTTTGCCGTTTGAACCACATATAATTTATCTTCACCTGAAAATCCAGCTATTGCGGTATCAGTCCAAATATTTGTATATGGGAGAGCGGGAAAATCATCTACATACCTTACATAGTTTATATTATTTCCCGATTGCATTACTCTTTTTTCTTTAATTAAATTCTTAAAACCATTTAGATTAGTTTTCCAATAGTTTTTTAATGGCATAAAAGTCTTTGATTCAAATTCAACTGGGAATCTTGAGTTTTCTCCACCACTTTGAGATGTAAAGTTTTGTAAGGAAAAAATTCTCGAATCTTTAGGAATAACCTTTGTAGCTAGTTCCTCATTAG
>JAEUSI010000214.1 GCA_016788375.1 Ignavibacteria bacterium | reverse complement strand
CACATATATAATAATAGTTATTTGTAAATAAAAATGAATTGTTATGTGAAGTGTAAACGTAAATAGAAGGTATGCTGTCATAATATGACTTAGTCCAAATGACATTACCACTACTGTCAATCTTAGTTATTCCTGAAGTTGGATTAAATTGTTGAACATTATTCAGACTCAACAATACCAGATTATTATATTGATCCACAAATGAAACACCTCTGAAATACATTATATTTTCAAAAGAATAATCTTTATCCCATAAAATATTTCCATTCAAATCTAATTTTGCGAGATGGGCATGTCCGGCCAAGGAATATGGTAAGTAAATATTTCCAAGTGAATCCTCAATCAAAGTAGAAGATGAATTACCGGTCAATGAATCTCCTATTAATTTATCCCATAAAATATTTCCGTAATTGTCGAACTTAATTATAAAACATTTAGAGATATAAGACATTGATCCTATTGGCATGATCTGCTTGAATCCAGTCGCCAAATATCCTCCGGATTTTGACTCAATGCAATTGTAAGAAATATCTATACGCGGTCCGCCGATTATCTGCCGCCAGATTATAGACTGGGCATATGATGTTTCAAACGAAGAAATTGCAATTCCGAAAACAAATACTACTTTAAATAAAGATTTCATAAATATTTTATTAGTTTTAAAGAGTGAGATATTGCAGTGGCAGGTTTTTTCATGAAGAGTTATCCTTTATAAAAATTTGTATAAAAAATTATGAAGAATGTTTTATTTAAGAAATGCAAATATATATCTTCCGTCAGGAAAATCTACATATACGACTGCAAATTTACCGATTCGGACATTATTCCACCAGGGTTGCAAATAATTTGGAATTGGATCCGGGGAATACTCAGTCAAATCCATCGTACATAATGTTGGGTCGTCTTCTGAAAATGATTGAATAGGGGAAAGTAAAAAGAACAGTGTTAAAACTAATAGCTTTTTCATATATTGTTACTCCTTGCCGATAAGCGGACTTTTGATTTGTTAGTATCCTCGGTCGAAACAACAAATAAAAAAATTCTGTCAGAGAAATCATCGGCAGGAATGAGGTACAATTGAATTATACTTTAGAGTTTCAATTTGACTTCACAGTTATAATAATCTAATAACTACAAATTGCTAATTGTTAATTGTTAATTACTAACTGTCTAACTGTTTAACTGTCCAACTGTCCAACTGCCTAACTGTCTCTCTTCACCTTCATCTTCTTCGAAACTGTTTTATTACTGCTGATAACATTCACAAAATAAAATCCGTCTTTCACTTTACTGATGTCAATATCAACTATACCTTCTTTGAAATTATTCAGTTTCTTCTTATAAACAACTTTCTTCTTGTCTTCAGTTGTGATCTGAAGTGAAATGTTTTGCTTCTCATTCAAAAATATATCACAGAAAAATTTCCCCGGGTTTCTTATCGGGAAAATATTTAAGATCGGCGTTTTATCTTCTTTGACAATTGAATCTCCTGTAACAATGAACTGCTGTCTGATCTCTTTCCCGAAATCTGAATTATAGGCTTTGATAAGTTTTCCGTTTATATCCGTAATGCGGACATAGCCGTAACCTTCTTCCGGACTGAACCAGAAGTCAAGTCCATTGTCAGCAGTGTCTCCGAAAATAAATTCATAACTGCCTTTAGGAAGTCTTATCGTATCTTTATAAACTTTATCATTCTCCAGCAGACCCGGAGCTTTCTGTCTGAGAATAAATCCTTTATTATGTTTTAACTGATAAAAATTCTGTGATGCAGCATTATTGGTTTTGATTGTCAAAATGATCTTCGGGTCAAATATCTGAGGCAATATCATTACAGATGTTTTTGAATTGTCATAAATATATTCGTCTTCGAATTCATTTGGATTTAAAAGTGTAACAATGAATTCACTTTTCTTTTCAGTTTTGTGTTTCAATCCTGATACAGTGATCTCAGCAGTTTCATTTGTTAAAAGATTTCCCTGCCAGTCAAAGATTAACGTATCCGCTCCATCAATTCCAAACTTAATTTTCAATTCTTTTAAATTACTGCTGCCGTTATTTTTTATTTTAATTTTGGGAAATTCGCTGATTGGATTAATCCTTGAATAAATATCTTCATCTGAAGGCGCAATTATCTTTTCAATACTTACATCATTTTCTAAAACAGGTTTCTTATAATAAAATAAATATGAACTGAAAACATAATTTGCAGCAGGTTTATCCGGATTTATGTACGGCTCCATTTCAATATCAATGCTGTGTTCGCTCTTCTGATTTATTTCAAAATCATAAATATCCGGAATTACTATTGCGCCCGGACACCAGTTCGCGCGGTCAAAAATCCATGTCCCTGCCTGAGGGTAGAGAGGATTGTCAGCGCATTCTTTCCATATATCTCTGCGGTCAATTAATTCATTATCAAAGAATATCTTTCTGTATTTTTTACAAAACTCAGCGCAATTCTCCAAGTCATCCATTCCGTGACCTGTCTGTAAAATTCTCAGTCTTGCAATGTCTGCATTTTCATTTTTAAATGTAACTGGTTTGAGATAATTTTCTATGTCGTCATTTTTATTACCGTATGGAAATGAACCTGTCCAGAGTTTTTCATAACCAATTACTTCCATCGACGGAGTGCCTTCAGTAAGTTCAAAATCTATCGTAATTACCCAGCCTCTGTCTGTATTACTTTCGTAACCGGTGTGATTGAATTCAATTTCAACTGAATCATGAAGCAAAAATGAAAAATCAGTAATGTCAGAATTCCATGTGAACTTCCAATCAGGTGTAAATCTCGAACCATATGGAGAAATCATTCGTGCTAATTCAATATCCAAAGAAACATTATTAACACTACCTTTTCTTCTTAAATAAATATTGTCAATATAATCCCATTCACCGCATCTCTGACTATCGGGGCACTGATAAGTTATGCTCAATAATGCTTTTCGGTATTTTATATCTTCCGGAGGAAAATTACTCCAGCTGTCATATTCATTGAATCCTTCGGAAGGATCGGTAATTACTTTTTGTTTGTAATGAGTGATAATATGGATCGTGTCACCTTGAGAGGATACAGCGTTTAAGGTTGAAAAGAGTATAATTGATATCGTAAACAGAATTATATATTTTTTCATGCATAAAAATATGTAAACTGTTTAAAATAAAAAAGCTGTGAGAATTTCAATCTGACGGTTTTGTTAAAC
>JAEUSI010000213.1 GCA_016788375.1 Ignavibacteria bacterium | reverse complement strand
CAATCTGAGTTGCGGTTCTGTCTGAAGTTCCTTTTGTCAGAAGTTCGGATGTCATCGAACCCAGACCGCTTTTATTCTTTCCGGAAAAATAATCAAGATATGAACCTGATTTGAAAACAAATCTCGTCGTCACAAGAGGTAATCTGTTGTCGCGTATTACCAGAACATTAATTCCGTTATCGGTTGTCGTGTCAAAAAACTCCGGAAAATTCACGTCCTTCGGCTTCCCTGATTTAGGAGGTTTTGACCTGTCAAGTAAGTGTAATTTATCGCTTTTTTTAATTTTTAAATCTGTTATTGTCATAATTTTATTTTGGAAAATAATTTAATACAAGTCTCTGATTTCTGTTAAGATATTTATTTGCGGATGCTATTACTTCTTCTTTTGTAATGTCAATATAATCAAGAATCTCGAAATTTATTTTACCGGGATCATTATAAAACAGCTTTAGGCTTGAAAACTTATCTGCAAGAGAAACGATTGACTGTCTTCTCGAACTGAATAAAGTCTCAATCCTGTTTTTTACTTTTTCAAACTCCCTGTCCGAAATGTTTCCGGATTTTATGTCTTCGAAAATCTCATCAATTTTATTCTCAATTACATCAAGGCTTTTTCCTTTCAGGGCAATGGCAGTTACCAGAAACAGACTTGCTTTCTCCATTCCGATTACGGAAGTATCAATTTCATTTACAAGCTCGCTTTTATACTCAATCTCATTATAAAATCTCGAACTCTCGCCTTCGGAAAGAATAGAGTTAAGAATATTAAGAGAATAATAATCTCTTGTGCCTTTTTCCGGAAGCCTGTAAAAAATAAACTGTCCGTCAAGATGAATATTATCCGGAATATCTGCTCTTATTTCTTCCGAAATTTCATCATCCCTGATATCATTACGTATAATATCCGGCCCGCTTTTTATATCACCGTAATATTTTTCAACCGACTTAATCGCTGAATCATAATCAATGTCGCCGACAATCGAAATAACTGCATTCGAAGGCGAATAATATTTTTCATGAAATTCTCTTATGTCATCGAGAGTAAATCCGGAGATATCATCCGTGTAACCTATTACGGGCCAGGAGTATCCGCTTTTTCCGAAAAGCCTTTTTGAACTTTCTTCTTCAAGCGAACCGTAAGGAGAATTATCAACATATAAAAGCTTTTCCTCCAGTACGACATCCTTCTGAATTTTCAGGCTTTTTCCGGTAATTCCGAATCCGCTGATTCTGTCAGAATCAAGCCAAAGCGCAGTTTCAAGATGATTTGAAGGTACGGAAATATAATAACTTGTAACGTCGCGGGAAGTGTATGCATTGCTTTCACCGCCGTTTTTATTGAGTATTTCGTCGAATTTTCCTCTGGGAATATTCGGCGATCCTTCAAACATAAGGTGTTCAAGCAAATGCGCCAGACCGGTTTTGTTTTTCTTTTCGTCTTTTGAGCCGGCATGAAATGTCGTGTTGACTGCTGTCATGGGAATATTCCCGAACTTGCTGAGAATTACGCGCATGCCGTTATCAAGAGTGTATTCCCTGAAGTCAATAGAGGGTAATTCTGATTTATAAATTTTTGCAGTCTGGCTGAATGACAAATTTATTTTTACTTTTTAAAATTATTTGGAAGATAAAGAAAGGAAATCCTTTTCTTGTTTATTATATATTCATTAACAGATCTTACCACATCTTCCTTACTGACAGAAAGATATTTGTTAATCTCGTCATTTATTCTCGAGATATTTTTGAAATACAGATAATTAAAAACAGCATTTAGAGAAACATGGAAAAGCTTCAGATATTTTGCCGTATTTTCAAATTCAATCTGATTCTTTATAGTTTCAAATTCATAGTCTGTAAAACCGTTTACGGCAATTTCATTTATTTCTTTAAAAATTTCTTTTTTTGCCGTTTCTATGTCGCTGTCAGGAAACAACTCCGCCTGAATAAGCAATATGCCTGCATCTTTAAGAACTATTTTATCGGCATTAACGGATTTAAGAAGTTTTTGTTCATAAACAAGTTTCCTGTAAAGCCTGCTGCTTTTATTGTTTGCGAGTATTTCGGAAAAATATTCCATCCTGTAATCTTCTTCTGAACCGGATCCGGGAATCTGCCAGGCAATGCATAAGAGCGGAAGCTGCACATTGTCATATACAGTAATATCGGCATCTTCCTTTATCTCGGAAATATTATTTACTTTCCTTGTAATATGATTTTCTTTCTGAATGCCGGAAAAATACTTTCTGATTTTTGCTTCTGCATTCTCCGGATTAAAATCTCCGGAAAGAACAAGAACGGCATTTCCGGGTGAATAATATTTTCTATGAAAATCAACTGCTTCTTTGACGGTAAAAGATCTGATATCTTCTGTCTCACCAATAGTAAAAGATTCATAATTTGAACCTTTAAAAACATTTTCAAAAACAAGCGGAAGCAGCGAACCGTAGGGAGTATTTTCAAACCTCTGCTTTTTTTCTTCAATTACCACATTTTTCTGATTTTCAAGATTTTCTTCAGTTAAATCAAGAGAATTCATTCTGTCGGATTCAAGCCACAGCGCTTTATCAAGATTACATGAAGGCATAAAATCAAAATAGACAGTCGCATCCTGCATTGTAAAAGCGTTGCATGTTCCTCCGGATTTTAAAATATGCCCGAAATGTTCGTTTTTCTTAATATTTTCAGAACCCTGAAACATCAGATGTTCAAATAAATGGGCTATTCCTTTTTTACCCGGTTCTTCATCCTTAGAGCCGACATCATAAGCCACAAAAAGATTTACTACAGGAATCCTGCTGTCATTATGAAGAATGCAGTGAAGATTATTCGGAAGATCAAATTCCTTAAAAAGAATTTCGGGATTATGAATATCTCTTACTGATTTAAGAATTTCCGGTTTTAAACCGGAATCTGATTTTTTGAAATTATTCAATATTAATTTCCGGAAAAGATTTAAATAATTAAGAAAGATTACAAAGTATATTATTTGTATATAAAAAGCAGTTCAAAACTTAAGTGTCTGTCTGTAAAAAATAATTATATTGATAAAAACTGAATCAGAAAACTATATAAATTTTATCAAAATCTGAATTAACACAACTCATTATGCTTATTCTATATAAAATATCCGTTTAAAAGCAGTTTACAAATTTCTTCAGAGATTATTCTATTTCAATTACCAATTCCTTTTTAAAATTACAAAACTAGCCGTAAATTCAGTAAATTAGGCATGATTTGTCTTTGAATATTAATT
>JAEUSI010000212.1 GCA_016788375.1 Ignavibacteria bacterium | reverse complement strand
AATCAGGAGAGCGGAATTGAGTTTATAAACTTCACACCGCAAAAGATTTATTTTCTGAAGATTAATAACTGACGAAGAGAAAACAATTATCTGATTTGATATATTAATCAGGTTGTTTTTAAAACTGAGAATTATACCTGTATAAAAATTTTTTATTCTGATATAATAAGAAGAATTATCTGAGTTTGCAGGATCAGTAGGCATATAAAAGAAAGACAGGAACATTAAAGAGACTACTGATACTGTCAGTATGAGAATTTTCTTTACAAAACTCTGTCTTGACGAATAAACGCTGCTCCAGTAGCATTTATTGCATATCTTTCTGTAAAATTCCATGGTAAGAAAATGCTGAAAGCACCAGCTTGTTTTCAAAAACAATGCTCTGAAGAATGAAATGAATTTTACTGAATCCACAAAATTAAATTTGTGAAAACTAAACCTATTAATTTTAAATGTCAAGATTTAATACTGTGTATAAATATGCAGTAAATATAAAAAGCCCGTAAATAAAATCACGGGCTTTATTAAAATTTATTCAAGTCTACTTTATTAAAGTAAATTTCTTGGTTTCAGTATAATTTCCAGCAGTAAGTGTATAAAAGTAAATACCTGATGTCATATTTGAAGTTGAATTATATTCATAATTATAATTACCTGCTGATTTAAATTCATTAACGAGTGTACAGATTTCCTTACCGAGCATGTCATAAATTTTCAAACTGACATTACCTGCTTTTGGAATAGAAAAATTAATCACTGTAGAAGGATTAAACGGATTCGGATAATTCTGTGCCAACCTGTATTCAGCAGGAGTTAAATTATTTGCAAGATTGATTTCTGACGGACCGGTATATTTAATGAAAACACCTCCGCCTCCGCCAGCATATCCGAGCGCATGATTCAGAAACTGCATATGTTCAATTTTAACTATACTTGCCTGTACCGGCAGCGGTTCAGCTGTCCAGTCAACACCCTGATTGGTTGTTCTGAAACAATAACTGCTGGTTGACAAAGAATAAATCATAGCTCTGATTACATTTGAACCGTCCTTCATTGAATTAATATTTGATACTGAATAAGAAGAAATTCCGGGAGGCGAATTAGTTGCGGTCCATGTAGTTCCGCCGTCTGTGGTTTTTCTGAATGCAGATGCATTTGTCCCGAGAATTCCGTTTGTTGTATTTGTAAACCCGATAGCCTGTGAATACAGACCCTGGCTTGTACCAGAGCCGCCGAACAATCCCGAACTCCAGACTCCGGAAGCAAATCCGGTTGCAGTCCTGTATACTTTTGAATTTGTTGCGTTAGCAACAATGTTTGCGACACCCAGCCATACTCTGCCAGTATCAAGCCAGTCCCAGCCATTTAAAACCCCGTATTCGCTGGGACCTGACGGTGCATTAGGTGACTGTATCCAGTTTGCACCGCCGTTTGTTGTATATCTGTACTGAAAAGGCTGACCGTTTCCTGCCGGATCACCGTAATAGATTCCGTAATTTGAATTGAACATTTTAATTCCGTCTGAAAAACTTCCGGAAACAGTTAACTGACTTACCCAGTTATATCCGCCGTTGCTAGTATAATAAATAGTTCCGCTGACAGAACCAATCCAGCAGTTTGATGTATCAAGAGCAGAAATACCGTAAAGATTTCCAGCCCCAAGTCCGAAGTTTCTCTGAAGCCAGTTTAATCCACCGTTGGTTGATTTGTAAACTTTACCTGTGTCACAGCATACCCAGATTGTGTTTGCATCAACTACAGATATTGAATTTATATATGGACCTGAAGGGATAGAACTTACATAGCTCCATTGACTGTTTGCATTCCCGTACAATAGCATAAACATGAATAATGCAATTAAATAATTTCTCATTTTAAAACCTTTCATTTTTAATTTATTCAAAATAATTAATTTAACTTCTACAAATAATTCATTAAAAAAAAGAAAACCCGCAGTAAATTTATTACTATGCGGGTTTTCGGAATTTAGTACAAAAAACTTCTACTTACTTGACTAACATTAATTTCTTTGTTGCTGTAAATCCGTCTGCGGTCAGTGAATAAAAATAGATTCCGGATGTTAATTCATTTCCGGCGGTAAAATCAGCAGAATAATTCCCTGCTGCCTTGAATTCATTTACGAGTGTTGCCACTTCTTTTCCTAGTGAATTGTATATTATAAGTGAAACATTTGAAGATTTCGGAATTGAGAAATTAATAGTTGTAGCCGGGTTAAATGGATTCGGATAATTCTGTTCAAGTTTATATTCAGAAGGAATAATACTGTTTACTGTATTAACTTCTGTTACAACATCCGTAACTTTAAGGACTGCACCGTTAGCTGTTACCGCATAGCCGTATACAGTTGTGCCTGATCTCACAAATTCCATGCTGGTTATTCCGGTCAATCCCGAAGTCGTCATTGTTGTCCATGTCAGACCTCCGTCTGTACTTTTTTTAACAACACCAGAAGCTCCGGCGTTGGCAGAAATATAACATGTATTAGTTCCGTTAATCCATTTACAAGTACAGTATCCTGTAAACGAAGCTCCTACGTTTACAGAAGACCAGGTAACACCACCGTCGGTTGTTCTTGCAATGCTCGGAAGAGATGTACTCGTTGCGGCAATTCCGTTCAATTTATTTTCCTTGAACGCAAGCCCTGATACAAATCCACCCGTAATTCCTGCTAATGATGCGACAAACCAGGATGTACCGCCGTTGCTTGTAAGATAGGCTCTTGCCGGGGCTGTGCTTCCGAGACCGAATCCGAAGAACTGATTATCAATTACAATTATTGAATTCTGAGATGAAGCCTGTCCTGTAACTCCCGGAGGGTTTGGTGATAACTGATTCCAGTTTTGTCCGCCATTTGTCGTAATAGAAATGTAATACGGATTTCCTACCCCGGTAGGAGGATCACTCTGTGCTATTCCAACAGTCGGTGAAGTTCTTGAAAAAACTATACCGTTAAAGAATCCTGCTGTACCGCCAGTAGAAGCAACTGTAGTCCAGGTTGTTCCGCCGTCAGTAGTTTTATAAAATTTAGCATTTCCTCCTGCACCTCCAGCTGCGCCTCCGTCACCTACATATGCTGTATTAGCGTCTATACCCCATACACAGAATAAATCCAGTGTAATTCCTGTTGTCGGAACTGTTGCCCATGTTGTTCCGCCGTTGGTGGTTTTATATACTACCGGAACGTTAGATCCGCCTGCTATCCATGCTGTATTCTGATCTACAACAGAAATACTCGGGAAT
>JAEUSI010000211.1 GCA_016788375.1 Ignavibacteria bacterium | reverse complement strand
ATGATATTATCCTGCCTGCTGAAAGATTTTTCTCTTTAATCAGATTATCGCTGACTGCGCATACCAGATTAATCTTATTATTCAGAATCACGGCAAGAAGTCCGATGCCGTTTTTTAATTTTCTCCGCAGCTCATCTCCTGTTTCCTTAAATTCCTCCATGCTGTTCAGCTCAATCTTTGCAGCAATAACATCATAACCGTCATGCTTATGCGCGTCGGAAATCAGTATATCTATTTCTTTGCTTATTCTTGATAAATTCTGCTTAAGAAGTTCCTTCTCTGTCTGCTTTTTCTCTTCGAGATATTTTTCCCTTGTGTCATAAATTTCCGAAACAGTTTTCTCCTGAGTCTTAAGCAATTTATACATTAAAACCGCATCTCTGAAATCTGCGCCGGTGTATCCGGACTGCTGTACAGATAAAGCGGATCTGAGCTTATCCGAATACTTCTCCGGAAGTTCGGAAATAATCTTTTCCGCATCGCGGATTTTTTCATTCAGAAGATGAAGAATTCCTTCTCCGGTTCTTGCAAAAATCCTTCTTGTTCCGGAAGCAATGCTTTCTTCTTTGGTAATTCTGAACAAGCCGATTTCCTTTGTATTCCCGACATGCGTGCCTCCGCAGAATTCAACGCTGAAATTATCGTCTATATGAACTACTCTTACTTTGTCTCCGTATTTATCCCCGAAAAACTTCTTCACATTCGGAATCTTATTCGCTTCTTCAACGGGAATATCAACGTCAGTCATTACTTCTATATTCTCCTGAATCTTTGAATTTACAAGATCTTCTATATCCTTAAGCTGATTCTGTTCCTGCTTGCTGAAATGAGGAAAGTCAAACCTCAGGTATTCATTATGAACCAGCGAACCGAGCTGCTTTACATGACTGCCGAGAATTCTTTTAAGGGCTTCATGAACAATATGCGTTGCAGAATGATTTCTCTCTATGGCAAGACGTCTTTTAAAATCTACAATTGCCTTAACCTTTTCCTCACCTTTAATTTCATTTACCGGTCTGTCCACAATCACATAATCTTTTTTAGAATCAATAACTGTAAGTTCCTTTCCGCTGTCAGTAACAATCTTTCCCGAATCGCTTATCTGCCCGCCTGATTCGGAATAAAAAGGATTTGTTTTAAGAAATATCAGATTGATTTCCGTATCTGTTTCAGGCACAGATAAAAATGTCTCAATTCCTTTTTCATTTACGTCATAAGGATTGTATATAACATCAGAATTTCCCTGAACTGCTGCAATGTTAACGGCTTCAGCGCTTACATCCTTTCTTCCCGCTTTGCCTCTTTCCTTCTGCATATTCATCTCTTCTTCAAACTTAAGCAGATCAACTTTCAGCCCTCTTTCTTTCGCCATTATTTCCGTAAGGTCAAGAGGAAATCCGAAAGTGTCGTAAAGCTTGAATGCTTCTTCACCGGGAAATATTTTTGTGCCTTTCAGAGAGCCGGCGGTTTCATTAAAAAGTTTCAGGCCTCTGTCGAGAGTAAGATGGAAACTTTCTTCTTCGGCTTTAATAATCTGCCTGCAGAAATCTTTTTTCTCAATGAGTTCGGGATACGCTTCGCCGAAATTCTCTGCCAGAGTATCAACAAGTTTATACAAAACCGGACTGCTGTAATCAAGTTTTCTCGCAAGCCGTGAAGCCCTTCTCAGAATACGCCTCAGCACATAACCTCTGCCTTCATTTGACGGAACGGCTCCGTCGCTGACGGCAAAAGCAAGGGATCTTATATGATCAGCCATTGCATTCATAGAAGAAACATTGCTTCCGGAGTATTCCTTTCCGGTGATTTCGCAGATTTTCGAAATCAGAGGTGAAAAAATATCGGTTTCATAGTTCGAATTTTTATTCTGAAGCACACGGACAATTCTTTCGAAACCCATACCCGTATCAACATGCTTCATCGGCAGGAGTTCGAGCTCTCTGTCCTTCTTTCTGTTATACTGAATAAATACGAGATTCCAAATTTCTATGACATCTTCTCTTCCAGCGTTAACATCTTCCGGACGGCAGCCTTTTCCGGAAAAATCAAAGTGAATTTCAGAACACGGACCGCAAGGACCTGTATCGCCCATTTCCCAGAAGTTGTCTTTTTCCCCGAACCGGAGAATATGAGATCTGATAATACCGGTTTCTTCAGCCCAGAGATTAAAAGCTTCGTCATCAGTTTCAAAAACAGTAACCCAGAGTTTTTCTTTCGGAAGTTTCCAGACATCAGTAAGCAGCTCCCAGGCCCATTTGATCGCTTCTTTTTTATAATAGTCGCCGAAGGACCAGTTGCCGAGCATTTCAAAAAAAGTATGATGATAGCCGTCCATGCCGACTTCTTCGAGGTCATTATGCTTGCCTCCGGCGCGGATACATTTCTGCGAATCGGCAGCTCTTTTATAATCGCGGGTACCGGTTCCTAGAAAGACATCCTTGAACTGATTCATGCCAGCATTGGTAAAAAGCAGAGTCGGGTCATTATACGGCACAACGGAAGAGGAAGGAACAATCCTATGATCCTTACTCTTAAAAAACTCTAAAAATGATTTTCTGATTTCCCGGGAATTCAAGATATATAAAATTATTTACATAATAATTAATCTTCAAAATAACTTTAAACTATGACATTTTAAATGGAATTGTGAATGAAAGATTGAGAATGAAAATTAATCTGTCTCAAGACTTTTAATCAATAGAGGGACACCCGCCCGATTGCCCGAGTTGCGAGGCAGTCGCAGCATGTAAAGACACCCGGGATAGGGAAATGAAAGACACTCGTATCGCAGTAATATGTAGAGACGCCCAAATTGGGCGTCTCTACGGTGAATGCCCGGATATCGGAGACGCACGGGATAGAAAAATCAATTAGTAATAAAAATAGCGTTACAAAAAGTGTGTAAATTAAAAATTTGTATAAATTTTATCATTTAAATAAAAAGCCTCACTACAAAGATTAAGTTTGCGAAAACAAAAACCTTAAAAGTAGGAGGCTAAGTTGCAATTTTTTGCAAATAAAAATCACTATCCACGAAGATTTAATCAAGCTCTAAATAAAACCGTAAGCAATTCGGTATCAAAATTTGTAAAGGATCTGATAGAGAAGATGATCAATGAAGAGTTTGTAGACTATATAAAGCGTAAACCTTATGACAGACTGAAGGGAGAAAAGATAAGTTACCGCAATGGTTACAGAGAAAGAAAAATCTTATTTAAATGGACAGGAATGATAAATTTAAGAATACCTCGTTGCCGGAAGATACGTTTTATACC
>JAEUSI010000210.1 GCA_016788375.1 Ignavibacteria bacterium | reverse complement strand
ATCTGTTTATTTAATTAGTAAATTAAATTTAATATGCTGAATGGTTTAACAATATAGTTGAATTTTAATTCCGGATCATTTCGATCAGCATGTAAAAATATCTGCAGCAATCAAAGCAAATCAGCATTATTCACGGATAAAGTCTCTCCATTTTCCAGGATTTGTCACCCTGTAGCGTGAACTGAATCCTGTCATGCAGACGGTTTACTCTTCCCTGCCAGAATTCAATTCTTAAAGGCGTCAGACAATAACCTCCCCAGTTTTCAGGACGGGGTATGGGCTTGTCTTTGTATTTCCTCTCAAGTTCACTCACTGTTTTTTCAAGCTCTTTTCTTCCCGGAAGGACTTTACTTTGAGCCGATGCTACAGCGCTTATCTGACTTCCCTTCGGCCTGCTATGGAAATATATATCCGATTCCTCTGCAGATATACGGTGAACTTTCCCTTCAATTCTGACCTGACGGTGAAGTTCATTCCATAAAAAAGTAAGCGATGCATTATTGTTTTCAGAAAGTTCGGAGGCTTTTCTGCTGTCATAATTCGTATAAAAGACAAACCCTTTTTCGTCAAATCCTTTTAACAATACTATTCTGCCGGAAGGTATTCCGTCTGCACCGGCAGTTGCTAAATGCATTATGTTCGGTTCGTTTATATTATTTTTCACTGCATCCTCAAACCATCTCTCAAAATTGATTATCGGATCTTTATCCATGTCCTCCTCATTAAGGCCGTCTGATATGTATTCATTCCGGAAATTTGCAACAAGCTGTCTTAATGATTTATTCTTAAGATCTTTCCTCGTAATGTTTTTCAGATTAAATTTCATATTTTAAATTGTTCTGCAGGTTGTTAAAATAATTATTTGAACATAAAGATTATACTTAAATTAACTGAAAACTTGATGTAAATGGAATTATGATTTCCTGGAAAGTTTGTTTTATTTTTAAAACTTTTTTTTAATAAACATATATTTTTTACATTAGTAATTAAATTGTTAATATTTTCCGAAATGGGTAAATTGTTTATATTAATAGAGCAGAAATAAGGTACTTCGTTATGAATCCTGTATAAACGCACTTTTTCTCTCCTGTTATTCAGTTTCAGAATAATTTTAAAATTAAATCATAATATACATATGTGTGGAATTGTATGTGTTTTCGGTAATAATAGCAGCATTTCAGATTTAAGACAGGAAGTTCTTCAGATGTCAAAGAAAGTCAGACACCGGGGTCCTGACTGGTCGGGAATTTATTCCGGTAGCAAAGTAATTTTTGCTCATGAAAGACTTGCCATAGTTGACCCTAAATCCGGAAAGCAGCCTCTTTACAGCGAAGACAGAAAACTTATTCTTGCTGCCAACGGTGAAATATATAATCATACTGATCTCAGAATAGATTCCGGAGAATATAAGTTTCAGACTGAATCAGATTGTGAAATAATCCTTGCACTTTATAAAAAGAAAGGAATAGATTTTCTCGAAGATATGAATGGTATTTTTGCATTTGCCTTATATGATGAGGATAATGATTCCTATTTTATTGCGCGTGATCATATCGGCATTATTCCGCTCTATATGGGCTGGGATAAGTCCGGAAATTTCTACGCTGCATCAGAATTAAAAGCTCTTGAAGGTGTATGCAACAAAATTCAGGAATTTCTTCCCGGGCATTATATTTTCAGTAAAGACGGAAATGAAATGAAGAAATGGTATAAGCGAAGCTGGACTGAATATGATGCTGTTAAAGATAATACTTCAGATATAAATGAACTGCGTTCGTCGCTTGAACAGGCTGTACACAGGCAGCTTATGTCAGATGTACCTTACGGAGTGCTTCTGTCCGGAGGTCTTGATTCATCAGTGATTTCCGCTGTTACCAAAAAGTTCGCGGCAAAGAGGATAGAGTCTGGAGACAAACAGCAGGCATGGTATCCGCAGCTTCATTCTTTTGCAATCGGGCTTAAAGGTTCGCCTGATCTGGACTCCGCACGGATTGTTGCGGATCATATAGGATCCGTTCATCACGAAATAAATTTCACGATTCAGGAAGGACTCGATGCAATTAAAGATGTAATCTACCATCTTGAAACATATGATGTTACAACTGTACGAGCTTCAACTCCGATGTATCTGCTTGCAAGAGTTATAAAATCCATGGGAATAAAAATGGTTTTATCCGGCGAAGGAGCAGACGAAATATTCGGAGGATATCTTTATTTTCATAAAGCTCCGGATGCAAAGTCATTTCATGAAGAGACAATTCGCAAGCTCGGTAAGCTTCATCTTTATGACTGTCTCCGTGCAAATAAATCACTTGCAGCCTGGGGGATTGAAGGGAGAGTTCCTTTTCTTGATAAGGAATTTCTTGACGTAGCTATGAAATTAAATCCGGAAGATAAAATGGCAGCCGGCGGAAGAATAGAAAAATGGATTCTCAGAAAGGCGTTTGAAGATTACCTGCCTGAAAGTATTCTGTGGAGGCAGAAGGAACAGTTCTCGGACGGTGTCGGATACAGCTGGATTGATACACTCAAACAGGTTGCAGAGGAAGTAGTCAGCGATGAAATGCTCGCAAATGCGGAATACAGATTTCATATTAATCCTCCAAAGACAAAAGAGGAATACAGATACAGGGAGATTTTCAGCGAGCATTTTCCTTCCGATTCTGCGGCTAAATGCGTTCCTTCGGTAAAATCAGTTGCATGCAGCACGCCGGAAGCGCTTGCATGGGATGCATCATTTCAGAATACAAATGATCCGTCAGGAAGAGCGGTTAAATCTGTTCATAAAGAAGGTTATAAGTAATTCTTATTTCTTAATGATGAAATTCAGATTCAGAAACGGCTTTTATATTTTAAATAATTGAATTATTGATTTTTCTAAATTTATTTATCAAGAATCCCCAGTTCCGTGCATCATATCATCCATTAAGGAATCACTGCACTTACACCTGTAGTCACATTGTTCTCCACAAGGCTCAGATCCGCCGCATCCACATAATCATCACCCGTTACATCGGAAATTATGTATCCGCTGAGTCCATCCTGCGCAGCATTTTCAACACTGCTTAAATCCGAAGCATCAAGAGTTCCGTCCTGATTTATATCCCCACCGAAAAATGCATATCTAACTGGCGAATAATTTACCTGTTTCTGATTGTCTCCGTAAGCTTTTGTTGCAGCAGTTGTAAAATTATATGAAGCAGTGTCCTGGCTGAATACAATCCAGCTTCCGGGCTTGCTCCACGTTTCAATTGTATTTCTGTGTTTAACAGAAATCAT
>JAEUSI010000020.1 GCA_016788375.1 Ignavibacteria bacterium | reverse complement strand
CTCTTGCGCAGGATTCACTGATTAATGTACCTGAAGTTCATAACAGAGGATATACCGGCGAAGGAGTATTAATAGCTTCTTTCGATGCGGGCTTTGACAATCTTAATCATATATGTTTTAACAGGATCAGGGAAAAAGGACTGAGAACTTTTGACTTTGTAAACGGTGATACTATTGTAGCGAACGGAAACGGAAGGCTCGGTAACGGAGCGCACGGAACGATTACTTTATCGCTGATTGCCGGATATGATCCGGGATTTCTCGTATCGCCTGCATTTGACTCAAGATACATTCTTGCAAAAACAGAAAACACTAACAGCGAAACACCTGTCGAAGAAGATAACTGGGTTGCAGCCGCTGAATGGGCTGACAGTCTCGGCGCGGACATTATAACATGCTCGCTTGGTTATCTTTCATTTGAACCTCCTTACACTTCATATACATGGCAGTCAATGGACGGAAACACGGCATTGATTACCAGAGCAGCTGACCTTGCTGTAAGCAAAGGAATTGTTGTAGTGATATCGGCAGGAAACGAAGGATTTAATAATTCGCACAATACATTAAATGCCCCGGCTGATGCATTTAATGTCATTACAGTCGGCTCGGTAAATTTAAACAGACAGAGATCTTCATTTTCATCGGTAGGTCCGACATTTGACGGAAGAATCAAGCCTGAAGTAATGGCTCTCGGAAGTTTTAATTATGCGGCAAGACCCGGTAACGGAAGCACGGGATATTCTTCTTCCTCAACGGGTACGTCGCTTGCATGTCCGATGGTTGCGGGAGTCTGCGCGCTTTTGCTTTCAGCAAAGAATACGCTGACACCGGCGGAGATCAAACAGATTCTGATTTCTACTTCCGACAACAATTTATCTCCTGATAATCTTAAAGGCTGGGGAACAGTAAATGCATCGTATGCGATAGACAAAGCGCTGGGATTAGATATTAACATTCCTGCGGAATACCGGCTGTCCCAGAATTATCCGAATCCTTTTAATCCCGGAACAACTATCAGGTACAGTTTAAGTAAACCCGGATTTGTGCAACTGAAAATTTATGATATAAGCGGAAAGGAAATTTCATCATTAGTCAGCGGAAATATAGACGCAGGAACTTACATTCAGAAATTTACTCCTGATAACATATCGGGAGGAATTTATTTTTATTCTCTGAATGTAAACGGTATCACAGCAGATACAAAGAAAATGATTTATTTAAAATAAAATTATAAAATTAATTCAAAATACATGCCGAGAAAAATCAGATCAGGATTAATTCAAATGAGCCTGCCGCTGTCAGAAGGAGAGGGCAGCATTGAACAGATAAAAGAAGCAATGGTACAGAAACATCTGCCTTTAATAGAAGAAGCAGGTAAGAAAGGCGTGCAGATTTTATGTCTTCAGGAGATTTTCAACACGCCATATTTCTGTCCTGGACAAAACAAGGACTGGTATGAATCGGCTGAAATAGTACCCGGTCCTGTAATTCACAGACTTCAGGAATATGCAAAGAAATACAGTATGGTTATCATTGTTCCGGTATATGAAAAAGAGCAGGCAGGAGTATTGTACAATACTGCTGCGGTTCTGGATGCTGATGGAACATATCTCGGCAAATACAGAAAAAATCATATTCCTCATACTTCGGGATTCTGGGAAAAGTTTTTTTTCAAGCCGGGTAATCTCGGCTATCCGGTATTTGATACGAAGTATTGTAAAATCGGAGTATACATTTGTTATGACAGGCATTTCCCGGAAGGCGCAAGAATACTCGGACTTAACGGGGCAGAGATAGTTTATAATCCTTCAGCGACAGTTGCGGGATTATCACAGTATTTATGGAAACTCGAACAGCCGGCGCATGCAGCTGCAAACGGTTACTTTATGGGATGCATTAACCGTGTAGGAACTGAAAAGCCGTGGAATCTCGGAAAGTTTTACGGATCTTCTTACTTCGTTGATCCGCGCGGACAGATATTTGCTCAGGCATCTGAAGACAATGACGAGCTTCTTGTTGCAGAATTTGATCTTGACATGATAGCAGAAGTCAGATCTACATGGCAGTTTTTCAGGGACAGGAGACCTGAGACTTACAATAAAATTACCGAGCTTTAAGGAATGAAGAATATTTCAATCGATTAAGTATCAACGGATTTTATTAACTTTTCTTATTTAATGTCAGAATATAAAAAACCCACTTCAGATTCAGAATTCGAAAAAAATTTCGAACAGATAAAGCCGCTGATGAACAGTACACAGGCGTATTATGAAAGCTCCCGATGTCTGTTCTGTTATGACGCGCCGTGTATAAAAGCCTGTCCTACGGGAATTGACATTCCGCTTTTTATAAGACAGATTAATTCCGGAAACATAACCGGATCGGCAAAGACTATTTATGATTCAAATTATTTCGGATATGCATGCGGAAAAGTCTGTCCGACGGATGTATTATGCGAAGGAGCATGCGTGTATAATCTTCAGGATGTAAAGCCGATTGAAATCGGAAGACTTCAGAGTTTCGCAACTTCTTCTGCAATAAAAGAGAACAAAAAACTTTTCATTACAGGAAAATCAAACGGTAAGAAAGTCGCGATAATCGGAGCCGGACCTGCGGGAATTTCCTGCGCCTGTGAATTAAGGATGCTCGGTTATGACGTTGAAATATTCGAAGCAAAGGCAAAACCATCGGGACTTACTGTTCACGGCGTTGCGCCATATAAAATCACAAACGAGGAAGTATTAGATGAGATGGATTATCTGCAGAATCAATTCGGATATAAAGTAAAATACAATTCCTTTATCACAACTGCAGAAGATTTCAAAAAACTTGAAACAGAATTTGATGCAGTTTTCATCGGAATAGGGCTCGGAAAAACTGACACACTGAACATTAAAGGAGAGAATCTGGAAAACTGCATTGGAGCTGTTGAGTTTATAGAATTATTAAAACTCAGGCAGCACAGGATAAATGTCGGGAGAAAGGTGATAGTGCTCGGAGGCGGAAATACGGCAATGGATGCCGCGTCGGAGTCTTCAAGAATGGGAGCAGAAACAGTTATCCTTGCTTACAGAAGATCTGTCGGAGAAAAAGGAGCGTATGAATTTGAGTATGATCTTGCAAAGAGCGTAGGTGTAAAAGGAATGTTTAATGTATCTCCGGTTGAAATCACCGGGAACGGAAAAGCAGAAGGCGTAAAGTTTATCAGAACAAAATCATACGGAGGGAAAATCGAATTTATTAAAGGTTCGGAATTTACCGAGCCGTGCGATATGGTAATTATTGCAACCGGACAGATTAAACAGAAAGACATACTGATGAACATATCCGGAATGAAGCTTGATGAAAAGGGCAGAATATCCGTCAGCGGCAAAACATTTCAGACTTCAAATCCAAAATATTTTTCCGCAGGTGATATAGTAAGCGGCGGCAAGGAAGTAGTGAACGCTGCGGCAGATGCCAAAAAAGCCGCAAGGGGAATTGATCAGTATCTGAACAGCCTGTGATCAGATTTAATTTTACTTATTTCAGTGAAACAGAAAAAATGTATAAACAGTAAATGAAAATATTTCTGATACGACATGCTGAAGCAGCTGATATATATTCAGACAGAGTGTTACCCGATGAATACAGATTCATTACTCCGGGAGGCAGAAAATCAGCAATTAAGTGCGCTGAAAAACTTAAAGAACATTTCAGCCGGACGGAAATTATTTATACAAGTCCTCTTGTAAGAGCAGTTCAGACAGCGGAAATTTTTGCAGTAAGATTAAAATTCAAAGGTCAGGTTATTGCTGCCGAAGAATTATTGAACGAATCCCCCGTTTCTTCATTTCAGAATTTAATGAATGCAGCTGATATAAGCGGTTCTGCTGCATTTGTGGGACATGAGCCGAAGATGAGTTATCTGGTAAAGTATTTAACAGGCAGAAGGTCGCTGAATTTTGAATTCGGAAAGTGCGGTGTATGTCTGATTGAATACAATAATTTAAAGGATACCGGCGAATTCAAATGGTATTATAACCCTAAAATCCGGGAATTTGTATTTTGAAGGAATTATTGAATCTTGAAAATGTTTGTTTTTCATACAAAGGCACAGAAGACGGATACTCCGAAGAAAACTTTTCAGTAAAGAATCTTTCATTTAAAATTTACGAAGGCGATTTTATTTCCATTATCGGGAAAAACGGATCCGGAAAATCCACAGTTGTAAAGCTGTTTTCAAAAATTCTCGAAGGATATTCGGGAAAAATCTTTTTCAGGGGAAATGAAATCAGCTCTGCGGACAGAAAGGAATTTTCCAGATCGCTGTCCTACCTTCCGCAGTCTGCGGGAATATTAAACGAAGATCTTACGGTAAGAGAGTTTCTGCATCTCGGGAGATACTCTCATAAAAAGTTTACGGACTTTAATTATTCGGTTGAAGACAATGAAATAGTTTCTCACTGTATAAATGAAACGGGAACAGAAAAAATTGCTGATAAAAATTTTTACAGGCTTTCAGGAGGTGAAAAGCAGAAAGTGCTGCTGACACTCGGACTGATACAGCTTGACATTCAGAATGAACTGTCCGGGAAAATACTGATTATTGACGAGCCACTTACATATCTTGATGTAAATTATCAGCTTGAAATATTCAGCGTACTCGGAAAACTGAACAAAAGGGGTCTGACCATAGTAATTGTCATACATGATCTGAGCCTTGCTCTCAACTTTACGGACAAATCACTGCTGATTTCCGAAGGTAAACTGGTAAAATATTCCGAATCAGAGAAAGTAATTACTGAAGACACAATAAAAGAGCATTTTCTTATAGATTCAAAAATAGTAAGTTATGACAGTAATTATCTAATTAACTATTCAATACAAAACAAAATCTGAGACAGGAAAATGGACAGCATAAAAATACTTACTGAAGATATCGGAGAAACCAGGAAAATTACTCTGAACCGTCCGGAAAAAAGAAATTCGCTCGACGAGGAAATGATTACCGGACTTACCGAAGCATTTATAAATTATTCTTCAGATGATAAAGTAAAAAGCATACTTCTTACAGGTTCGGGAGGAAATTTCTGCTCCGGACTGTATCTCGATTATCTCCAGAAAATATCCGAATATGACATTTTACAGAACAAGGAAGATTCAAGAAAATTCAAAGAGCTGCTGCTTTCGATATACAACTGCAGCAAGCCCGTAATAGCAATGATTGACGGTTATGCTCTTGCCGGCGGCTGCGGAATTGCAAGCGCCTGCGATTACATAGTTACCGGCAGAAAAGCCCAGCTCGGTTATACTGAAGTAAAGATCGGATTCATACCTGCAATTGTAATGATATTTCTTTTAAAAAGAGTATCTGAAACTCATGCAAAGGATTTACTTATTTCATCAAAATTCATTACAGGCGAAGAGGCGTATAAAATCGGCTTTGCAAATTACTGTACTGAAAGTGATGAGCTTGAAGGATTTACAATGAATTTATGCAGCGAGATTAACAGACTTCCGTCTAGCTCAGTATCACTGACAAAGGAAATGTTCAGAAATGTAACTTCCATGAGCTTTGAATCTGCGCTTGAATATGCTGTAAACATGAATGCAATAACAAGAATGACGCAGGAATGCAAGCACGGAGTGATGAATTTTTTGTCGAAGAACAAGAAATAATATTTTTTCATAAAAACAATTAAGGAAAAATCAAATAAAACAATATCATGTCAGAGAAAAAATTTAATACAATACAGTACCTTGACAGAAACGAATCTCAGTATGGACCTTCTCCGAAATGTTACGAATATTTAAAAACAGTAAAGATTGATGATCTGTCCTGGTATTCAAGGGACTTTGCGCGGGGAGTAAAATCAAAGCTTTCGGAACGTATAGCAAAGGATTTCGGATTTAAGGAAAATCAGGTAATACTTTCATACGGAAGCGAGGACATATTAAAGCAGCTGATACACAGGTATATAGTGAGAGGCGATAAAGTTCTGATACCGAAAGAAGCATGGTGGTATTACAAGAAAGTTGCATATGAAGTCGGAGGATTTAACGTGGAATATCCGATGAGAAAGGGAAAATTTGACGGAGTTGATTCATATCTTTATGATGTGGATAAAATGATAGAGATATACGAGCGTGAGAGGCCGAGAGTGGTTGTAATAGCATCGCCGAATAATCCGACCGGAAACAGGATTACAAAAGAAGAGCTGCACAGATTTCTTGATGCTTGCAGGGGAGCAATTGTAATGATAGACGAGGCATACTGGGGATTCGGATCGACGGACAACAGTTATGTGAAACCTTATATAGATGAATTTCCCAATCTTATAATCTGCAGGACATTTTCAAAATACTTTGCGCTTGCAGGCAGCAGAATAGGATTCAGCTTTGCCGGAAATAATCTCGAAGAGCTGAAAGGATTTACGACAAGATATCTCGGGTACAATCTTATTTCGGAGAATCTAGCAATGATAGCGCTTGATGACACGGAATATTATCAGCGGGTTACTAAGATGATGCAGGAAGACAAGGAAATGTTTTATAAGGAATTTTCAGCAATGGGAGGATTTACGGCATATAAGTCATTTGCAAATTTCATGCTTGTGGATATGCCTGCCAATATCAGAAAAGATCTGGATAAATTTCTCAAAGAAAGAAATCTGCTGATAAAATTTCTCGACGAAGAAGCATTTAAAACCGAGACAAGAATAACGCTCGGAACAAAAGAGCAGAATAAATATCTGATTGAATCCATAAAAGAATTTATAAATAAACAGCCGTCTTAATTGAAAAACAAGACTGTTAAGAAAAACGAAACTCCCGGCAAACCGGCATTCAATGCGAAGTATTTACTGATAGCGGTAATAATAATTGCCGGAGGTTATTTTACATATTCTGAATTTTTCGGAAATGAAAAAACAGTTGTAAAGAATCCGGTAGTTACTGATCCGCGTGAGAGAATAAAGAACGTAAAAGAGCCGCCGTTTGTCAAGGAAGGAGAACTTGAGTTTATGAAGAATGACGGCAAAGCGCAGATAAAGAAAATCGATGTGGAAATTGCCGAAAACGATGAAGAAAGGATGCAGGGTCTTATGTACAGAAAATCGATGGATGACAGCAGGGGGATGCTTTTTATTTTTCAGGAAGAAGAGCCGCAGTCTTTCTGGATGAAGAATACAATAATTCCTCTTGATATTATTTATGTTAATTCGAAGAAAGAAATAATAAAAATTTACAGAAGCACAGTGCCTTTTTCCGAAAAATCCCTGCCTTCGGAAAAACCCGCTAAATATGTAGTAGAAGTAGCCGGCGGATATACGGACAGATACGGAATTAAGGAAGGCGATAAAATTGATTTTAAGAAATAAAAAAAATCAGTTTAACTTATCTGTTCTGATATCAGAAATATTAACATTCTCTGACAGAAGAATATTCCTTATAGAATCCGTCATTTCATCCGGACCTGTAAGAATGTAATGATTGCCGTTGAGTTCTTTAAGATATTTCCTGAGCATAGCACTGTTAATATATCCCTGTTCAAATCCAGGGTTTTGAGTTTCCTTTGAATCTACAGACGGTATAAAGATAAAGTTCTCATTTGCTTCCGACCAGTTTTTAAAATCATCATAAAAGGCAGTTCTGTTCCGGGATTTATTCGAATAAAAAAGAAAAATTTTTCTGCCGGATTTTTTATGAATCAGAAATTCAATAATGCTCCGGACGGGAGTAATGCCGGTTCCTCCGGCAATAAAAACAACCGGTAAAATTGTATCATCAGGCTTAAAGAGATTACCTCCGGGTTTACTCACAAAAACTTCGGAACCTACATTAAGTTCACAGAGATTTCTGACAAAGACTGAAGAGTTAACACGGGCAGCAATAATTAATTTATCTTTGATATGAGGAGAACCTGCAAAAGAGAATGGCCTTGAATTGCCTTTTATGTCATTATATTTCGCACCGGTAAGTGTAAAGTGCGCATACTGTCCGGGTTTGTAAGAATAACCTGAATCACCTGTGCTGAAATAAAAGGAAAAAGTATTTTCGCAGATTTTTTTCCTGCCTGTAAATGTAATCTTGTAATCTTTCAAGAATAGATAACTGATTTATAATTAAAACTAAACATTTGACATTGTAAAATCCATTAAGATATATTAATCACCGCAACAATGATAATCTCTGCCCGTTAAAATTTAAAAAAGGTTTTTAAAAAATTTAATAAACAAAAATGAAAATATTAATTCTGGGAGGGACAATATTCCTCGGAAAGCACATCGTAAATTCTGCATTAAGTAACGGACATGAAGTTACACTGTTTAACAGAGGCATACACAATCCGGATTTATTACCCGGTATCGAAAAACTCAGAGGCGACAGAAACGGAAATTTCGAATCACTGAACGGCAGGGAGTTTGATGCGGTAATTGATACATGCGGTTATATTCCGCGTATAGTCAGATTATCCGCAGAATATTTAAAGGATAAGGCAAAGCATTATACTTTCATTTCCAGCATTTCAGTTTATAATAACTTAACAGAAAGCGGAATGAATGAAAATTCAGAGACCGGAAAACTTGATGATGAAACTGTCGAGGAAGTTAACGGCGAAACTTACGGTCCGCTGAAATATCTCTGTGAAAAAACTGCCGAAGAAATATTCGGAGACAGATCTCTGATAATCAGACCCGGACTTATTGTGGGTGAAGATGATCCTTCTGACAGGTTTACTTACTGGATACACAGAATAAATCAGGGCGGAGAAGTATTAGCTCCCGGACCTGAAGACGGACCCGTGCAGTTTATCGATGTAAAAGATCTTTCGGATTTCACAGTAAAAATGATTGAGCAAAAAGAAACAGGTACATACAATGCAACCGGTCCGGATTACAGGCTTACTATATCGGAGTTTCTGAATGAATGCATTACAGTTTCCGGAAGCAAAGCTGAACTTGTATGGGTTAACGAGAAATTTCTGGAAGAAGAAAAAGTTATGGCATATACAGAACTTCCGCTATGGGTTCCTTCAGAAATAAAAGGAGTAAACGAATGCGATATTAGCAATGCTCTTTCCAAAGGTCTAAAATTCAGAAAACTTTCTGAAACTCTGAAGGATACTCTGGAATTTTCTGTAAAAAGAAAGGATTATACACTGAAAGCAGGTCTGAAAGCAGAAAAGGAAAAAGAACTTCTCGATAAGTGGAAAAAGTCTACATGAAAGCATCACAAATTATATTTAATCAAGTAAAAACAAACATTTTAAAATTGGAAAATTATAACTATCTTTGAACTACAAACCCAACCAAAAACTTCTATTTATTAACAATTAAATCATTTCAATGTTTTTAAAAAAATTATCATTCATTGCAGGACTCTTACTATTGATAGTCTTGGTAAACAGCGTTGCAAGTTCACAGAGTATATCAGATTACAGACTGTTCTCTGAAAATACGGATAACACAATACCTGGAAACTCTGAAATAACGAAAAATCTTGCTAAAGCGGAAATCCTTAACATAGACAGGGGTATACTTACCGAATTATATAACAGCAGATTACCCGAAATATCAATTTCACTCCCTTACGGTGACCGCAGGGATGTCAGATTAAATCTGAGAAGATCTGATATACTTTCCCCGGATGCGAAAATCGTTGCAAGAACAGTCAATGGTGACGAGGAAGTAAAGTTGAATGATATTCTTGTAGCTTATACCGGAAGCATTGAAGGAGAAAGAAATACTACGGCTTCTTTTACGTTTACAAAAGAAGATGTGAAAGGACTGATAATTTCCGGTGATGACAATTACAATCTCGGCTTAATTAACGACAACAGCGGAAACAGCACGGACAAATATGTATTTTACAAAGAAAGCGATTTGAAAAGTAAGAACAGTTTTTTCTGCGGAACCGAGGATAATTTATCGTCAGAATATATATCGGAGATGAGAAGAATTATTACCGAAAAAATGAATGATGCATCACCTACAGATTTGTATATAGCGGAAATTGCAATAGAAATTGATTTTGCCACATACAACATTTACAATCAGTCTGTTTCAGCCGCAACAAATTATGCTCTGACGCTGATGTCAGCGGCTTCTGCAATTTATATGAAAGAAGTAAACGTTAAGCTGATAGTGCCATATCTGAGGGTATGGACGACAACGGATCCTTATAACGGTACAAACTCAAGTTCAATACTTTCTCAGTTCAGAAGTCAGTGGAACAGCACACAGCAGGGAGTTCAGAGGACACTCGCACATTTTATCACAAGAAGATCGGGAAATATGGGAGGGATTGCATTTCTTGATGCATTGTGTTCAGGCGGAAGCTCTGGAGACGGATACGGATTCAGCAATACAAACGGTCCGATTCTGCCGCTTCCTACCTATTCATGGGATGTAATGGTAGTATGTCACGAGATCGGCCACAACTTCGGTTCGAATCACACACACAACTGCGGATGGGTCGGTGGACCAATTGACAGCTGTTATACTGTAGAAGGAGGATGTTACAGCGGTCCGATGATACCAAGAGTCGGAACAATAATGAGTTACTGTCATCTTAACGGTTCAATCAGTCTTACACAGGGATTCGGACCACAGCCGAAGACAATTATCAGGAGCAACGCTCAGTCAGCGCCATGCATGTATGTTTCTTCAGACCCGCTTCAGATCGGATATCCTAACGGCGGTGAATCATTCAGAACAGGCGAAATGAGACAGATTTACTGGGGCACATCGCTTACCGGTAATGTGAATATTGAATTATCAGTCAACAACGGAGCAACATGGCAGATTATACAGAATAATGTACCGGCAGTACAGAGAGTATTTGACTGGGCAGTTCCGTATATGGCGTCGACATCACAGGCAAAAATCAGAATATTGAATTCCTCGGCTCAAAGTACCGGAGATACTAGTGACGGTGCATTCACCATTGTATTGAATTTAAATGCATTTAATCCGTTAACACCTGCATCATTTTCAAGAGTAAACGTTTCGTCAGGCAGTTCCGAATTATTCGATTTCAAATGGAGCAGTGCCGGTACAGATCCTTCGATTAAGTACAAACTTAAAATAAGGAAGGTCGGGACAAGTGCTGATTACATTTATTCAAGCAATAACACAGGAAGCGATACCGTAATTTCAATGCGTAAAAGTTATCTTGATTCTCTTGCGGCAGTATTCGGTACTACAGGCGATTCTGTAAGATGCACATGGAAACCCTGGGGATACAACGGAGTAGATTCGCTTTCATCTTCATCAACATTTGTACTGACCTTAGTAAGAAATACGGTAGGAATTAATGTATTGTCAAGTCTTGTTCCGGAAAAATTCCTGCTCGGCAACAATTATCCGAATCCTTTTAATCCTTCGACAAGCATAAAATTTGATATTCCGGTTCCGGGAATTACAGTTTTAAAAATATATGACTCCGGAGGAAGAGAAGTAGAAACACTTTTAAACAGTAAACTTCAGCCGGGAAGCTACGAATTCAGTTTCAATGCGGTTAATCTTCCCAGCGGTGTTTATTTTTACAGACTTACTTCGAATGAATTTTCGCAGACAAAAAAAATGGTATTGTTGAAATAACGACAAATGTCATAACAGTAAATAAATTTAAAATTTTTGAAAGCATCATGAAAACATTTATAAAAACAATTCTGCCGGTATTTATCGTGGCAGCTTACGTAATATTTTTTGCGGGAAATGAGAGGGGAATCAAGATCAGTCCTCCTTCGATTACAGCAGGAAATAACGGGACAATCTGGTCGGATATTTCCGAAAATGACTTTACGGCCAAAGGCAGCAGGGAGATAATTCCGATGAACTACAGAACATTGAAAGCGGATCCTGACGGACTGATGACTCAGCTTTCCAGAGCACCTGCAGAAAACACAGTTCATACTGATTACATTATCGAACTGCCGAATCCATCGGGTGGAATGTCGAAGTTTTCGGTAACTGAATATTCTATGATGGAGCAGGCGTTAAAGGATAAATTTCCCGAAATCAGAACTTACAGCATTAAAGGAATTGATGATCCGTATGCGACGGGTAAACTTGACTTTACAATGAACGGATTTCATGCGATGATATTAAGTGTTAAAGGAGATTATTTTATAGATCCTTACAGCAAAAATGAAAAAGAGATCTATATCTCTTATTACAGAAAGGATTTTATTACAGACAAAAAATTCGAATGCGGATTTGACGATGAAAATTCCGGCAGTAAAATTCAGGAAGAAATTCTGAGCGGCGGAATTACAACCGGACCGACACTGCGTACATACAGGCTTGCCTGCGCTGCGACGGGAGAATATACCGCTTACCACGGAGGAACAGTTGCAGCCGGACTGGCAGCAGTAACGACAACGGTTAACAGGGTAAACGGAGTTTATGAAAAAGATTTTGCGGTGAGGATGGTATTGATTGCAAACAATGACGTTATTATTTACACGAATGCATCAACGGATCCTTATACAAATGCAAACGGCAGTACAATGCTCGGTCAGAATCAGACAAATCTTGACAATGTTATAGGAAGCGCAAATTATGACTTCGGACATGTTGTCAGTACAGGAGGCGGTGGTGTAGCTTATCTCGGTGTGATTTGTGTAAACGGACAGAAAGCCAGAGGAGTTACAGGTTCAGGTGCTCCGATAGGCGATCCGTTTGATATAGATTATGTAGCGCACGAAATGGGACATCAGTTCGGAGGCAATCATACATTTAACAGCACGACCTCTTCCTGCGGAGGAGGGAACAGAAATGCTTCGACTGCTTGGGAGCCAGGAAGCGCTTCGACAATTATGGGTTATGCAGGAATCTGCGGATCAAGCAATCTTCAGAATAACAGTGATCCGTATTTCCATTCCGGAAATTTTACGGAAATAGTAAACTATGTTCAGAACGGAAACGGAAATTCATGTGCTCAGATAACAGCAACTGGAAATACACCTCCTGTTGTGACAGTTCCGGCTGGCGGATTTACGATCCCGGTCAGAACGCCTTTTAAACTTACGGGCGCTGCAACTGATGCGGAAAATCAGAATAGTCTGACTTACTGCTGGGAGGAAATGGACCTCGGTCCTGCAGGTGTTCCAAACAGCCCTTCGGGCAATGCGCCGATATTCAGGTCTTTTATTCCAGATACAACTTCTGCAAGAACATTTCCGAAACTCAGCAATCTTCTGAACAATACTCAGACCATCGGTGAAATCCTGCCGACTTATACGCGGACGCTGTCTTTCAGACTTACGGTCAGAGACAACAATCCAGCAGGAGGCGGAAATAATTATGAGCTAGTTTCGTTTAATGTTTCGGATTTGGCGGGACCGTTCAGATTAACATCTCCCGATACATCAACATTAATATGGAATACAAATATTCCGCAGACCGTTACCTGGAATATTGCAAACACAAATACAGCTCCGGTTAACTGTCAGAATGTAAACATAAAATTATCAACTGACGGAGGGGTTACTTATTTTTATAATCTGGTTTCAAACACGCCAAATGACGGCTCGGAATCTGTTAATCTGCCTTCCTTAAACACTTCACTGGCAAGAATTAAAGTTGAAGCTGCAGACAATATTTTCTTTGACATTTCGAATTACAATTTTACGCTTTCAAATCTTTTGTCAGTCGGGAATAATGAGCTGGGATTAGCCGGGGATTATACTCTTCAGCAGAATTATCCGAATCCCTTTAATCCGGAAACAAATATTGAGTTTTATTTGCCGGAAAACAGCAGTGTAAGTCTTGAAGTATTTGACATTTCCGGAAAATCAGCAGGAACTCTTGTAAACGGTGATTTACAGAAAGGAAATTATTCCGTAAAATTCAATGCTCTTGAAAACGGAAATTCACGTAACGGATTAATTCTGTCAAGCGGAATTTATTTCTACCGTCTCACTGTAAATTCGTCAAAAGGTAAAAATGCAGTAATAACAAAAAGTATGGTTCTTCTCAAATAAATTAACTGAAGAAATTAAATTAATACATTTATTGAAAGGAAATTCATGATGAAACAAAAACACAGTTACGGAAAAGTAACATTACTAAAATTAACTCTTGTGATCTTTGTAATTATGCTGATTCTTTCATTCAGAGAAACAGAAGCACAGACAACAGTCAATCTCGGATCGATGAAAGACAACACTTTATATGAGGATGAAGGAGGATTTATAAGCAACGGTTCCGGTCAGTATTTTTTTGCCGGAAAAACAGCAGGCGATATGTTAAGAAGAGGTGTTATTGCATTCGATATAGCTGGGAGCATTCCTTCTAATGCAACTGTAACAAGCGTTACTCTTACACTCCGAATGTCGAAAACAATTTCCGGCAATAAAAATGTCAAACTTCAGAAGATTCTTCAGAACTGGGGAGAAGGGACATCGTCTCCCGGAGGAGAGGAAGGATTCGGAGCTGCAGCCGAACCCGGTGACGCAACATGGCTGCATTCGTATTATGACACAACGGCATGGACTGATAATGAGCTTGGAGGATATTTTTCACATGACGTAAGTGCAACCGCTTCCGTCGGCGCAGTAGGATTTTACACTTGGGGATCCACGACTCAGATGGTAAGTGATGTTCAGGGGTGGCTGAGCAATCCTACTCAAAACGGAGGCTGGATACTGATCGGTGATGAGAGTTCAACGGCATCTGCCAAAAGATTCGATACGAAGGAAAATCTGACAGCAGTAAACAGGCCAAAACTTACAGTCACATATACACTGAATTTTGTTTCGCTTAATCTTACAACTTTTATTGAAGGATTCTGGGACGGAACTTCAATGGTAAGTGATACAGCGAGAGTATATCTGGCAAATTCATCTTCACCTTTTAATTTTATTGATTCTTCAAAAGGAATATTAAATACAAACGGTTCTGGAACGTTTACATTTGCAAATGCTCCTGGCGGCAGTTATTTTATTGTCGTAAATCACAGGAACACAATTGAAACTTGGAGCAGTTCTCCGCAGACATTTACGGCAGGTACACCTTTGAATTATAATTTTTCCTTATCTGCAGGAAATGCATACGGAAACAATCAGATTTTAAAATTATCCAAATACTGCATATACAGCGGAGATGTTAACAAAGACGGTATAGTAGACGCTTCAGATATCAGTTCTGTGGAAAATGACGCTGTAAATTCTGTTTCGGGATATGTACAAACGGATGTAACCGGTGATGATTATGTGGATTCTTCCGATATATCACTTGTTGAAAATAATGCAGCACTTGCAGTCGAGTTATTAAAACCCTGATCTTAAAGCAAATTAATTATAAAAGCCGGTGATAATTTTTCCCCGGCTTTTTTTATATGAAAAATTCCTGAAAGGATTACTGATTTTGTATTTGTTATTTTATCAAAACCATAGATTTTGTAACCGAGAATTTTCCGGATACTAATGAATAATAATAAACTCCGCTTGGCAGCCCGTCATTTTTAAATTCAGTTTCATATTTCCCCGGTGAAAGATTTTCCGATACTAATTTTCTGATTTCAATTCCGAGTGAATTGTAAACTGTCAGTGTCACTGATGATTTAACGTTTCCTGATTCTGGGGGAATATCAAAATTAATTTTCGTTGAAGGGTTGAAAGGATTTGGATAATTCTGATACAGGAAAATACTTTCCGGAATAACGGACGAAATTACATTAACAGCACTCGGAAGCGGTTCAAACAGGTATAATGCTGAAACGGGCAGATGATCTGATCCGTAATAAAGCGCATCGGCAATGCTGTCCGGTACGGAAGTGTTTGGTCTTTTATTTATACTGTCATTGTAATGATTGCCGTCATTTCCAAAAGGTTTTAATGACCCGGGAATATATTTTACTCTTCCCTGTTCGGTAAGTGCTTTTGAATTCAGAATCATGTCAAATCTGTCGTCAAGCCCGCCGGTAGAGCCGCTGTCACCTACAGCCCTGACTCTTGTCGACTGACTGTGATAAGGAGCGTAGGCAGACTGATTCCAGGTTCCGCTGATAGTATATGGATCTATGAAGTATCCTTCATTTCCAATATCTATCTGCAGCAGTCTCTGATAAGCAGGCTCTGTGGATGTATAAATATTAAAATCTCCAAGCACGGCAAATTCGCTACCCTGAGGCAGTGAATTTGTAAATTCGCGCAGAACATTTACTTCGCTAAGTCTCTGCTGCTGATCGGAAGTTGTATTGCTTGCTTTCAGATGGACCGCAAAAAGTTTTATTGTATCTCCTGTCTGATTGTGGACTAAACCGAATAAGTTAATAGTTCTCAGAGTAGTAAGAATTGCATAGTTGTATAAAAAAGTAAACTTCGAGGATTTGTAGAAAACAGCATTGTCGGTATCATAGCCGTTCAGAAAAGTACCTGCCGAATACAATCCCGGTGTATAATAATTCATTACATTTGCCAGCATATTATTGACAGCAGACTGGGAAATGACTTCTTCACATACTAATATGTCGGGATTGGAATATTTTACAATCTTCCTGAAACTCTGATCTTTTACGGTGCTTCCGTTATAGTTCAAAAGATTATAAGTCATAATTCTGGCGGTATCCTGTGAAAACAAATTCTCCACGGTTCCGGAAATACAAAGAATTATCAGTATTGCAGCAAGCGTTTTTTTCATCTGGGACTTGATTTGAAATTGGTATCAATATAACTACTGCATTCGGAAATTTCAAAACTATTATAAAATTTGTCAAAGGAAAAATGTTTCTGAAATTCTTATATTAAAAATAAAACATGAGTTGTATCTTTTGCAGCATTGACAAGAGTAATATTCTGCTCAGCAACAGCAAAGCATTTGTTATTGGAGATAAATATCCGCAGAGCAGGGGTCATGTTCTGATTATTCCCTTCAGGCATTATGAGAATTATTTTGATTCCGGGAAAGACGAGCTTGAAGCAATGAACGAATTGATTTTTAAAATGAAGGAGCAGACCGATCTGAAATATTCGCCAAAGGCATATAATATAAATATCAATGCGGGCAAAGAATCCGGTCAGATAATAATGCATGCACATATACATCTGATACCGAGATATTAAAATATTAATCAGATAAATAATCATATGGACATACAGAATTCACAACAGCCTGAAACGACTTCCGATGAGAGACTCTTCGGGATGCTGTCGCATTTATCGGTGTTTCTGGGAGGAATAATTCTTCCCATCATAATCTGGGCAACACAAAAAGACAAATCAAAGTTTGTAAGGTTCCATTCTCTTCAGGCGATTTTCTTTCAGATTGCTTACGCTGCTCTTGTAATTCTTTTTGTGCTATTTCTTGTAATGGTTTTACTTATCTCAGGTTTAGGTCTTAGCGCGCTTGAAAAATCCGGCGGAGAGAGCTTGTCTCCTTTAATGATAATAATTCTTATAATACTTTACGGAGGTATTTTCCTGTTTGTAATCGGCGGCATATCATATTCGGTTTATCTTGCAGTCAAAACCTATAACGGTTATCTGATAAAAGTACCCGTTATAGGGAAAATAATTTACGGGAAAGTTTATGAGCAAAGCTAAGCTGAAGGGGAATTCGCCGGTACTTCTTGTTTCTGACGTTGTTTATTCGGCTGACTGGTATAAGGATAAACTTGGATTTCATTTTGAAAAATTATACGGTGACCCTCCTTCATTCTGTATTCTTGAGAGAGATAACTGCTTTCTGATGCTCTGTAATACAAAAAGCAAAGATGAGATTAAACCGAACTGGAAAATCGTGGATAAAATGTGGAATGTTTATTTCTGGACTGATAATGCGGAAGCTGCTTACAAAGAATTTAAACAGAAAGGCGCGAACATAGATTATGAAATTTATGTCACGCCTTACAATATTAAAGAGTTCGGAGTAATCGATCCCGACGGTTATGATATAGCTTTCGGCGAAATATTAAGATAAGTATGGTTCAAATCTTTCATTTCAGTAAAATAAATTTTTTTGCTTCGGATTGATTTCCCTGCTTCAGACAGTAAAAATAAACTCCTCCGGCTAACTTTCTTCCGCCGGTTATATTATCCGCATTAAATTTTATTCTGTAATTACCCGCATTCTGATACTCATTAACGAGTACAGCAGTTTCCTTTCCGGTTATATCATAAACTTTTAGGGATACAGTCCCTGATCGAATCAATTCGTACTCAATCACAGTTTCAGGATTAAAAGGATTCGGATAATTCTGATGCAGAAAGAAACTTTCTGCATTTTTATCAGAAGAAGAAATCCTTCCCAGGAAATCATACATCATTGATACCGCAAGGGCAGACTTACCGTTAATCATTTTTTCCCAGACAGCCCATATTTTGAAGTATACGTTATTTTGCGATACAGGCGGACTGATATCGAACTTAGCCGAAGCTGCAGAATCACCAATATAAATTGATTTGTAATCCGGATTTGTAATGAAAGACGCCGCCCTGTTTATAAGAGTTAATTTCGCAGAATCATTGCTTTTGGTAATGCATCCGAATACAGAAAAATAGTATGACATGTTTTCGGTAATCAACGGCATTGATGTTCCTTTACCCGATGAATTATTCCCCGGAATTGTTTTTGTAAAAACAGCCTTCTGTTCTGATCCGCTGAAATCGAATCCCATGGAATGAGAGCTTCCCAGCGTATCGTAACTATAGGTCAGAATATCGGATGTATAAAATGAAGTCCTTAGATCAGTCTGTGAATGCGGCTGGTTGTTTTCTATAACAGGATACCAGGTGATTGTTCCGGAAGATGATTGGGTGAAAGGCATAATATTTATTTTAGAAATACCGCCGGGATAATTCCTCAGGAAAATCAGACCGTAACCTCCGGAGGATTTATTCAGCACCGGAAAAGAGCAATCCTCCGAAATTCCTCCGGTGAGAATGGTATCCATATCCCATTGAAATGAAGATCTTTTAAATCTCCTGAAACAAATATCATTGCCTTTTTTATAAGTCAGATAATAATAATTGTATTCCGAAAGAGCTTCATAATTATTCAGAATGCAGGGGTCGGTTTCATCTAAGGAAGAAGAATCAAGTATAATCGGATCAGTCCAGAAAAGTTCGGATAAATATTTAGAATAATAAATATCCCAGTCTCCTGAAATGTTTGACTGCCATACAAGAATATTTGAAGAAAAAGAAGGATTAATATTTTTTCCTGAAGCAGAATCTGTAATAACATATCCACCGTAAAAATTATTATAATTAAATCCTCCTATAAGTATGTCGGAATTATTGCCGTAATGTCTTTCGTAGGCCATTCTTGAAGAGAACAGAAGCGCTGAATACTGCTTTTCAAAAACCGGGTTTTTGAAATCATACAAACCGGAAGATTCAAATGTTGTAACGGAATCAAAAAACTGTATCTGTGAATACGAATTCAGAGGAACTGACAGGAGAAAGATTAAAATGAGAAGCGCATTAAGTAAAAATGATGAGTATTTCATACAAATAAGATTTTAAATTACAAAAACTTTTCACAAAAATTTTTTGTACTAATTAAACTTATTTGAAGAAATGTAAATAATCTTGCTGCGGAATTCAACTTACTTTTATTCCTGAATTCAGCGGAAAAGCATAAACAGAAATCTCATCTCCGGTAAGCTGAATTTCCGGAGATGAGACTGAATTAATCTGAAAGCATAGTTTAATGTCTGACCTTATACGGCAGTCCGAAGTATGTGGATGAAAAAAGTCCGGTTGAATTATCATAAAGAGAGTTTCTCGTATTTGCGCTGATAAAACCGTTGAATAATCCTCTGTTATGCTGAGAATATATTTCAAATGATTTTTCATAAGTTCTTTCATAACCGTTTCCTCCCGGAATCTGTGATGTCATAACAAATCTTTCCCTGTGAAATCCGAATGCATTTCTTGACCAGTGAAAGGCAACTATATCAGTGTCAGACTGATTACTTGAGGCGAATATTTTTATTCTTACATTATCTCCGGGATTAACCTCGAACAAAGGTACTCCTCCGAAAAACCTTGAAGTAAATTCATTGACTGTGAAATCCGGTCCGTTCAGCGTTAACACAAGTTCGTTGTTCCTGTAAAATTCAGCTTTGCTTAATGTTATGTTTTCTTTTCCGGCCTGAGGAAAATCAGTTTCTCCGTCAACTGCGGAATATTTATAAACCCTCCAGTTTAATCTCGGATTCGGTCTGTTGTTTATTCTTTTGAAAGTGATGAGTCTCTTCTGATGCTGTGAATACGGTTTGGATACGGAATCAATGATTCCGTTAATGTATCCGATTATAATAAAATTGCCGTTTACTGTTCTTTTAACTTCAATATGCTTTACCGAATCTCCTTCATTGGAAATACTTGTGTTTATGCCGGTTCCGGTGACCGTTCGTCCCCATTTTAACAGTGAATCAAGGGGAAAATCCTCATTACCGTTTATATCTGATACAGCGCCGTCAGAGTCAAAATCTCCGATTTCATTTGCAAATAAATTATCATCATCTTCGGCATCCGAGCTGAAAGCAGTATTAACAGCAAGTGTTGTTAAATATTCGTCATCAGAAAGCGAACCTGTTTCATTAATGCTGTCATTGTTGCAGCCTGAAATATAAACCGCTGCGGTTAATACAATAGCAGGGAAAATCAAAGTAACTCTTTTCATGTAATTCATAAATTATTTTCCTTTCCTTTTTTGAATGTTATTGAAAATTTAATGTTTGCAAGTTAGACATCAGAATCAGCTGACAGGTTTAATCATTTCTGAAATTTTTAAATGACATCAATTTGTTTCATATTTTCTTAATTCGGATTATTGTAAATTATAATAATATTTTTTCAGAATCCTTATTCATTTAATCTCGGTAAAATTATTTATGAATTTATTTAAAGGAATTAATATAAAGTTATTCCTGGCTTCTGCATTTGTTTTTCTTTTAATAAATGCGGATGCAAAATTGCAGACCAAAAGAACAGTTTCGGAAGGAAAGTATTCATATGAATATGTTGAAAATGATCCTCTCAAAGCTAGAATTTATACACTTGAAAACGGGCTTAAAGTATACATAACTGTAAACAGGGAATTACCGGCAGTTCAGACATATATAGCTGTGGCAACCGGCAGTAAAAATGATCCTCATGATGCGCAGGGATTGTCGCATTATCTCGAACATATGCTTTTCAAGGGTACGGATAAATACGGAACAAAGGACTACGAAAAAGAAAAACCATTGCTTGATACAATTATTTCTCTTTATGAGCAGAGAAGGAGAACGTCTGATCCGGATGAAAGAAAAGCTCTATATCATAAGATAGACAGCGTTTCATTTCTTGCTTCGGATTATGCAATCGCAAACGAGTACGATAAAATGCTTGCATCTATAGGTGCTAAAGGAACGAATGCATATACTTCGCTTGAACAGACAGTTTATGTAAATGAAATACCCTCAAATCAGCTTAAGAAATGGCTCGAGATTGAATCGGAAAGATTCAGATATCCCGTGATGAGACTGTTTCATACAGAACTTGAAGCTGTTTATGAAGAAAAAAATATGAGTCTTGATGACGACAATTCAAAAGTCTGGGAAGTATTTTACGAATATTTGTTTCAGAAACATACATACGGAACACAAACTACAATCGGAACTGTAGAGCAGCTGAAAAATCCTTCGGTTCAGAAAATTATAGATTATTATTATGAAAGATATGTCCCCAATAATATGGCAATATGCCTGTCAGGAGATCTGGATCCTGATAAAACAATTGCTTTAATTGATGAATATTTCGGCAGGTTTGCGAAGAAAGAAGTTCCGACTTTTATTCCTCCGGTTGAAGATCCTATACTAAGTCCGGTAGAAAAAACAGTTTACGGTCCTTCTCAGGAGTTTGTAAGATTCGGATTCAGATTTCCGGGAGCCGGAACAAAAGATGCCGATATGCTGGTTCTGCTCGATAAAATTTTAAGCAACGGCACAGCAGGCCTGATTGACATTAATCTGAATCAGGATCAGAAAATCATTGATGCATATTCAGGCACGGATTTTAATAAAGATTATTCTGTCTTTTATCTCGGCGGAAAACCCCGCGAGGGGCAGTCTCTTGAAGATGTAAGAAACCTGCTTCTGAATCAGATTGAACTTGTCAAAGAAGGGAAATTCCCGGACTGGCTGCTGCCAGCAATAATTGCAAACATAAAACTTTCTCAGATAAAGTCTTTTCAGGACAACAGCAGCAGGGCAGACGAATTTGTCACTTCTTTTATTAACGGCATACCGTGGGAAGATTATATATTTAATGCCGACAGATTATCGGCAATTACAAAAGAGGACATTGTTAAGTTTGCAAATGAAAATTTCGGGAATAATTATGTAATCATTTATAAAAAAACGGGAGAAGATAAATCCGTAGAAAAAGTTGAAAAGCCCGAAATAAACCCGGTAAAAGTTAACCGTGATGATGAATCGGAATTTCTTGATATGATATTGAAGGAACCTTCGGAAGAAATTCAGCCGGTTTTTGCCGATTACAAAAATGACATAAAAGAATTTAATCTGAAAAACAACATTCCTGTCTTTTATAAAAAAAATACAGACAACGAACTTTATGAACTTTATTATCTGGTTGATCTGGGAACCAATCATGATGACAGACTTAATCTTGCGGTAAGATATCTGAATTATCTCGGAACATCTGAGTATTCACCGTCTGAATTGAAGGAAGAATTTTATAAGCTTGCAAGTGCATACAGCGTAAGTGTATCAGAAGACCAGCTTAAAGTAAGTCTGTCCGGCTTAAATGATAATTTTGATAAAGCCGCCGCTCTGCTTGATAAGCTGTTTTCAGATCCGAAAGGAAGCAGCAGTGCGCTTGATAATCTGATCACAGATATTATTACTGAAAGAGAGAATGCTAAACTTTCCAAAAGAACAATACTTTGGGGAGGAATGATGAATTATGCAAAATACGGCAAAAGTAATCCGTTTACTTACAGACTGTCTGAAAAAGAGCTGAAAAAAATCAAGCCTTCAGAACTTTTAAAGCTGATCAGAGAGATAATGACTTATATGCAAAAAGTTCTTTATTACGGTCCGCAGTCTGCGGAAGAAACAAAACTGACTCTTGAGACACTTCATAAAACTCCAGGTAAATTAAAATCAGCTTCTGAGAAGGTAAAATTCACTGAGCATAATACGGATAAGACCAGAGTATATGCAGTAAATTACGATATGCAGCAGGCAGAGATTCTGATGATATCCAAAGGAACCTCTTTTGATAAAAACGCCATTCCCGTTATCAGCCTGTATAATCAATATTTTAACGGCGGGATGCAGTCTGTACTGTTTCAGGAGATGAGAGAATCAAAAGCGCTTGCTTATGATACATATTCCTGGTATTCAACAACGGCGAGACTTGACAGGTCTGATTATTTAATCGGTTACATCGGAACTCAGGCAGACAAACTTCCCGATGCAATGGCGGGTATGACACAACTTTTCAGATCAATGCCGGAGTCAGAAGCAATATTTTTAAATTCGAAAACATCTCTTCTGAAGATAATACAGACCGAAAGATTTACCGGTTCGGGAGTTTTATTCAGCTATGAATCAGCTAAAAAACTCGGTTTGGATTACGACATCAGAAAGGATGTATATGCACGGATTCCATCCTTGTCTTTTCAGGATATGAAGAATTTTCAAAATAAGTTTATCAGAGATAACAAGTTTGTCATTATGGTTCTCGGGAATCTGAAAATGCTTGACATGAAAACACTGGAAAAATACGGAGAAGTAAAAATACTGACACTTAAAGATATTTTCGGGTATTAGAATAAAAACTTAAACGAAGCGAGTTTTTCTTTTTGCAGAAAACCGAATTTGACTTTATCGCTTACATCAAAATCATAAAGCTGTGCATCAACATATGCGTCTATAATGTTTATAAGATATAAAATTAAAGAATAGACTATGAAATTATCTCTTTCATCCCTGTAAAATTCCCTGAGATACTGAAGCTGCGGGTTTCCTGCGGGATTCTGTTCTGTTTGAGAATTCTGATACTCTGATTTGTAGTCAAGATATTTGTTGTTGTTACTTACAATACCATAAATAAAATATCCTCCGAGACCTGCGATTACCGGCACTTTCCAGTAAGACTTATTATAGACCTGGCCTGCGCCGGGAAGCAAAGACGAATATAAAACTGCTTTCCACGGATCTTTTTTCATTCTGAATGCAGGCTTCTGCTGTGTTTTCTTTTTAAGTGAATCTGAAATCTGGTGACCGGAAATGAGAAATTCCTGTTTTAAATTCTGAGAAAAAGAATTCCGGGGTAAGCAAAAAGTAAATGCATAAATTAAAAAGGCACTCTGAATACATTTCACAGTGCCTTTTAAAATTACTGAAAAGTTATTTCCGAAATTCACATTCTTTAATATCCTGATGAAGAAAACAGAGCTGTGTTATTTATCCAATGGTTTTGTAACATCGTTATCCGGACTTTTTTCCTTTTGCTGAGTTTTGTTGTCTGCAGGAGGCTGTGAATTATTATCTGCAGGAGGCTGCGAATTATCTGTCGGCGGAGTTGTATTATTCATAGGCGGAACCTGCTGCTGCTGTCCGGCATTTTTCTGAATGATTGTTTCATTGACAGTTCCTGAATTTCCGATTAAGAGATTCACTGCTATACAGCCCACCATCAGAATTACGGCTAAAACCGTTGTTGATTTTGATAAGAAATCAGAAGTCCTTCTGACACCGAATGCCATTGTAACACTTGAACCACCGATCGGACCTGCCAGTCCGTTACCTTTAGATGACTGAAGCAAAACTACAGCCATTAATATTATCGATATGATAATAAGCAGTAAAATTAATATTGTAATCATAGTGGTGCAAATTTACACCGGACACGGCTAAGTTTCAAGTCAACATAAAGTCTTTTTTGAAAAATGTAAGTTATTTATATTGATTCCAAAGTAAATTAAGCAAGATTCAGATTAAAAGCATGAAACAGCAAAAATTTCTTTTGATTACAGGCGGAATACTCGGCTTTACCGGTATCGCATCAGGAGCATTCGGAGCTCACAGTCTTAAAAATCAGATTACTCCCGAAATGCTCGAGATTTTCAAAACAGGCGTTTTTTATCAGCTGATACATACTGCGGTTGTTTTTTCAATAGCATTGAGCGGGAAAGATATTTTTTATAAACCGGCTCTGTTTTTAATATCCGGAATAATACTGTTTTCCTTCTCATTGTATTTATATGCTTTAACTAATGTCAGGTTATTTGCATTCATAACGCCGTTCGGAGGAGTTTCTTTTCTGGCAGGCTGGACTTTGATTGCAATCAGTACTTTCAGAGAAAAAAAGAAGGAATAATATTTTCTGAGACTGCGGATGTTAATAAGAAATCACTGCAATTATACCAAAAACAGCACACTGATTTCTGTAAAATTTAAATACGATTTATTAAATGAATAAATAATTTGTACGTAGTTTTCGAGGCAAAATCATTTGCAAATTCGCTTTACAATTTTAAATATAATTTAAGATTTAGATTAATTATTTTACCGGTAAATGCAGACAGAAAGATTTTTTATTAAAAATGAATTTGTTGATTCGGAAACAACAGCAGAAGTAAGAAATCCGTACACAAATGAAATTGTCAAAAGAGTTTACAAATCGGACAGAGATCACATAAACACGTCTCTGAATTACCTTACAAAAATTTTTCCTGTTTATAAGAATACTCCTGTATATCTGAAATCCGAATTACTTGAAAATATTTCACTAAAAATCCGGCAAAGAAAAGAAGAACTATCCGGGCTTATTACACTGGAAACGGGAAAGCCCATAAAATATTCAAGGATTGAAACCGACAGGGCTGCACTGACTTTTAAACTGGGAAGTGAAGAGGCAAAAAGAATTGACGGTGAAACAATCAGTCTGGATCTTTTAAAAGGCTCTGAAAATGTATTTGGAATTATAAAAAGATTTCCTGTCGGTGTAATACTTGCAATTACTCCATGGAATTTTCCGCTGAATCTTGTAGCGCATAAAATTTCTCCCGCGCTTGCATCCGGTAATGTCGTACTTCTGAAACCCGCTTCTGCAAGTCTGACCTGCGGAATTGAAATAGTCAAAATAGTAAAAGAGTGCTGTGATGAACTGAAAATGGATTATTGCCCCGTGAATGTAATCACATCTTCGGGAAAAGAAATTGAGGAATTTGTCAATGACGACAGGATAAAAATGGTAAGCTTTACTGGAAGTTCTGTCGTCGGCTGGGACATAAAGAGAAAAATCAACCGTCAGAAGATTTCACTTGAGCTTGGCGGAAATGCGGGAGTGATTGTTGATGAAAGCGCAGACATAGGTAATGCCGTCGGTAAAATTATTACGGGAGGATTCAGTCAGGCAGGACAGAGCTGCATTTCTGTTCAGAGAGTTTTTGTTCACAATAAAATTTATAATGAGTTTGAAAAGCTGCTGAAAGAAGAAACAGAAAAAATCAGGACAGGTGATCCGTTTGATGATGAGACAGATACGGCGGCAATGATAACTGAAGAAGATGCAAAGAAAATACAGACATGGATTAATGATGCTCTTGAGAACGGAGCAAAAGTATTAACAGGAGGAGAGCGTATAAAGGCAGTTCTGAAGCCGACAATACTGACCCATACTGACAAAAGCATGAATGTAAATTCACGTGAAGTTTTTGCTCCTCTCATTACACTTGCAAAGTTTGATGATTTCAAAAAAGCTGTTGAGGAAGTAAATGATTCTCTATACGGACTGCAGGCAGGAGTTTTTACAAAAAATACGGATAATATGTTTTATGCTTTTAACAAAATTGAAACCGGAGGAGTAGTAATTAATAATGTATCAACATACAGAATGGATTCAATGCCATACGGCGGGGTAAAAGATTCCGGCACTGGCAGGGAAGGTGTTAAATATGCAATTGAAGAGATGACGGAACGGAAGATTCTGGTGATAACGTGAGGAGTGTTGAATAAAGTAAATCTGAATTATTATTCACGAATATAAAGAAAACTGCAATAACCAAATTCAAATTCAATTTAAAATTTTATAAATATTTTTGACGTAAGGAACATTAATCAATGGTATTACGCACAATCAATGCAAATGAATAAACAAAGCAAAGTCGCCATATTCGGCGGAACAGGAATGCTCGGAAGTTCGATCTTCCGTCAGTTAAAGAAAAGCGGTTACGAAAATGTAATTTCTCCTTCGAGAAAAGAAGGCTTTGATCTTTTAAAAAAAGATGCCGTGGATAAATTTTTTAAAAACGAATTACCGGAAAAAGTATTCATGGTAGCAGGTCTTGTAGGAGGAATACTTGCCAATAATTCAAGACAGGCGGATTTTTTGTATCAGAATTCACTTATGATACTGAATGTGCTTGAAGCTCTGAAAAACTATTCACCCGGAACAAAACTGCTTTACACAGGTTCAACCTGTATTTATCCGAAAGAAAATCCGCAGCCGATAAACGAAAAACGTTTTATGCACGGACCGCTCGAAGAGACGAATATAGGTTATGCGGTTGCAAAAGGAATGGGAATAGTTGCATGTCAGCTTTACAGAAAGCAGTATGGAATAAATGCGATCGAGGCGATGCCGACAAATCTGTACGGTCCGAATGATAATTACGATCTGCAGAACAGTCATTTCATTGCCGCGATGATACAGAAATTTGTAAATGCGCAAAGAAACGGAAACGAGCTAGTATTCTGGGGAAGCGGAAAGCCCCGCAGAGAAGCGCTTTATGTAGATGATTGTGCAGATGCATGTATCTTTCTGATGGAAAATTATGATAAACCGGAAATCGTAAATATCGGAACAGGTTTTGATCATTCAATAAAAGAATACATTGAAATTACAGAGAAAGTTTTTAATTTCGATAAAGAAATCAAATGGGATACTTCGAAGCCGGACGGTATGTATGAGAAAAGAACAGACATTTCTTATTTAAAAAGCCTGATGCCCGGTTATGGACCAAGACCGTTTGAAGACGGACTGAAGCAGGTTTTGAAAATTGATTTTGGAGTAGAGGTTTAAAAATCAATTACGAATTAAGAATTACTTATTCTGTTTTTTTCTCCCATAAAACAATTTACTGTAAGCCGTCATTAATATAAATCCAATCAATAAGAATGCAATAAGATCTGGTGCAAATACCCTTGTCATGCCATTAATTGATGCAAGTACAAGCGCAGGAGCCGGCAATCTCAGTACAACAGAGTAAGCCAGTATAGGTCCGTATTTTTCATCAGGAAGTTCCAGCAGCAATGATAACCCGAGTGTTATCATAAGAAATGCCAGTATTAAACCAAGACTTAGCAGACTTTTGTTTATTAATACCGGTATTGCAACTATCAGCACACAAATGGTAAGAACAACAGCGGAAATTCTGGAAATCAATCCCATTATTTTCATAAGTCCCGGAACCTTTTCCGGAATAAATTTACATATAAGAAATCCGGCTGACATAGGCAATAAGAACATTATAAATAATTTAATCATTACTTCGTCTATAGCAAGATCAATATTGAAGCTGAGAATCTTGGCGATAATAAAAAGATTTACGGGTAGCATAACAACAGAAATAAGTATTGCGGTAATCATCCACGCAATGCTGATATTAGTTTCTCCGTTTATCCTGTTAAGATTTTTCAGCATTCCGGGTGATGCCGGGGAAAGAGAAATAACAAGAACCGCCATCCATGTATGACGGTTATCAATATCGAAAAAATAAAGTGCCAGCGCAAACGCCGGCACTAATATGAACATAACCGAAAAATACCTTAACAACATTTTGGGATTATTATACAGAACCTTCAGATAAGGTTTGTTTGCTTCCATGCTTAAAACCAAAACTGAAGAGGGTATTGATATAATAACACTGTATTTTAATACAGTTAATACTAATTCTGCCATATCGTTTTTTTATAATTTTACTTAAATCAAATTAACTTTTACAGAGTGTATTTTACCGTCAAATTTAAACGGAGCTTTGTCAAAATATTTTGTCGATACAGGAGATCCAAGATCTATTCCAACATTAAATGATTCGCTGGCAGTAAAAGCTGCAGGAACTGTTCTTCCGACTTTTATTACAGCCTGTTCTGTTCCGTCTATTTTAACAGTAACTTCCGCTTCAGATAACGGCTTTGGCGTCAGAATATTTGTAATCACTTCAACTTTATGCCTGCCGGGTGAAAGCGCTTCTTTAGTTTCTCCGGAGTATCTTTCGATCATCATCATATTATATTCATAAACAATTTTTCCGTTTTGCATAAATAAACTCAATCCTCCGGAAAATCCGCCGAGTGAATACAAAACTCCGTTTGCATTTTTGCCTGTTTCTAAATCAATAACAACATGACTGCTTTGTCTTCCCAGTCCGGGAGCTGTAAATTCCGGCATCCTTACAGTTGTCTCATCAAATGTCCAGCTTTTATAAGGACTTGCGATTCTGTCTTCAGGGTGAAGTCTGAGCCAGATGCCTGCGCCGATCGGGAAAGCATTGTTTTTTTCGGCTTCTTCGAGGAATAATTTTTTTAATTTTTCAAGTTTCTCCGGATACTTATCTGCAAGATCATTATGCTGTGAAAAATCTTTTCTAAGGTCATACAGCTCCCAGACATCTTTATCAGGATCCCATTCCATCAGTCCCGGGCTGACTGTCAGCCACGGATACAAAGGTCCGAACGCACATGCAAACCAGCCGTCATGATAAATTCCCCTGCTGCCGTTGTTATCGAAATATTGTGTCTTCTTCTTTCCTTTTGCTTTAGGTTTGTCAAATGTGTATTTCATGCTCACACCGTCTATCGGGTCCTGTCTGAATCCGTTAACTGATTTGGGATATTCAATGCCGATTATATCATACAGTGTCGGAACAATATCATTAACATGATGGAACTGCTGACGGGGAATGTCATCATGCCTGATATTCTTTGGCCAGGAGATAACCATAGGATTTCTGGTTCCTCCGAAATGAGATGCAATGAGTTTAGTGTGCTTAAAAGGAGTTGTACCTGCCCATGCCCAACCGGCGTGATACATATTATCTGTTTTCGAAGACCCTAATGCATCCAGTCCTCCAAGTGTTTCCAGTGTATCCATCTGCTGCTGAATTGTATTCGGAATCATGTTCTGCGCAAGAAGTTCCGAAATACTTCCGTTCTGTCCTTCGGCACTCGAACCATTATCTCCCCATATATAAATTACAATAGTATTTTCTTTCAAACCAAGTTCTTCAAGACTGTCAACAAGCTTTCCGGCCTGTACATCTGCATGCTCTGCAAATCCTGCAAACACTTCCATCAGTCTTCTCTGAAAAGCTTTTTCGGATTCCGGGATACTGTCCCATGCTGCCATTGTCTTATGTCTTTCCGTAAGTTGCGTATCTTCAGGGATCCAACCGAGCTTCTTTTGTCTGTCGAAAACTCTTTCTCTGTAAACATCCCAACCTTCATCAAATTTTCCTTTGTATTTATCCGCCCATTCTTTCGGAACATGATGCGGTCCGTGTGCAGCGCCGGGTGCCCAGTAAATAAAAAACGGTTTGTCCGGAGTAAATGCTCTGTGCCTTTTCAACCACTCAATTGCCTTTTCAGCAATGTCCTCACTTAGATGATAATTTTCATCTCTTGGCGGTTCAATATTATTTAAATTTTCAACCAATCGCGGTTCATATTGAGATGTTTCTCCAGCAAGAAATCCGTAGAAATGTTCAAAGCCATGTCCCGTCGGCCATCTGTCAAAAGGTCCCATTGTCGTTGTCTGATCAGCAGGAGTATTATGCCATTTCCCGAAAGCTGCTGTTTTATATCCGTATACTGTCAGTACTTCGGCAATAGTTGCAGATGTTTTCGGAATAACACCTGTGTATCCGTCCCAGTCAACGGCACGTTCTGCTATCGTTCCTGAATGAACACGCTGGTGATTTCTTCCTGTTAATATTGAAGCTCTTGTCGGCGAACAAATTGCGGTTGTATGAAAAGTGTTATAAGCAATTCCTTCATTTCTTAATTTAGTCAGAGTCGGAGTATGAACTTCGCCTCCGAATGTTTCTGCCTGTCCGAATCCTACATCGTCCATTAAAATTATCAGAACATTAGGCGCATCTTTTGGAAGATAATCCGGCTGCGGTCTTCTTTTGTGTGTACTCTTGGCAAGAGTCGGTCCTGCAGTGCTTGCCGTGGGAATCGGCGGGAAAGGCAGAACTTTTCCGTTTACTTTATTTTCTTTTTTTGTTTTCATTGTTAGGTTTTTTATTTGTACAATAAATATTTTGAAGAACTAATCTAAATTCAGTTTAAGTCCTTTACCAGAAAGAAGAATCGATTTCTTAAATTCTTTTGATGACATATTTATTTCATTAACACGTTTTGTTTCAACCACCCAAACTTCACCATAATCCGTATCCGGCGTAGAAGGCATAAAAACAGTTGATCTGCCATTTTCAGAATGGATCAGGAAACCGGGTTTCCAGAAATCATTTATTTCAATCAGCGCAGGCTGTCTCAGATCTTCTCCGGGTTGAAGTTTAATGGTCATTTTTGCATTAAACTTTGAATAATTCGGAATATAATTCAGTACGTTTGTTTCAAACCACTCCTTGCCTTTTGTAACCGCGGATATTCTTGTAAGCAATCCAAACAGATAAAAGATTATAATTAGTAAAACTGTTGTCAATGCCGGTGCAAAATCCCATCCTGGCACATTACTCAAACCCAGTATATCTGTCAGCTTTTTCCCAAATCCAAAAACAAATCCGTATACTTTTTGAAAAATTGACAGAAGTACAAAAACCGGTAAGAATAAAATAACTCCCGCGATAAAGGTTTTCTTAACTTTTTTAAATGTTTCTTTCATAGTTTAATTAATTATTTTTTTCAGACTGCTCACGTTCACATAAGTAAATGTTGCTCCCAGTCTGAACATCCGTGACTCAGCTCCGTTGTATCCCCAGATTACCTCATCGTAAGATCCTTTCAGACTTAAGAAAGGAAGAACCTGATAACCCATTGAAACACCTCCTCCGAAGATGTTAAGTTTTGTATCCGATTTAACACTGTCATCCACAATGTTAGCTCCGCCTAATTGTAAACGGAAATCTATCCCAGCCCAGAATTCTGGTGTGATGTTTTTTGTAATATGATTCTCCCAGTTTAACAACGGCTGCTGTGAAGTTTCCTTTGCGCCGAATGATGTGATCGATGGATCTGTGTTTGTCGTGTAGAATTCTACTGACGGAACAGTTTCCCACCAGAATGGCATTTTTTTATTTCCTCCGAAAGGAATTGCCATAGGCAGACCAATTTCAAATGTCCAGCGGTTGGTTCCCATATTAATAAGATTAGAAGGATTACTGACATTTACTGTTGATTCGTATGTCCCGGAATACCATGCTCTGAACATTCCCATCATTGAAAATCCCGGTTTCTTTGTAAGGAACTGTCCGATGCTCAATGCAGGCGCTCCTATAATACCCATCCTGAAAGAAAAAAATCCGTCTGAAAATCCAGAATTGCTGACAGACTGGTTAGCTGAGAGTCCATACTGTGACAGATCAACTGTTCCTGTGACATTTCCCGGAGCAAAATTTCCCTGTATCATCGCATAATTTCCGGCTAAGCCGAAAGTGTAGAGAAACGTTATCGGGAAAACATTAACCGTAAGATTAGCATTGGGAATAAAAATACTTCCTGACGGTACAATATTCTGTTCCAGATTGAGCCACTTCGCATCAATCCCGAACAAATGCGTCGGACCAAGCATCCAGGCTCTCGGACCGTCACCCTGCGCATTTACATTTTTTAATGCAACGCCGGAAGAAACAGTTAAAAGAATGAGTATTAATTTTTTTTTAAGATTCACTTTTATTTTTAATGTTGATTTAATGATAGTTTACATGAAAAATGATTTTATCAGTATTTTACAGATATTTTATGTAAAAACTTATTTTTAAAAAGTCTGCCTGCTAGCTATTTTATTATCATCAGGAAAATCACTAAACCCGCTGAAAGCAGGCAGACATTTTATGTATAAAATCAATTAAATAAATTCCAAATCTGACATTCCAATTCCCAAATCAGGTTTATTGTTTAGCCAGGAAAATCCGCATTTCAGATTCATGATCTCTTACCTGTTCACCGCTTACATCGACAATTACTTTATTTATTTTACCAGTAAATTTATATGGTGCAGTATATTCAGGTGTAACTGCCGAACCGTTGTCAGCGCCTACAAGCATTTGAGCACCCTGTCCTAATCTTATCGGACTGGTTACCGGAATATCACCTTTGCCTATCTCTTTTCCATCAAGCATAAGCGATACCGTTCCGGGAACACCTTTTCCTTTCTTTACATCCGCATCACCTGTCGGTGTAAATTCCATACTCAGGAAATGTTTGCCTTCGGGTATATTTGTTTTTGATTTAACATAATAATAATCAACGACACAATAGTTAAAAACAAAACACAGCTTACTTTCCTGTACATAAAAACTTATGCCTCCGTCATTTCCGCCCATGCTGAGCAGTACTCCTTCCGCTCCGCCTTTTGGAATTTCCACTTCAGCTGTTATTGAATAATGTCTGTTTAATATTTTCGGAGCTGCAATTGCCGGAATTGATTGAGTTCCGGAATAAAGAACATATCGGTTTCTTTCACCGGAGATTTGAGGTCTTTCTTCCATTCCTCTCTGAGTTCCGCGGCTGTCGATTGGAAACACATTAAATTTCCCGGCTTCATTATACCACATTCCAATCATAGCAATTAATCTGTCTTTTTCTTTTCCTGCAAGATTGTTCGTCTCGGCAAAGTCTTCTTTCAGATTATACAACTCCCAGCCTTGAGCATCAAGCTTTGTAAGCATAGCATCGTCAATAGGATCTCCGAATTTTCTTCCGGACTCGGTAAAGGAAGTTCCGGGCCACGGACATACTGCTCTCCATCCGTCATGATAAAGTGAACGGTGTCCCATCATTTCAAAATACTGCGTAATATGCTTCCCCGGGTCTTCTGCATTGTCAAAAGTACTGACTAAACTTACTCCTTCGATAGGCGCTTGTGTGATTCCGTTAATTGAATCAGGCGGTTCTATTCCAAGCGCATCAAGTACCGTAGGTACCATATCAATTGCATGAGTGTATTGTTCCCTTATCTCGCCTTTTGATTTAATTCCTTTCGGCCAGTGAACGATAAAAGGATCACTGATTCCGCCGCGGTATGTTTCACGTTTCCATCTGCGGAAAGGCGTATTTCCCGCATATGTCCAACCCCATGGGAAGTGATTGAAATATTTCGGTCCGCCGATATCATCTAATGCAGCAAGATTTTCTTCAACTGTGCTGTCAATGTTGTTAAAGAATCTGCATTCATTTACAGATCCTGTTGGTCCGCCTTCTGCACTCGAACCGTTATCTGAAATTAACATAATTAGCGTATTGTCATATTCACCTATCTCTTTCAGAA
>JAEUSI010000209.1 GCA_016788375.1 Ignavibacteria bacterium | reverse complement strand
AAACAATTAAAATTATTCTGATGGCGAAATTTGATAAACTTAACGATAAATATAAAAATTATTTACTCCCCAAAAATTTTATCACCGGCGAATTGTACAGAGCCGTTACAATTGAAGGCGACATATATGACGGCGTACTTACATTCGACAGCGACACTACAGTCGAGCTTATGGACGGTGATTCATTCAAAAGTTTCAATAAAGCTTTGACAAGATTTGTACAAATATCAAATCTTGCAGACTAATGAGACGAAAAATTACACAGAAAAACATTGCGGTAATGTGCAGATGCACCTGCGCCTATGTAAGTCGCGTTTTAAATAACCCTAAAATGCACAATACCCCAAAAGCGAATGATATTAAAAGGCTTGCCTATGATCATCTTGAAGGAATTATAAAGGATCCGTTGTTTCTTCAGCTTATAAGGAGGTACAAGCCAAAGACGACAGACGAAGAAAATACTCTGGACGAATGGAAGTACACATTTAAGCTATACAACAATAAACTTTCAGAACTGGAGAAGACAAGGAAATGAGATGCCCAAAATGTAAAAATAAATCTTCTAAAGTATTCGATGTAAGGAAATATTTAACATTCGTGCTGCGCTCAAGGAGATGTTACCGCTGCCGTCACGAATGGAAAACACAAGAGCAGGAGATTACTTTTGATAAATTTATTAAAGACTCATTCCAGCAACAGAACAATAAGACTAAAAACCATAATGAACAAAACAATAATCTATTCGATCAATGACTATCTGATCAGAGCTGTAGAGGCGTCCTACCTGAAAGCAAAGAAAGATGTTGTCAAAAACATACGGAAGTATATAGTCTCAGGTAAAACTTCACAGATGGTGACAGGTAAATCTTTCAATGAAAAAATCTTTGATGATAAAAATTTCAGCGACAAACTTCCTGCATATCTTTCCATTGATTACAATGCAACCGATGAAAAGTTTCTTGATAACTTCCGGAAAGAAGTTTTTACTGTCGCCTGTGTCGGAACTTATGATCTGGAAGAGAAGATGAAAGAAGTTGCTCGGAGCATTTTAGAGCTTCCGGAGACCGATACAAGAGACAGAAAGAAATTATTTGTTAAAGAATCGCAGGGACTGCTTGCGCAGTATATCCCGGACGGCAAGAATGTTCCTCCTGCCGGCTGGCTTAAGACGAATCTCCAGACGGCTGTTAATTCTTCTTACAATGCTTCGCAGTGGGTGAAGCTGCAAGATCCGGCAGTCAAAGATCTATACCCGGCTTACAAATATAAGACACGTGAAGATTCGCACGTAAGACCGGAGCACGCAATACTTGATAACGCTGTCTACAGATCAGATGATATTATCTGGAAAAAGATTTACCCGCCGAACGGTTGGAATTGCAGATGCTATATAAATTATCTTTCATCAGAAGACATCCAGGAGCCGGGTAATAAGCCGATTGATTTAACGACAGATCCTGCCGAAGTTAACAGACTTGTAAAAGAAGCAAGGATCCCGCCTGACTTCCAGCGTAACTCGGGAGTAGACGGGCATATTTACGATAAGTGGATAAAAGAAAAGATGAAGGATTTGCCGGAGGAAGTTGTGAAAGAGGTTAAAGTGATAGTAAAAGAATATGCTGAATCAGTTGATTCAGGCGGAGCTAGCATTTCTGATTCAGATCCAAGTTTAAGAGAATTTTATGACCCTGTAAAAAGATATGATAAAGATATTTACAATTCTTTAAAAACCAAACCGTTTGAATATTACATTCCATCAAGCGGAGCAGTCACAACTGAAGGGTATATAATAAAGTTCGGAGTAAAAGCACTTACATCGGAATTGCGGATTGATTATTTACATAATCACGAGTTATATCATGCATTTTATTATGACCACAATCTTGTTACTGATATTCACGTTGTCAAAAAAATAGTTTTGTTGAATGATGGCGCATTAGACATATTCATGTCAAATAAAAAAGAGCTAATTGAATTGTTTGATTTTAATAGAAGAAATGAATTCATTAAAGAGATACAAAAAAATAATCCGTCATTACAAGAGACAGATATTCAGTTTCTACTCTCAAATACTGCCGATTATATCAACGCTATCACAAAAGGGAAGTATGGATGGGGACATGATCTATCTTATTGGAGTCTACCAAATACACCGCTCAAGGAATTCAGCGTTCATTCAACAGAAATGGCGAAAAATAAAAACTTTTTACAAGATTTATATTTAGCTAAATTTAAAGAAATCACAATAGAATTTAAAAAAATAGTAGAGGAGATTACTAATGCCAAAAAATAAAATAGATTACATGAAAATATACAAAGAGAATATTGCAGAATGGGATAAAAGATATGGAACATTGTCAGAGACTTTCAATATGTCCTATTCTTTTGAATCAATGGTCATAATACTTTGGAATGCAAAAGGGAGAGACATTGATCTTAAATATATCGGTACTGGGTTTTATTACAAATACAGAGACGAGCCGGAAAGCGCATTTAGAGGAAGCGTCGGCGACATAGACCCTGACGAGATTGTAGATTAAGACACTAAGAGCAAATATTGAAAGCCCTCAATCACTTGAGGGCTTTCTTTATATACTTTCTAAATCTCTTCCGCAGGTTTTCCGTCTTGACAATTAAACCCATAACCTATAGCTTTGTAAAGCGGTCAAGAGCAAGTACCTGCGCTCAAGATATTAAAGCCCGAAGTTATTTTCGGGCTTTCTTTTTTTTATGTCCCCTCATAGTTTAATGGGATAAAACTCTTGACCGCTAATCTTGGGTTGCAGGTTCGAGTCCTGCTGAGGGGACTACTTTAAGTTATCCCTTTTATATCACTCTCAACAGCTTTCAGTATCCTTCCAAAATCTTCCGGCGGTATCACCAAGTAAGGTCTTGCAGGTATCTTGATCTGATAAGGCTTTGAAAAACTCACATCAACTTTATTCGCTTTGCCTGTGTCTCTTTTCTTGGAGGCAAATACCGACCTGCCGTCTTTCTTAGTCCTACGGGCTTGAGTATTTGCTTTGCGATTAATCGTTCCGCCTTCCTGCTGTATCCTTGCGTAAGGTCTTGCAACAGAATTACTTTTTAATATGACCTGTGAACCGGCATAATCTATGTCGCTTCCGACATTACTAAGGTTACCCGACACAATAAGAGTATTTGTACCTTTATTCTTTCCCTTCTTTTTAGACGGTTGCCATCTCGGACGTCCTCCGGCTTCAAAGTTTTTTCTAATCGAAAGCAAAGCTTCCGTTTCAATCCTTTTCAGAGACCTGTCCTTTACTTGCTTGATAAATCCCATTATTTTATTATTGATCTCGTCTGCTGTCATCC
>JAEUSI010000208.1 GCA_016788375.1 Ignavibacteria bacterium | reverse complement strand
AATAATTATGAATTACACAGAGGTAATATCAATTGATCCTAATATAAGATTTGGAAAACCGGTAATTACCGGAACAAGAATTTCCGTCTTTGATGTTCTGGGCTGGCTTGCCTCAGGAATGACAACAGATAAAATAATAGAAGATTTTCCTCAGCTTTCAAAAGAGCATATACTCGCCTGCCTTGCATATTCTGCTGATAAAGAAAGAAAGTCAAAAATTGCAATATGAAACTTCTCTTCGATGAAAACATTTCCCACAGAATACTTAAAAGGTTGGATAAGTTTTTTGAAAAAAGCATTCATTGTAAAAGTATTAAATCTTTTCCATTAAAAGATATTGATATCTGGAATTATGCAAAAGAAAATGATTTCACAATTGTTACTTTTGATGAAGATTTTTATGAATGGATGCTGCTCAAAAAATTTCCTCCGAAAATAATATGGCTCAGGTCAGGGAATATATCTACGGAAAGGATCGCAGATAAATTAAATTATAACCTTACCGGAATGAATGATTTTCTTACTGATAAGGAAGCAGGGATTCTGGAAATCTATTAGACAGATAAATTCTTTTAAAAATACTTTTTCCAGTTCAAATCTGAATTAAAGATCAAACATTATCTGCATTAATAGAAAAATATACACTGAATAAAATTTATTTCCTGCCGTCGCCGGTGTTGCTCCATCCGCCAACGACAAATTAAACAGTCATTTTAATTTCACACCTTCGGGGTTTTGAATACATTTATACTTTTTTATAATAATCGCATCCCTTCGGGATTAGTATAGAGGAACATCGAAGTCTTGCAGAACAATCAAACCTCCTGAAAAAATAAAATTTATGTGTGGCAAGTCCAACTCTGTACAAAACATTGCACTAAATCTTAAAGATTTAATTTAACGTTCCGGACGGATGTGATAAATTACCAGGCAAGAATCATTTATCAATCTTGATTTTGAATACGAATCATATTATGTTTACAAAATTTTTGTTTTTTAATTAAATACAGAATCAAAGGACTCTGAGTATGAGAAAAGCTTTTCTGATTTTCTTTCTATTAAATGCTGCAGTGACTTTCAGCCAGTGGTCATATGTAAGCACAATTCCCGGTTCGGGTGAAATATACAGCATGTCAGTTCTTAATCAGAATCTGATCTGGGTATGCAGCAGTACCGGCGCAGTCTTAAGATCTACTAACGGCGGTGTAAACTGGAATTTAAGAAATACAGGACTTCCCTCAGGAGGTGTTACAAGCATCTCCGCTCTTGATACTTCGTTTTGCTGGATCGGAACTGAAAGCGGGAGTATTTATAAAACTTCCGACGGCGGCTATAACTGGACGCTGCAGTTCTCGCTCACAGGAAGTTTTGCCGACGGTATAAAAATGTTTACACGGGATTACGGCATATATTACGGTGATCCTTCCGGAACAGGGCAGCCGCATCAGTGGAGATTTACAACCGACGGCGGAACGAACTGGCTGCTTTCCCCCGACGCGCCTTTGGCTCTTGCAAATGAAGCCGGGCTGTTAAATGCCTGGGACTGGACAGATACTGGAAAGTACTGGATATCAACAGGTAATTTTACCGCTAACATTACTTCAAACAGATCATTTAAAACTGTAAACGGATTTACCGGCGGCGGATGGACTTCAACAAAATTAACAGGCACTGGAAATTCAAGCGGGCTTTATTTTTCGGCAATTGCATTTACAGATAACAATAATGGAATGACTGCTTCCAACGGATCAGGCAGCACAGTAAGGAAAACTACCGACGGCGGAAATACATGGGTGACAGTTCCGAATCCGCCGGGAATGTCAAACTATATTCCGTTTAATATGTGCGGATTAAAAGACGGATCGAATCTCATTTACTTAATGCTTTATACAAATGCAAATAAATGTTTCAAAACATCAGATTACGGAACCACCTGGACACAGGAAACTGTACCTCCGCAGGCATCTTCATCCATAAGACTTATGCAGTTTTTAAGTCCCACACTCGGATTTGCAGGAGGAGCCGGAGGAGTTTTTCTCAGATACGGAAATTCGATCGGCATAACACAGATCAATACTGAACTTCCGTCTGAATACAAACTCGGACAGAATTATCCAAACCCGTTCAATCCTTCAACGAATATAGATTTTTCAGTTCCGGCATCCGCTGAAATAACTCTGAAGGTTTATGATCTGACAGGAAAAGAAATTTACACACTTGTTAATGAATTCAAAAACGCCGGTAATTATTCGGTTAATTTTACTGCAGCATCAGTATTAAATTCCGGGATTTATTTTTATAAAATGACTTCAGGGAAATTTAATTATACACGGAAGTTAGTGCTGATAAAGTAACGACTCTTTTACCGTGACTATGCGGAGTTGATAAGTTTTAAATTACTCTTCCTTTCCTTTTCAGGAAGGATGTGTGAAAAAGATATTATGGTAATAACCCCGAAGACTCAAAGGCTCAAAGGTTCTATTCCTGAAGGTTTATAACTTAGAGTCTTTGAGGTTTATCCTTTGTTTTCATACACTTCCCGGAGTTTGGTAAAAAGTGATGTAATATTAAACAAAGCTGTAATTACTTTACAAGAACAAGTTTCTTCGTGTCAGAAAAATTATCTGCCTGCATTCTGTAATAATAAACTCCAGCAGGATAATTCAAAGCATTCCAGTATTTCGTATACCTGCCCGGTGTCAGTTCACCGTTGTAAATCTCTGTTACCTCTTTACCGAGTCCGTCAAAAATTTTTAAAGATACTTTTGACCTTTCCGGAATATAAAATGATATTGCCGTTTCCGGATTGAAAGGATTAGGGATGTTCTGAAACAGTTTATACCCTTCAGGGCTTGTATTCGAAAGCGGCTCAATTCCGACAGTTCCGTAAACAATATCAAGCTTTGGTCTTTTATTAACAACTGTGCACTCGCTGGATGCAAAATTTATGCTTCTGTAAGTATTTTCTACCCTGTTCATTATAATGAATCCAAAGTTAGCTGAAGGATTTGAAACCATATCTCTTACCAGTTCGGTCACATCCAGATCAAGATAATCTTCAGACGGCGAAACACTTTCCGGCAGCGTTACCTGATTTACCGTAGAATAATCAGGATGTGTTTCCCAGGTTACCGTATACGGATTCCAGGCAGTTGTAACTTTCCTGATATAACTTTTATTAGCGCCGGAATGAGGAGCGCTTGCCGGATCCGGATTTGCATATAATGAAAGCCTTGCGCTTATGATATGAGCATTCGACGGGATCTCCAGTCAGGTTAAACCTGAATAAAGGTCTCCATAAATTAAATTCACCTCCGTATGTCCAGGCAGCAGCTACAATATCAGGATAATTCGGCAATGGTGT
>JAEUSI010000207.1 GCA_016788375.1 Ignavibacteria bacterium | reverse complement strand
GCCCAATTTGTCTGTATTTCAAGATTTAAAATTTCTTCTGTTTGGGCGTCTCTGCAAAATGCGTGTTAATCAAATTCACACAACGTAAATACGCCCAATTTGTCTGTATTTCTAGATTTAAAATTTCTTCTGTTTGGGCGTCTCTGCAAAATGCGTGTTAATCAAATTCACACCCGTAGAGACGCCCAATTTGTCTGTATTTCAAGATTTAAAATTTCTTCTATTTGGGCGTCTCTATATGCTGATGCAATCCCGGCGTTTACACCCCCCTGTTTATTATTCTAATCTTTAATTTCCTTCATTTAATAGTTATATTTGCTGACATTTAAAAACATTTAATGAGTTTATATTTTCTTCCAAAATTCCGATTCAGAATATTTGTTTTTATTTCAGTGATTTTATTTAATTCCGGTTTTCTGAGTTCTCAAATCAGGGTTTTCGAAAGACCTGACGATAAGGAACAAAGGAATTCCGGACTTTTTTTTGAAAGTGATACAAGGAAGAAAATAAATCTTAACGGTGAATGGGAAGTTTCTTTCAATGAAGGAATGAATTACAGCAGGTTTGTCGTTCCTCTTGCCTGTGATTTCGAAGGCAACTCTCTTTTTAAAAGAAAATTTTCCGTTCCGGAGGAATATTTAAAAAACTACAGTTTCATTTTTGTCGCTGAAGGCATTGAATATGAATCCTTTGTCAGGATTAATAATAATTTTGTATCAAATCATACCGGCGGAAGTCTTCCCGTAATTGCAGCTTTACCCGACGGAATACTTAATTCTTCTAATGAAATTGAAATTAAGATTCACAGCGGGCTGAATTATAAAAACACTTCTCCCCTTTCGGATCAGATTAATTATTCATGTGTCTACGGCGGAATTAATAAGGACATATATATCATTGCAGTGCCGAAACTTTTTGTTCTTAAGAATAATATTAAATATACTATAGATAATCTTCTTTCAGTTAAGCTGAAAAACATTATCAGTATCCAGTCTTCGGGTTTGTCCGCATTAACCGACAGCTCGGGTTCCAATGAGTTTTTTCTTCAGACAAAGGTCATCAGGAAATCTGATTCCGCCGAAGCAGGATCAAGCATTCCGTTTAAGTTCAATATCGGCGATAACAATTCTCTTAAAGCTGAAAACGATGTCACTCTGAATTCACCCGTAATCTGGTCTCCTGAAACTCCCGAACTTTATATTGTCAGAACTTTCATCACGAATAAGGAAGGAAAGATCATTGACGAAAACATTACCGAAACCGGATTTACTAATCTGACTCTGAAAAATAATCAGATTTATCAGAGCGGCAGGCAGATTAAGCTGAACGGGATTAATTATTATGAAGATCAGCCGAAGTTTGCTTCTGCGCTGAATTATAAGACAACGGAAAATGATCTGAAAAATATCAAACTGCTCGGTTTTAATGCTGTCAGGGTTCCGGGCAGATGCGCTCATCCTTATATAGTCAGTATCTGCAGCAATATCGGATTGTATTTGTTTCAGGAAATTCCGCTGAATGAAATTTCAGGCAGTTATCTTAAAGACGAAAAATATGTCCGGCTTAATCTGAGTTTTCTTTCCGAACTGATAGAAAGAGACATTAATGCGCCGTGTATTATTGCCTGGGGAATCGGAAATGATTTTGACGTTTCGGATAATCATTCGCTGAATTATGTCAGGTCTGCAAAGATGTTAATTGACAGTCTTAATAAACGGTTCTGTTATTACACTTCAAGAGCGTTCAACGAAGATATCTGTTCGGAAGAAGTGGATTTTGTCGGGATTAATTATTACGGAAAGAATTCCGAAATCTTTAAGACTACTGTCGCGCAGCTTTCAGATAAATCAAAACCGGTTTCAAACAGGAAGAACGGGAATCTGATGATTTCATATTACGGACTTGACATACAGAATCTCAATACAAACGGATTCAGCGATATCAGGTCGCAGGAAGCGCAGATGAAATTTTTCAGCGAATGCTATCCGAAAATTCCGCAGGGTATGTTCTGCAGTTTCATTTCTTCCTATGCAGACTGGAATTCATCCAATCCGTTAAATTATCCTCTCGACTCCAACAGATTTCTCAAAACAAGCGGTCTTTATACTTACAACAGGGAACAGAAGAGATCGGCTGACTTTGTAAAAAGGCTTCTGCACGGCGAAGATCTTCCGAGGATTCAGGAAGGAAATTTCGTAAAGGATTTTCCGTTTGTATTTATCGCAGCCGGGTTGATAACTATACTGATTTTTATTTATTTCCTGAACAGGGACAAGAAATTCCGTTCTAATCTTCTTCGCTGCATTTACAAGCCGACATATTTCTTTGCGCTTGTAAAAGATCAGATGATTATTACCACCGGGTACAACATACTGCTTTCATTTTCAATTTCAATCGGCATAGCGCTGTTCTTCTCTTCCGTGTTTTATTTTTACAGGGACAATAATTCCTTTGACATGATTCTTGCTAAGGTTTTTACCAACGATACGACTAAGATCACCTTCAGTGAAATTCTGAACAATAAGCTCTATATGTGCGGTCTGCTTACTGCGGTAAATCTGCTTCTTACTTTTTTAACCGCTGTATTCCTGTATTTTATTTCTTTTTATACAAAGGGTAAATCATATTTTAAAAATATTTATACCGTCTGCGTATGGTCAACGCTTCCGATGATACTGTTCCTCTTTCTCGGAACGATACTTTATAAAATCGCAGAATCAAATCCTGTTTATATAAAAATTTCCGCATGGGTGTTTTTTATTCTGTACATTCTTTATCTGAACAGGATTTTAATCGGCGTAAAGACTTTATTTGACATCAGAACGGGAAAAGTTTATTTGTATGGATTTATAATCATATTCATTATTTTTGCAGTACTGTATTTTTATTTCCTGATGTTTTCCGGAGCAATTGAAACAATTAATCTTGTATCAAATCTAACGCAGTAATTTGTATTTATCTAAATTAGAAATATTCGGGTTTAAGTCTTTTGCAGATAAAACAGCTATCGAGTTTGACAGCGGCGTGTGCGCAATCGTTGGTCCCAACGGTTCGGGTAAATCCAATATCGTGGATGCGCTGAGATGGGTGCTGGGAGAGCAGGGAGACAAGATTTTAAGAAGCGGCAAGAGAGAAGATGTTGTATTCAACGGAACAAAATTCAGAAAGCCGTTAAGCGTTGCCGAAGTTGCGGTGACGATTCAGAATGATAAAGGAAAACTTCCCACCGAATATTCTGAAATTCAGATTGCCAGAAGATTTTACAGAAGCGGTGAGACGGAGTATTATCTCAACGGCACAAGAGTCAGATTAAAGGATATTAAGGAACTGTTCATTGACACGGGAATCGGACCTGATGCATATTCCGTTATCGAACTTAAAATGGTCGAGACAATATTATCCGATATCAAGCAGGAAAGAAGGAAGCTGTTTGAAGAAGCGGCAGGAGTTGTTTCATATAAGCATAACAGAGATCTGACATACAACAGGCTCGATGCTGTTCATGAATCTCTCGTCAGAGT
>JAEUSI010000206.1 GCA_016788375.1 Ignavibacteria bacterium | reverse complement strand
CTCGTTAAATTTATATTTGTCAAAATTAGAGACAATATTTTTAAATTAATATTCTTAAAAAAAACATTCTGGTTTTTAAACTTCTTTAGACAAACGCAGTTTAAAAAAAGCCACTCTAAAATAGAATGGCTTTGCTGTGTTAATAACAGCTTGCGGAAAGAACACTATTAGGAATTTTAAGATATGACTATTTTGAGATTTGAGAAATGAATCATCTTGCTTTATCTCTTTCAATCACTTCGGTAAATGCTTCGCAGAATTCACAGTAAGTGTGTGTTTGGTCTTCGTCAACGTCTGCCGGTGTATAGCAACTCGCACAGACATATTCTGATTCTTTGAAAAGAGAATCCAAGAAGTCTTCATCTTCTTGTGAAAGAGCAATTTCGTTTTCCATATTGATTTTTAGATTAAATATTTTTCTTTGAATGACAAATATGATTTAGATGTAATGATTATATGGTCTAAGACTTCAACCCCCATAATCTTTCCGGCATCAACCAATCGTTTTGTAATCTTTAAATCATCCTCGCTTGGGTCAGTTTCTCCGGAAGGATGATTATGAGCAATGATTATATGTGCGGCATGTCGCTTGATTGCCACTTCAAATGCTTCTCGCGGATGAACCAATGAAGCTGTAAGCGTACCTACACTAATCTCATCAACCGCAATTAAATTATTTCGGGTATCTAAACTACAGACAAAGAAATGTTCCTTATAGTAGTTTGATACTTTATTCTTGATCTGTTCAAATAGATTATCCGGGGACGTGATTGGATTAACTTTTTTCTCTAGCCCATTCCTTTCAATTAATCGTTTTGAAAGTTCAAGACATGCAAGGATTTTTCCGGCTTGCGATATACCGATTCCTTTAATCTGCATAAGCTCCTGAACCGTTGCTTTGTGAATATCCTCTAAAGACTTAAATGTAGAAAAGAGCTGTTGAGCAATCGTGATGCTTTGGTCTGTGCCTATGATAAGCGATAAGAGTTCGACATTGGTAAGATATTTCTTTTCGATGTGAGTTAGCCGGTACAGTGGTCGGTCAGTCAGCGGTAGGTCGCATACTTTTATTGTCATGGTATGCCTCCTGTGTGCTGATGATTTATATCCAATATTAGCGATAAAACTTTTTCAACATCTCCAATTACCCGAAGCACTGCCGAATATGGAGACAGTTCGATCTCTTTGGCATAGCTTTCAATATAGCGGTATGAATTGCCGAAATACTTGCTTCCGTCTTTTCCGACAATTCTGCATAAGACGTGAGCCGATAGTTCTGCCACAATCTCCTGTAGAGGATCTTGTTTTCGCTGAAGCTTTCCGATGACTTTCTCATGTGCCACATGGCAAAGCTCGTGGTAAAAGACAGATTCTTCTTGTGTTGCCAGGGTAATGAGTTTTTTGTCCGTTGAATAATAACCGTAATGGTCGGTATTACCCGGCACTGCTTTGACATTGATTCCCCATTCTTCGGCTTTGTCCATCAATGGATGTATAGGCAACTTGATTCGCTCATATGCAAGAATCTCACCTTCTGTATCTTCAGCTCGAAAAACATTGGCAGTGGTAAAGCCGGCTAAGAGAGAAATATCTTCATTTGTATTTGCATCTTTTTCTTTCTTAAAGCAAGGCACCAGTATCTGAAATGATTTTGAACCTTTCTTAACATGACGCTTAACCTCTTGCCACTGCCGAAAACCTCGTGCATCTTCCGTTCCATGTATAAACATTACTAAGTGATTCAGTAGGCTCCACTTAGAACTTGGAATATTCACAAACGGAAACATCGTATAGGCGATTTTATCGGGAATATTCCCGTCTTGAAATTCGGATAATACTTTAGTAAGTACATCCTTAACTTTTTGAAGCATACTTTTTACATATGACGGAAATTAATTGAATCCGATAACGCCCGTCTTAACGCTATCCGGCAAAGGTAAAAAATGAGCGTCGGGAGCCCGCTTGTGTCAAGGTGGAGATGCGGAAGCATACTACCTTGACACAAGAAGGGCTGACGCTAAACTTAAAAGACGGATGGCGTTTAACACTATTGATTTTTAAAGTGCTTGTTACTTAGTTGAACTATATGTGGGAATACTAGATTACTGGATATTACTTTTCAAAAGATAATAAACTTATCTTTGAATTCTCGGTACATGTATGAGCAGACTTGCTTAGCTATTCGGTGAGTTCTGCGTTTTGTAAATTGCTCCGGAAATTTAACCAGCAATGAGTTGATTATTGCTAATATTCGTTTGCGTTCTTCAAATTTGGCATGAGCTATTTCGGTAAAGCAATGAGGATTTAGCATAGATGATTAGTTATAGTTATTAATCGACCTAGGGGAGTGTACCAGACATTTTCATGAAGTCGGTGAAAGTTATGAAAGGCGGTGAAGCGATAACGATTGTCCGGCAAGTATTTACAATAGTTATGGACTAGATTTTTTACTAGTACATCAACTTTTTCAATTCGTTCTTTTGTTAGTGGTTCACTGTATTGCTGCGGTCGTAAGAACGGATCATACCAAATATCGGTATAGACAAAGAGAACAAGAAACTGATTAATGTTATGAGATTTATTCTTTTGAATTTGCTCAAACATTGCTTCGTACCTTTTTATCTTTTCATTAAATACTCGGTCAACAGTTTTCTTTCGCTCAATCTCAACTAAAATAAATTTGGTGAGCTGCTTTCTATTTGTGCTTTCTATTCGAATCAATATATCCGGCTGAACACCGTAGAAACTACTGTCATATCGAAAAGTAAATTTTGCCTGTTGAAAATTTCTTATCATTGATAATGCCACATCAAACTTCATGCTTTCGTGCAACACGTTGTTAGGAGACTTCTGATACTTCTTGTACTTATACTCATCAGCTCTCTCAATATATTTCGCTCCTTTCTTGGTCAGGCAATAAAAGACTTCCCGGGATTTATTCATCGGCTTTCCGATCGGTTCAATCTTTTCAATTAACTCATCAGTTAAATAGTCTTTGAATAATTTCCGGGTAAACAAAATCGAGCCCTTATAACTATTAGCAGCAGGGGAATACAAATTATTTAATGTTGCTACTCCTCCAATATCCAGTAAATTGTTAAGCAACTGTTTGCGAGTTGTCATAAAACTTTTTTCGCATTAGATTCTCACGTTATATTATTTTATAACTATTTATTAACTATAAAAACAGAAGGACTACTTAGGTTACTAAATAGTCCCACACTGAATAGCAAAAAAACTATTGTTATTTTTTTATAACTATTATTTTTATTAAAACTATTTTATTACGTGGCTATTCTCCCGAAGGGCAGCAAACCACGTTTATATCGTCCGAGAATTTGCTTTATGATGAGGCGATTAAATGGGGTTTGCTGTCCTTCGGAAAACTTTAGTTTTTACGAGGGACGTAATAGCCACACTATAATAATTTTGCCTTATTTATTAAGGTCAAATGTTATTTATTATTCAGTAAATGGATAAGGGCGTGTATGTATTTTGGTTTATTTATAAGTATGTTTAAAATACATTTAAATATATTTATTATAATGTTGTTTTTAATGGTTATGATTAATAATTAATTGATT
>JAEUSI010000205.1 GCA_016788375.1 Ignavibacteria bacterium | reverse complement strand
AATAAAATACAGCTGTCAAGTTCAACCAAGAATCTCTCCCTGGTCAGAGACTTCATTGAATCAAAAGCGCTTGCTTCCGGTTTCGATGAAAGCTCCATTAATCAGATTGTGATGTCCGTTGACGAAGCCTGTACCAATATTATTAAGCATGCCCACAAGTATAATGAAAATGAAGTAATTGAAATTGAAACTCTCAGCAGCGGCGGTCAGTTTCAGATTGTCTTAAAATATAAAGGAAACGGCTTTAATCCCAATGATCTCCGGAATCCCGATATGAAGGATTATTTCAGTAATTTTAAAGTCGGAGGTCTCGGCGTTCCGATTATGAAAAAATTCATGAATAAAATCGAATATGTCAGGAAAAATTCTGATTACAACTGTCTTACTCTGACAAAATTTTTATAAATCTTATTTCTCATTCCCTGATCCTTTATGGATAATTCTAATCCTGCCCATAAACAGCTCGAACTTAATTCTCTGATTGAATTCTCTCAGCTTATCAGCAGTAAGCTTGATCTGAAATATATTCTCAACAATATTCTTCTGAGCATAATGGGCAAAATGCTTATCTCAAAAGGCATGGTGCTACTCAGAACAGGTGATTCAGACCCGGACTGCTATACCGTGGAAAGCGCAAAAGGAATTGATGCAAAGTATCTTAACTCAGATCTGAAAATAGATTTTCCGAAAATTCCGGTTTTTACTTCAGATGAGATTTCAGTGAAAAATGAATTTATTGAAGGCAACGGTTTCAGAAATTTCTTCAAGATTTATTTTCAGAATAAATATCTCGGCATTCTCTGCCTGGGAAAGAAACTGAATAATTCCGAGCTTGCTAAAAGCGAAATCGTTTTTATCGAAACAATGCTCAATATTTCGGCTTCGGCTGTGGAGAATACTCTTAAGTTTAATGAAGTCAGCTCTCTGAACTCCAGCCTGAACAATAAAATCAGGCAGCTGAAATCCCTGTTTGAACTCGGGAAGGAATTCAACTCAAATTTTACGGATAAAGAAACTATAATCAAACTTCTAAGCTATACTCTCCTTGGTAATTTCGGTATCAGGGATTTTGTTATTATATCAAAAAATAAAGACGGTGATTTTTATCTGCTTAAAGACAACAGAAATCTTGATATAGATTCTCTCTGTCTTAATGAATATTTCCCGAAAGACCATGTTTCGGAGGAATTAAGAAATACCATAAGAATCACGCGCGGAACTTCGATGCCGTTTATTGAATGTCTTGCCGACAAGGAATTTGAACTGTTAATCCCGGCTGTCATTAACAATAAAGTTGAAAATATTATCTGTCTCGGAAAGAAGCTTGATAAAACGGCTTATTCTGACACTGATATTGAATTTCTTGAATCAATTGTAAATCTTTCCCTGATTTCCATTCAGAACTCCAATCTTTTCAAGGAATTTCTCGACAAGCAGAAAATTGAAAACGAACTTAAATTAGCAAGGGAAATTCAGATTGCGCTTCTTCCTTCTGCAATTCCGGAAGTTACTGATTATGATATTGCCGGAATGAATCTGCCTGCGCTTCAGGTCGGCGGTGATTATTATGACGTTGTTAAATTAACCGGTTCGAAAACCGCCGTTGTCATCGCAGATGTATCAGGCAAGGGAACTCCCGCATCGCTTCTCATGGCAAATATTCAGTCTGCAGTTCATTCCTATCTTAAGCTTTATGAAGAAGATTCTTTTAATCTCGCCAAGGTAACTGAAAAAATAAACGAACTGATTTACGAGAATACTGCTTCGGATAAATTCATCACATTCTTCTGGGGAATTCTTGATTCGGATAAAAACACTTTTGAATATATTAATGCCGGCCATAATCCTCCGTATCTTTTAAAGAAAGATAAGATTATTCAGCTGAGTGAAGGCGGATTCATGATCGGGATTCTGAATACGGGAATTAATTATGAAGTGGGTAAAGTCAGTCTTGAAAAAAATGATGTGATTGTATTTTATACCGACGGTGTGACTGAAGCAAACGATAAAGACGGTTCCGAATTCGGGGAAAACAGGGTTTGTGAAATTCTTAAGAATTATAAATCATCTTCCGCCTGTGAGATAATCGATGAACTGAAAAATGCCATAACCGAATTTACTGTAGACACAGCTCAGTATGACGATATTACAATGATTGTTCTGAAAAAAGTTTCTTAGCCGGATTATCATTCCATCCATATCTGATCTTTATTCCTCAGTACTATCTGATACTGTCCGTTGTATTTTTCAAGCGTTCCTTTCAGGTAAATGTAATAATCCCTGACTGTTTCAATATTCGCTTCATCCATTACTTTAATATCTTCCTCATACACTACAATATTAAAACTCTCTTCTTTGTTATGCGGAATGCGCAGCAGATAAGGAAATTTCTTTGTGAGTATGTCACCGATGCTTCCGAAAACTATTATTTCCTTTCCTTCATTATCAGCGAGTCTCCTGAAATCATTGTCTTCAGAAAGATTAAAATACATTTCATTTCCGGAATATTTCGCGTCAAAGTTCTCTAACTGAGTTGCTCTTTTGTTCCACCATTCAAGCCTGATGTCATAATCGGGATAATGTTTTTTATCCGGATTCCAGATGCCGAGTTTATTTTCCATGGCATAGTTCTGCGCTTCGGTAAACTCAGCGTTAAACCGTTTGCTGTTTCCGTATTTGTTAAAGTAAGGGCTGTAGCCCTGCTTAACGCATTCGACATTATAGTTTATCTCACTTCCGTCTTTGTACGCAATCAGATATACAAGATATCTTCCGAAAATATCCACGGTTCTTTCATTATCCTCTTTTTCAAGCCTGACAGAATCAACATCGCTGAAAAATGCTTCTGCCCATTTCCATGCTTCAAATCCGAGAGGTGAATCAGTTTTCACAGGCATTGTGCTTTCGCCTTTTTCACTTTTGTAGAAATCCTCCCAGACAAGAGCAATTTCGTTTGTTTTCTGTTCGGCATCATCAGTTTTAAATGTTTCTTCTGTATCAATGCCGAGAAGTCTCGAAGATTTATCCAGTCCTTCAAATCTGAATGTATCTCCGTCAATTACTTTGCTCATCCTGAAATTTCCGATTATAAGGGATGTATCTGTCTGACTGTGAAGTATATTTCCTGCTGCAAGGATAAAACAAAAGAGCAGAATTGAATTAATTTTATATAACGGGATGCTTGTCATGGTTTTTTAAATGAAAGTTTAACTGAAATGCTGTATTTCGGGATCAGTTCAAAAAAAAACTCTTACACTAAGAGAAAATTAGCATAAGAGTACAATGAAAAAAAAATAAAACTGAATTAATATCTTGTTCCTTCGCTTACAAAAGGAATAATAGCAAGATGTCTTGATCTTTTTATAGCAGTTGTAAGCTTTCTCTGCATTTTTGCATTGGCTCCGGTAATTCTACCCGGAAGCAGCTTTCCCTGTTCGTTGAGAAATCTTGTCATAAGCTTGGCATCAAAAAAATCTATATGATCCTTAACGCCTCTTTCTTTAAACGGGTCTCTTTTTTTAACCTGATTCTTTTTAGCTGTGATTTGCTGTGTCAGTTTGTAATTTGAATCTTTGAAACTTTTAGCGGGT
>JAEUSI010000204.1 GCA_016788375.1 Ignavibacteria bacterium | reverse complement strand
GTTTCTGTCCCCGCAGGGTGACTTCGCATTTGTACTAATTAATGCCGGAGTAAATTAACTGCGAAGCACCCTGCGGAGAAATAGTGCAATAAAGAGAGTTACCTCAAAACTAATCTTGACTTCAGTTTCTTCTAATACTATTATTATGAATGAGTATTAGAAAGATTCTTTTTGAACACGATACTTTCTACTTCATTACATTTACGTGCTTTCGTTGGATTTCCTTATTTGAAATTACAAATTTGTATAACTTTATTTATAAATGTTTTGATATTAACAAATCAAAAAGTATTTATAATTGTGGATACGTTATTATGCCCAATCATCTGCACAAAGTGGTTTATACAAAAAATTGCACATATACAATAAATGATATTATCGGCGAATCAAAAAGATTCATGGCTTATGAAATAATTAAGAGATTGAAGAAGTCAGGAAGAAATGATTTACTGAAATTAATGCATGAAAGTGTTAATCCGGTAGATTCTTTTAAAGGACAAGTTCATAATGTTTTTCAACCCTCTTCTGATATTAAAAGAATTACTACGGAAAAGTTTATGAAACAAAAATTAAATTACATTCATCGGAATCCAGTTTCGGGGAAATGGAGACTTGCAGATAATTATGTTGACTATAAACATTCAAGTGCCAGGTTTTATGAAACCGGCAGTCAGGGAATATATAATGTAATACATTATACCGGGGTAATGAATAAACAATCTGGCAATTGAACAACGTAATTCGATTCCGCCGCAGGGTGCTCCACAATAAGTTTACTCTTTTACCATATTTACCCGGGCGGAGTCACCCTGCGGAAACGGAATATATATATACGCGTTTTCGGACAGTCTGCGGGCTTGGGAAGGAGTGGAAAAAAGAGTATACTTGTTTCTGTCCCCGCAGGGTGCTCCGCAATAAGTTTACTCTTTTACCATATTTACCCGGGCGGAGTCACCCTGCGGAAACGGAATTTGAATTTAACGGAGAGGGACTTTCTTCCGGATTATATTTTTACAGAATATCAGCCGATGGAAACGGAAAGTCATTCAATGCGACAAAGAAAATGATGCTTGTGAAGTAAGAATTGTATAATCATAAATTCAGTTCGCTGAATTCTGAAATTTAATAAAACCCTGATCGTGAAATTATACTGTCAGGGTTTTTACATTCGGCATTGTATTATTAATTGTATGTTTAAGATGTGAGAAATACTGGATTACGGAATCCATTCTTAAGGGTAAATAATACAGTACCTTTTCTTAGTCTGCCCCCGAATGCTTTGTCGGGGGATCAAAAGATAAGCGACTATCTTAAATCTCTTAGATAAAGTACAACGTTTTGGAAAGAGTTGAGATGAACGTTTCAGGTCAGTCAGAAAACTCTTGGAAATATTAAATTAAAATCCTTATTTTTGTTAAAAATATTTTTAAGGAAGTAATATTTTAATTAACCCAAATCAATAATTAAAAAACAAAACATGAAAAAACTCTTAGCTATTGCAATGTTTTTTGCTTTAACAGTATCTCTGTCAGCTCAAATGAATGAAGAGCCGGTATTTGATACCGGAAGTGATCTTCAGATTCAGAACGTGCCTAAAGAAAGACCTGCTCAGGGTATAATTAATCCTATTCAGGTTCAGACAGGTACAGTCGTTCTGCCGAATAACGCTTCAACCTCGCAAAACGGAAGAGCCCCGCAGGCCGGAAGAAGATTCATCAGATGCGTTTACATTATTACTCCGACTGAAATGACAACTTCAGGTTACGGAGCTCAGGCTGTTAATGCAATCGGCTGGTCTTATCTCGGAAGCCTAGTTCCGATTCCGCAGAGCGCAACAGGAACTCTGAAAGTATATCTTCAGAACACAACAAATACTACCTATTCAAAAACAACAAGCTGGACAACTTCAATTACAGGTATGACGCTTGTTGCAAACGGAACAATTAATCTTTCCGGCGGAGCAGCGGTTTCAGAAGCTTTTATAAATGCAGGCGGAACAGGAACAAGCGCTTTCAGTACTGTTGCCGGTCAGGGAGTTTATGTCGCTTTTGAATATCAGGATTCAAGCGGATGTATAACTCCGTTTGTCGGTGATGCAACAGTTTCCTGTACAAACACAGGAGGTTCGGCATATACTTATCAGAGTCAGACAGTAATGGGAACTGCTTTGACTTCTTCTGCTTTCAGAGCAGAGACAAAGTTCAGCCCTACTGCAATTTCAGGTCTTCCTCTGACAGATGTTTCCCAGATTGTTGAAATGCAGTTGCTTGGAATTTATCCTACACAGACAGGTCCCGTGCCGAATAAGCTTTTGATAAATTACAACAAAACAAGAGCAAGCGCTGACAATATTACCGTTAATGTTAAAGTTTATAACAGGTATCCGTCAGCTCCGATTGTTAAATTCGATCAGGATATTAATTTCTATAAGTACAATACAGGCGACACAACTTTAAGCGTTGACCTGCCGGTATCTTCAATAGGCAAAAACGACAGTATAGTTGCCGTGGCAAATACAGCTTCCGGTGAAAACGTGACTGATAATAATTCAAGATATGTCTCTCAGATTACCACTGCAAATGAATACAGCTATCTTGATGTAGATCAGTTTTTCATTAATGCAGTCGGGGTAAGCACAGCAAACGGTGAAATGATCGCAGGTTACAAAAACAATTCCGCTTCACCTATGAATCTGTCGTATATTAATTACTACCTGCTTTTCACTGCAGCAGCCGCAGCAAATTCAGCGTATAACGTAGTTGTCTATCCGGATTCTTCGACACTCCCCGGAGCGCCAAGCAGAGTTCCGATGTATGTATCACCGACCCTGCTGACACCTGCTACAATAAATACTGTATATGGTGTCAGTCATAAACCTGTTACAACTGTAAGTATTCCTGCAAATTCGAATTTCTATATAGGATTAAGACAGGGAACAACAAACGCTATTACCGCATATCAGACTGAATCACCGATCAGAAAAGGATCATTCTTTTTCAGAACTGCTGTAACAGGCGCCTGGAATGACGAGGCAGTTGTGATTTACGGAAATGTATTCAGGCTTCCGTACGGCGTGCTTACACCTAATTTCACCCTGAAGGCTTATCTGCAGGGTTTCTATGACGAGAATACTGCAATAATGGTGGCAGATACTGTTACTCTTCAGGTGAGAAGCCAGACTTCTCCTTATGCAGTCGTAGAAGAAGTAAAAGGCGTGCTCGGCTCTGACGGAAAATGTTCATTCACATTAACAAACGTGAATGAAACAGACTGCTATTATTTTGCTATACTTCACAGAAATCATATTCAGACATGGAGCCACTCTGACTGTGAAAAATTTGATGTCGGAAACAAAACATATGATTTTACAACCGCTGCAAATAAAGCTTACGGAGATAATCAGAAATACTTAGGCGGTCCTTACGGGCTTATTGACGGTGACGTTAATCAGGATGAAATTGTTGACGCGTCGGATCTTGCATTAGTTGAAAATGCCGTGGATCAGTCAGGTTATATTCCGGAAGACCTGACCGGCGATGATTATGTAGATGCAAGTGACGTCGGAATTGCCGAAAATAATCAGGGTGCTGAATCTGTTCATCCTTAATATACATATATAATAGAATT
>JAEUSI010000203.1 GCA_016788375.1 Ignavibacteria bacterium | reverse complement strand
ATTTATCACATTTTATTTACGCTTCCTGTTTTGTGGGAATCACCGCATCAAATTCAAACCTGATTCAGGAATCGTTCGTGTGTGAGACCCTCACAGTGCAGGCAGCATGAACAGCGAAGCAAGCCTTTATGCCTTGAAGCATCAGGTATATGTAAGTATTTTTGTATAAGTTAAAGAAGAAAAAATTACCTCACCCCAAATAGAAGAGCTTAAATAAGTTTTAATTGGCATTTCTCTAACTTAGAATCAGTAGTATGAAAATAATAATAATAATATTTTTTATTTTACAAACCTCTTCTCAATTAGCAGTAGCGCAGTGGATTCAGCAAAACTCCGGTACAAGTTCCTTTTTAAGAGATATAGAATTCCTAAATCGAAATACCGGATGGATTGTCGGTGATGACGGAGTAATATTGAAAACAAATAATGCGGGTATAAACTGGTCATTTATAACTAATCCTGCTGTAGGGAAACCATTATTTGGTATTCATATAGTTGATTCAAATGTTTGTTACGTTGTAGGATGGTTTGAAACAATAATCAAGACGACCAATGCAGGAGCTAACTGGATTGTAATTAGAAACGGCGCATTCGGTTCAGGGTCCAGCTATGATGCTGTCTTTTTTATAAATGAAAATACTGGATGGATTGCGGGGACAGGGCAAAAAGTATTAAGAACAACAAATGGTGGAGATTCTATTATAACAACTCCGGTATTCGCAGGAAATCTTCACGACATGTATTTTAAGGATGCGATGACAGGAGTAGTTACCGGTTCTGGGACAGATATGTTCAAAACAAGCAATGGTGGAATCAGTTGGAATAATATAGCAATGCCAATCGGGTTTAGAATTCCCAATTTCTATAAATTAACTTTTGTGAATAATCAACATGGATGGGTTGCCGGAAGTGATAACAGAGTTTTCAAGACAACAGATTTTGGAGATACATGGGATACTTTAAGCAGAGTACCTGTAAACCCTTTAACTGCATCTATGAGAGTTGCTTCTTTTATTAATTTAAATACAGGTTTTGTTGGAGGAGAACAAGGATACTTGTATAAATCATCAGATGGGGGATTATCATGGATAAGAGAGGTTTCCGGTAATTTTCCCCCTGCAATGATGAAGTCAATTTATTTATATAATGATTCAGTTGGATGGGCAACAGGTGGAGGTGGAAAAATTATATATACCACAAATGGCGGACAAACAGTTGTAAACATTTCAAACACAAATAAATTAATTTCTGAAGAATTTAGAATTTCTCAAAACTACCCGAACCCATTTAATCCATCAACATCTATAGATTTCTCATTAACTAAACAAAGTTTTATTCAAATCAAAATTTTCGACATACAAGGTAAAGAAATTAAATCTCTTAACAACAAAATATTACAAGCCGGAAATCATGAATTAAATTTTGATGCATCGAATTTGCATTCAGGAATTTACTTTTATTCATTATTTGCAGACGAAAAGAAAATTGATTCTAAAAAAATGATTTATCTAAAATAAATGATATTCAGTTATGATTAGAGCGCTATAAAAAAATTAAACTAATTAATGAATTAACAGGGCGGAAGCTCACACCTGTGCGAAAGGTTAAAAGTTTATTCCAAAATAAAATGGAATACTCCGCCCGTTTATTTAAAAAAAAATAATTATAAAATATAAATCATTGGGGAATAATAAAATGAGAATCTTAATGTTCTTAACATTATTTTTAATTTTGTATTCTAATAACTATTCTCAATCACCAAATGGATTTGACTGCGGATTTGTTGATTCTTCAGGAGCACTCAGCAGTTCGATATTTGGAAATTCGTTTAATGGTGTGACAAAACCAATCCGAACGGATTTAAGTGGGGATACAACTTCACCATCAAGTGCAGTGTTTCCTGTAATCATTGTATTTGTTCAATATAAAAATGACATAGATGACTGGCAGTGGCCAACAAATCAGGTTCCTATTTATCTTGATAGTTTAATAGCTCAAACAAAAAGTTATAATTCAAATTGGTGGGATGCTTATAATGAGCAAACAGAACCTATTAGTGACTACTGGCTTGAGCTCAGTAGAGGAATATTTCATGTAACGGGAAAAACTTTTTCCGTTATTTTAGATAAATTTGATTATGAATACACTTCAGATCATGAAATTAATCTTGAAGTATGGAGAAAAATAAATGAAGAAATATCAGATTGGAGTGAATTTGACAAATGGCGTGATACATTAATAAACAATGAAACAAAATTTTATTATGAACCGGATGGATATGTAGATATGATATATAAAATCCACAAAAATTACAGTGGTCCATTGTGGGATAAAAGAGGTTATGCGCACTTAACCTCCAGTCAATTTGACTTTTCCGAAGTTCTGGTTGATACTACGCGCAACATAAAAATAGGGTATGGTTATCGGGGTAAAGGGTCCGGAGTGACTGTATCTTTTACTGCAAGGAAATTTATTAATTTTAATGTACTTCAGCATGAACATGGTCATTGTCTTTATGCAAACGGGCATATAGCATACGGGAAAGTAGCATTTGGCGCGGGTTCAGAAGGATTTTTTAGTCCTTATGAAATGATATTGTTAAAATATCAAAATGCAGATACAGTTATTTTCAGTTCCCAAGTTCAATACAGCTTGAAAGATTACTCTTCAAGAGATAATTCAAATGGAGAAATACTTAGAGTTCCTATACAAGGGAATGAATGTTTTCTTTTAGCAAGTAGAGGTCATGTTTCAAAGTGGGATAGAGTTATGTTAGGAGATACTACTCAGATTATAGGTCCTTTCGAATATAATGAAAATTATGGAAAGGGTTTATATATTTACCACGTCAATAGCTATGGAATTGTATATCCTAACGGATCAATTATTTTGCCTCAGGATTTGGAATGTGCCGATGGACTTTGGTATTGGAGTAACAGAGGTCAGACTCAAAGATATGCGTGGGATGCCGGGTATTGTTTTAATGCTAGTTCCTGGACATATTACTTAAGAGATAGTGTTTCATATAGTAATGATGGAGGATTGAATTATAGTCCAGCAGATGGAATCAGTCATGCTTTTCAAATTTGGGCTGGAGTAGGAAGCATAAACTCAGATGCTTGCCAAGTTGGAACGAACAGATTGTTTACAAATTCCGAACAAATATACCCTAATGAAGAAGTTTTAGGAGATAGATATGATGCATGGAATGTAGGATACAATGAAATATTTTCTCCATATTCTTCTCCAAATACAAATACGTGGGCAAATGGAAATTCAGGAATATTTATCTGGTATCAATCATTTAATTCATCGACAAAAGAAGCAATCATTAAAATATATAAAGGCGCAGTTGGAGAACAATTATCTCTTGATTCGGTTTTACACTTGACTCCGCCATCCCGCCCGATGGGAATAAAAGTTGACTATTATCCTGAAAGCGAAAACTACATGCGGCCAATTATAACATGGAATCATAATCAGGAACCGGATATGCTTAGAACGGATTCATCAAAAAGATACAGAATATGGAGAGCAACACAGTCTACAATGTCTTATGTACCGACTTACTATATTCTGCTTAAAACACTTGATATAAACGCGGGAACAGATCCGGAATTTATCGATACCTCTATCGTCGCATTAGGGAGCGCATGGCCCGGAATGGGTGAGCAGATGGAGTATCCGGTAAGATACACGGTTCAGGCGGTAGA
>JAEUSI010000202.1 GCA_016788375.1 Ignavibacteria bacterium | reverse complement strand
ATTTTGCGGCATCATTCTCAACCTGACTCAGATCACCTGCATCAATTGTTCCGTCCTGATTTACATCACCTCCGTATATTCCAAATCCACCTCCTGCTCCATCTCCGTTCGGCGGAGGAATATATAACATATTATTTCCAAATGCTTGTGATACAGAGTTTCTGAAGTCATATTGCTTACCGCACTCGTCAATTTTTTCACACAGAGAATGACTCCAGGTCGCTAAATGATTTCTTTGTCTTATTTCATAATAATAACATGAATCATTATTCAATTTACTGAAATTAAATGTTCCAAGACCTCCGGAGCCGACAACAGCTCTGGCAGTATCATAAGCCATATAAGGTGATATCTGACTATGAGCAATGACAGTTACAGTGTCCGGAATCATTGTAAGACCATTATAATTTCCTTCGAGCCATACTCCGACATTTAACGACAGATAAGTCTTTGGTGCAATATCCAGAACAAAATTAATACCTTCATCAGCAAAATCTGCCCAGTCTGATGATCCTGGAGGACTGGTAACAAAGAAGGTTTTGGAACGAATAGGACTATTAAACTGGTATCCATAGGCAATAGATGTATCAGTTCTGATCTGTGTTATTCCTACAAAGTAATATCCATAAGGAACATTTATTGGAGTTGGAAGATAATGAGTCACGCGCTGAAAAACTCCGTTGGGTCCCGGCGGTGTGGTCTGCTGACTCGAGACATACATTAAAGCACCGGGTTTTAATGTATCGTCATCAACCCCGAAAATCTTTACAAGATAGGGCTGATTAGCCCCAGCGGACCCAACAAAAAAAGCCAGGTCAACAGCACATATTGGCATCTCGCATGAAGCAAAGAATCTTACAGCCATATCTACGTTGACGGTGAATCCCATGCCTCCGGTTAACATGCCGTTTGGATTCGCATGATTCCAGCGATTTAAGGTTGTCTTCTTTATAGATGTTCCTCTGTTATTCGAAGTGTAATCTTCTGTACCTAAAACTACTCCTTCAATAATAATTGAATCCAAACTCTTTGTATCGCTTTGCTTTGGAATCAGACTGCTTAATTCTAATCTTTCAACTGTATCAGTAACAATTGTATCTATAGATTCCCACTTAACTCCGCCGCCAATCGCATTCTTCAAGGTGGTTTTCACAAGGATTGTATCCACTCGATTAAGCAAATGATCCATACTAAACTCAACTACATCAGTATCAGGACAAGGGCAAACACCAATTTCACCAAGTGAATAAATCGCACCCATCGAAATAGCATCTACTAATGCATTACCTAAAGCTATAAATGGCCGGAAACTTGTCAGGCTTCCAATATTTCCCGGAGCGGTTTGACTTTGATATGTTGCTGCACTATTTGCCGGTCCGACAAAACAAGCTACTGTTGGAGAACCTGAAGGTGTAGCAAGCGCTGTTGTCGTTTTATAAACAAATATTAATATAAGACCGGAGCCCGGGGTATAAGTATAAGTACTTGTTCCCGGACCTCCCACAGGTAAATTTACTTCAAATGCGGTTCCTGCTGTTACAGCCGGAATTGTTATTGTTCCGTCATAAACTTTGACACCTCCTGCACCGGTGGTATCAATAAAAGAATTTGAAAATGTGGTTGCACCGGCAACCGTATCTTTAAGAAATATTTTTAGATTTCCTGTGGTTGCTACAGACTGGGCTATCCCATTTTGCCAGTTAAAAGAAACAGATGTAACGGCACCTGTAAATCCTGAAGCAAGCATCACGGAATCCGAATACAATGCTTTTGTATTTATAAATCTTCTTGATCCCTGAGGAGCTCTTCCATTCCCGGAAGCTCCAAAAAAACTACCTATGGGTATAATTGCTCTTTGATTATCTGTCTGATTAGAAATCACTACTGGTTTCGGATCATTTAATACTTCAAAGGTAATATTATTTGCGGGCTTACTTTTATCAATTTTGTGTCTTTCAATTCTCAATGCACTCCTTGACTGTGCATAAATCGAGTGTGAAAAAATCAGAATTAAAAATGTTGTAAAAAAAACAGATAGGATTTTCTTTTCCATGTATTTAATTTAAGTTTCAAAAAGGTTTTAAACAAATATTAAAAATTTAAGTGATACTTCTAACACCTTATATTTAATTTTAAAACGATAAGTGTTTTACCTACTTTATTCTTCTCCTTTCAAAGTAGTGAGTTAATAGTTTTTAGAATAGAATTTTTAATTATACAAAAATAAACTTTATCCTGACCAAAAAAAATTGTTTTACAACAAATTGTATTAATACTGGCGAAAAAAGGTTGGATTAGGATAATTTTTTAACTAATTTCGTATCGAAAAAAATTTTAGCTATATAGTGAAAAAGACTGAGAGTAAGACTAAAAGTAAACAAGATTCAAAATTAATTGCCTTTCTGAAGACATTTTCTAAATCTGAACTTTCTGAATTTGAATAATTTCTTAAATCTCCTTACTTTAAAAAGGACAGAGATCCGTTGCCCCTGTTTAATTTCTTAAAAAAACTTTATCCCGGGTTTCCTTCTGAAAAAATAAATGAAGATAAAATTATAGCAGAACTTTATCCGGGTGAAAGCTCTTCAGGTAAAAAGCACAAAGATTTAATCAGAAATATTTTTTCCACATTACTGAAAGCAGTTACAGATTATATCTTTTATTCAAATATAAAAAATGATGTATTACTGAAAAACAGAATCATTCTCTGAGGTTTACTCGACAGAAATCTCATTAAATATTATGATCAGTATCTTGCTGATTCTTATGAAAACATTTCATCGGTTAATCAGGAATCGGCTGCTGTAGCACTTGAATATTTTCAGCTTGAGCAGCTTAATACAAGATACTTTGCTTACACTCTTCATTACAAAAAATTTCTTGATCACGGAATAAAGTCATTTGAATGGAATTCAGCTTATTTCATTCTGAATATGATCTGGACTGCAAAAATGAAATATCTTGAAGAAGCATATAATGGAGCAAAATCCGATAACAATTTTCCGGATAAATTCTTCGAAGCGCTTGATATGGAAAAAGCTTTGGAAGCTTTTATAAATCATGAGAAGTATCCTGAAATTTTATTTAATTATTATGCCTACAAAAGTATCATAAACGGAAATGATCTTAATTATTATAGAAAAGCAAAAGAGATATTTTTAACCAACAGGGTAAGAATATCCAGATTTGAAAAGAATTTTTTTTATGCAGATCTGATGAACATTCTGAGTTCCGGGAAAGAAAGTGACAATGATTATAAAAGGAACGAACTTTTTGAGATCATGAGCTTTTGCGTCGAAGATAAAGCATATAAAGTTTCTGAAGAAGATTTTATGCATCCTTCATTTTACAGAAGCGCGGTAATTCACTCATCCGCAGTAAAAGAATTTGACTGGGCTGATAAATTCATCGAAATTCATACAAAAGAACTGCAGCCCGAATACGCAGATAATATGAAATATTTTTCAATGGCAATTATAAAATTCGGCAGAGGAGATTTTGAAGAATCGCTTAATTATGTTTCAAAAGTTAAATATGATTTTGTAAGACTGAAAACCGACGTAAAATTTCTGATGTTAAAAATTTACTTTGAACTTAATCTTGAAAACCCTGCTTATTTTCTTATTGATACATTCAAGCATTATGCTTCTGATTCGAAGGAAATTTCAGAAGACACAAGAATTTCCGTCAGGAACTTCATTAAATATTATTCCCGGCTGCTTAAGCT
>JAEUSI010000201.1 GCA_016788375.1 Ignavibacteria bacterium | reverse complement strand
CTTAAATCTCTTGCTATAGAAAATGACAATAGCAATAGCTCTGATCAAATAGGCGATATTAGAATAGGCAATCCCGAAGAGAGTGCCAAATACCTAAAAAAAGCTGGTTATAAAGTTCCTACTGGAAAATATATTTATTCGTTTAGGTCAGATAAACCATACTTATTAATATACTCCAAATCCGAAATAACTAAAGCATTGATCAGAATTGATGAAATCGAGAAAGCAAATACGCAATTGCTGCAACTTATAAAACAGAATTTCTCTATTGAAGAGATATTGTAGTTAAATTAACTGCAGCTAAGATTGGACTTTTATTCAATAAAGGAGCTACTAAACGCAACATCAACTTTCTGTTCGCTATTCATCAGCATTTTCGGTGGGAGTAACATGGAATTTCGCTAATTCGTAAAGATTTGAAAATTATGAGAAATGTTATTTGACAACAGTTCTAACTTGACATTAACGACTTAATCCAAAAAGACAACAACAAACTTGACAAGTAGACAGACATGTAAAATAAGACAAGTTCTGATAAATTCCTCTTTACGCAGCTTAATTCGATTAATTCACTTAATCGTCGGACAGTAAATTTTTGCTTAACGCCATTGCTTCATAATTTCTTAACGGCAATTTATCACAGGTGCGTTTGATTTCCGATTGTCTTATTATAATTCGATATTTATTAATTTTCATTATTTTTTGTTTCCAGTTGAGTTCATGCATCAAATATACTCTGTAATCAGGATATACTCAAGCGGGGACGGGACGGGCGTTTCGGTTCCGCTCAACGCTCGGGGTGCTTGGCGTTTCGGTTCCGCTCAACGCCCGGGATAACAGTATTCATCCTCCCGCTGAGTCCCCGCATTAAATGCACTTTGCAGTCAGGATTTTCTCAGGCGGGAGACTCAGCGGGGACGGGAAGTTTCTTCGTTTTATCCCGAAGCAAAAGACGGAGGTAATGCAAGATATTTAAAGACAATTCCGGTCAGACTTTATTGCAATCCCGACATTAACAAGGTTAAAGAAAACAGAAGAGGCTCTTATGAGACGATGAATGCAACTGATTTGTCAGGATGTATCTCTTAATTGAAACTATTGGGGAATAAAAATGCAGAGTTTGTAAACTGCCCTGGCAAAGGATTTAAACCGGACGGGACAAGACATCCACATTCTTTTTCTATGTTAGATCCGGCCGAATTTATTACCTGGATTAATAAAATTATTCAGTGAAACATCTGAAGCCGGAACCGGATTTGGCAAACTGGCGGCGGACGGAACAGCGCTTTACCGCTTCGCAGGAACCCGCCGTTACAGGTTATTCAATTGCGACAGTGCGAACCCGGACGGGACATTTAAATCAAATACAATGAAAAACAACGAATCACATTTTATAACATTTATTTCATCAGCTGCAATTGCAGGCAACATCCTTTTTACTTTATGGATTCTGTATAACGGCATCAATGAAGGATTTCAGGGGACGACAATCGAAATATTTTCCTATGTGATACTAATGGGACTTTTAATTGTTAACGCTTTTCTACTCATCTTAAATATTCGCAACATCCGCAATCGCAGACAAAATAGCAGAAATGACTGACAGGACATCCGGATGTGATGCTGACAATAGTAATGCAATACAGGTGGTTTCGTGCTCCGCAGACCTGTCTGCATTTCATACCGGACGGGCATGCAGCAGGGAAAAGAAGGGCGTTTCGGCTCCGTTCAACGCCCGGGAAAACGGTATTCATCCTCCCGCTGAGTCCTCTCATCTAATGCACTTTGTAATCAGGATTTACTCAGACGGGAGACTTCCACAGGGCAGGCAGCGGAGACGGGAAACAATTTCAAGTATATTATGATTATGATTCCACCAAAATTAAAATCGGGAGACGGAGTAAGAGTAATTTCTCCCGCAAGAAGTTTGGCTATGCCCTGGATCAATGAAGAATTGAAAGAAAAAGCCATTCAACGCTTCAACGAACTCAGTCTTAATTTGAGCTTCGCAGAACATGTGAATGAAATTAATGATTTCAGTTCTTCATCTATTCAGAGCCGTGTGTCCGATTTGCACGAAGCGTTTTCTGATAAATCAATCCAGTTAGTCATAACCGTCATTGGCGGATTTAACTCTAACCAACTTTTACGTTATCTCGATTACGAATTGATCAAAGCTAATCCTAAAATTCTTTGCGGTTACTCCGATATCACAGCTCTCGCAAATGCTGTTTATGCAAAAACAGGTTTGGTCACGTATTCGGGTCCGCACTTTTTCTCTTTCGGAGACAAGCTGGGATTTGATTTCACGCTTGAGTATTTCAAAAAATGTCTGTTTGAAGAAAAGCCATTTGAAATCAAACCATCTCCGAAATGGAGCGATGACAAATGGGCAAACGACCAAATAAACCGCAACTTTACTAAAAATGACGGCTTCTGGATTATCAACGAAGGCGAAGCGGAGGGTAAAATTATTGGCGGAAACCAGTGCACCCTGAACCTTTTGCATGGTACAGAGTATATGCCTGATATTCAAGAGAGTATACTTTTTATAGAAGACGATTATGAAGCGCACGTTGCTACAATAGACAGAGATTTACAATCAACAATCCATCAGCCCGGATTCGAAAAAGTGCGGGCTGTAGTTTTCGGCAGATTCCAGCCTGCAACAAAAATGACGCGAGAGTTTTTAACAAAAATCGTAAAATCAAAGAAAGAACTTAATCCGCTACCTGTAATAGGTAATGTTGATTTCGGACACACGACTCCAATCATCACGTTTCCAATCGGAGGAACCGCCAAACTTCTTGTTCACAACAATGAAGTAATACTTGAAATCATTAAACATTGATCATAAAGAGACACTTAAATAATGAACAAATTCTTTTGAACCCGCTGCTTTCAGCCGCACTACGCAACATTCTCGCTTCCGCTGCGCTGCTGGCCGGGGCGTATAACACAGCGTTTGCGGTTCGGAAACCGGCTTGTCCTACTACAATATTATTTTTGGTTTCCGCCGAGTCCCCTCATTAAATTCACTTTGCAGTCAGGATTTTCTCAGGCGGCAAATTCAGCGGAGACTGGAAAAAAAATACAATAAACAAAGTTTGTTGCTGCTTTTCATAAATTCCTTCATATTGAAGAACAACGAAATCTATAATTGCTTTATAGAAATTCAATTATATCAAACAATGGAATCAATAAAACCCGAACCGCTAACAAAGGCTATATGCAATAAAGGATTCACAGGTAATTCATGCATTCAGCCCCGCATAAAATTTCGTGTATGTGGACAGGTAAGTAGCCCGCAATCCCTTACTGCATATAGCCTCAATCGTTGTATGCAATTTCTGGTGGCAAGGCAAAAAGACAAAAGGACGACCGCAAAACATAGTTACCCATCGTGGGTAACCAGAACCAGTACAGGTGTTCTTTGTGGAAAGTGAAGTGAAAATGATAACAAATTTAAAAGAGCACGTTCGAAATGAATTTTCTAGTGAAACTACACAGGCTAGTTATATTAAAATTGCTGGAGAAGGTTTGTGGTTATCCGAAACCTATTTCTTTAATAAGTATTTTCCCAATACCAAGGCTTTATTTCTTGATATCGGATGCGGAACTGGAAGAACAACAATCCCTTTGCATGAAATGGGCTACAATATCACAGGAATTGATTTTGTTCCAGCAATGATAGACAATGCAAATAAAATTGCGCAAGAACGAGGTCTGGCAATTAACTATCAAATAGGAGATGCTACAGACCTGCAATTCAATGACAACACGTTTGATTATGCTCTATTTTCTAATCAAGGATGGACACAAATTCCT